>NZ_JBXAYQ010000002.1:0-320458 GCF_057359305.1 Komagataeibacter ossonobensis | reverse complement strand
GTAGAGGGCCATGACGCATCGGGCATCCTGTTCAATGGCACCGGAATCCCGCAGGTCGGACAGCACGGGCCGCCTGTCCTCCCGGTTCTCGGACTGGCGGTTAAGCTGGGACAGGGCGATGACGGGCACCTTGAGTTCCCGCGCCATGCGGGCAAGGTCGCCACTGATCTCGGTCATTTCCAGCGTGCGGTTGCCTGACCGGCGCGCCACCGTGGAGCCACGCATCAGCCCCATGTAATCCACCACGACAAACTTCAGACCCAGCTTCGAACGCTTCAACTGCCGCGCACGGGCCAGCAGTTGGGGCACTGTGATCCCTTCCCGGTCATCGATCGAAAGCGGGATGTCCTTCAGCGCCATGGACGCCTCGACCATCCGGCCCATGTCGTGCTTGCTGATCCGCTCCGGCTGTCCGGCCCGGTCGTTCATGCCGGTCAGCACCATGTCCAGCGGCATACGGACCCTGGCCGCGATGACACGGCCCATCAGTTCCTCGGCCGACATTTCGCCTGACCAGAAAAGACCCCGCCCGTTCAGTTGGGCCATCCGAACCGCCAGCGACAGCGCAAGCCCGGATTTGCCAATGCCGGGCCGTGCGGCCACGACATACATGGCGCCTGGCCGGAAGCCGCGGATCCGGTTGTTCAGTTCCGCAAAGCCGGTATCCAGCCCGGACAGGAACTGCCCCGCCTGCCAGTGGCTGTTCGTTTCTTCCATCAGCGCCTGCCCGGCGGCGAACGCCGTGACGGTCGGCCTGCTGGCATCAGTGCCCTTGGCCAAGGCTTCCAGATGCTCCAGCGCTTCGGCCAGAATGTCATCGGCCGTTGCTTCGGAATTGGCGGCCCGTGCCCGCATTTCGTCGGCATAGGTCTGGATCGACCGCTTGACCCAGCAGGCAGCGACCGATCGGGCCGCCTCCCGTGCCATGCGCACATCAGCGGCCGAAATGATGCCGGGCAGATGCTTGGCCAGCCACTCGGCCCCAAGGTATTCGCTTGACCGGATCTGCGGCGCGATCGTGACGGGTGAAACCTGCCGACCAGCCATAATTTCACCCTGCACCAGCCGGAACATCTCGGTCATGTCGGTGTGGTAGAAATGCTCCGGCTTCACCACGTCCGCCACGCTGTCGTAGGCCGCGTTATTGAGCAGGATCGACCCGATCACGCAGGCTTCGGCCATGGCGTTGGCCGGGACTTCCTGCACCTTCGGCTCGAAATGCAGGACCTCAGCCATGGGCCGCTTCCTTCAGCGGGAAATGCTCCAGTCGGGGCGACAGGCCCTCGAAGCCGTTTTTTGCCCACCGCCGGGCTGCGTCGTCGTATGCTGCCCTGTCGTATTTCACCTCATCCGCCGCCGGTTCGGGAAGCACGCCCTCATCGGCCCAGCGCTCATTGTTGAGCCAGGTTGCGGGATGGGGGATGTAGGTTGGATCGGCAGACCACGGCGTTGCGGCGACGGCAGCCAGCAGCGTTTCGAGGCTGGCCCTGCCAAGGGCCTTGGCAAACGCCCGGCGTGCCTTGGGCTTGCCCGCCTTCCGCGGATAGGCTGCCCAGAACTGCTCGAACGCAGCCTCGTCCAGCGGGGGTTTGCTGGCACGGCGGGTTTTGGGTTTGGGATCGGATGGCTGTTCAGCATCGTCGAAAAACTCGTCCCCTGGCAAGGGGACTATAGGGGTATTTCTAGCTTCTAGCTTCTTGAGTTTATCCCTTGGCTTATCCTGACCCTTATCCGGGGGGTTAACCCCCTCCCCATCATTTTCGGCATCATTCTGGATAAGGGCGGGATTACCCCCCTTGCGCCCGTGTTCAGCCGAAACGTCAGAGTTTTCCTTGTCCCGCACCATGCGGCGGGAGAAAATAAAGCCCTCTTCATCGACGCTAAACACGCCGTTTTCTTCCAATTCGACAAGCAGTTTTCTGACTTCCCGATCGCTTCCGTTCGTCAGTCCCGCAAGCTGTTTCGCGCTGACTTTCTTGCCAGAAATCTCGAAAAAACCGATGCGATCTGCAGCGTGCATGATGGCCAGCATCTCCATCCACAGACCGCGTGCGGCGTATGAACAGGACTTCAGGGCGAGGTCATTCTGCCAGTCCTTCCACCAGAACTTGGACCACTCATAACGCTTTTTGCGGGTAACCCGGCTCATCGTTCATCCTCCGCAAAATCACAGAAATAACCGAGCACCTTGCCGGTCATGCCGGCCTCATCCCGCATCATCGCCAGATCGGGATTCGATCGCACCGCTGCCATGAAGGCGTTGAACAGTTCCTGCCGCGCCATGAACATGCGGGCCAGATCAGCCTTGTGGCCGCCCTGCATGAGCATGTCGCGCATGACGGGATCTTCGGGAAACTGGCGGCTGTTATGCCCGCGCCGGGGCATGGGGATGACGTTCATGCGTGTGTTCCGCGCTGGGCCCGGCAGGAGTTGACCGCCGGGGAAACTTCATTGGGGGTGATGGCGGGGTGTGCGTGGCCCTTCATCGGCGCGACCGCCGGTGCCACAGGTCGGCCCGCCACTTGGCAATTTCGGCATTGTGAATGTTGATGTGACAGATGGACCGCCAGCGGGCAGCCATCTTCAGGCAAAACCATTCCCAGATCATGCAGCCTCTTTCTTGAGCGCATCGAGACGTGCGCTTAGCAGTTCGGCCTCAGCGATATGTCGTCGCTGCTCGGCCTCCAGGTGGGCCGCGAACCGGGCGCGCACGCGCAGCCATTCGCCTGCGGTGACGCTCCTGATTTCGCGATAGATACAAGCGCGGACCCGCCGTTCCGTCAGGCCAAGAAGCCGCGCGGTATCGTGGATGGCCGCCTTCAGCCCGCGCGCTTCCTTGCGGGCCTTCACGGCTTCCGTGACGATACTGGCGAACTCATTGACTGCGATTTCGGCTGTCATTTGTGCCCCTTGGACAAAATGCTCCACGCGCTTGGACGAATTACTCCACGCCATTGGACAACTCCTGTTGCAGAATTCCGGTTGTCGAGGCCGGATGCAGCAACGGGATGAAGGAGCGTATGGAGGAAACTGGAAAACGGAACGATGCCACGACGGGGCTGGATGCCCTGTCGCGCATCGACATGGCCCTGCTGGGGCTGGCGCAACTGCGTGCCCAGGCCGGTGCGTATGAATACGTGCAGGCCGCACAGCTGTGCACGGCGCTGAGCGCCAGGATCCTGTCGCCCACCCTGCTGCCGTCCCCCACCATTCCCATGGCGCCGGTCGTGAGCCAGCCGCTGAACCGGCTGATCCACGGGCTGCAGCATGTTGGGGTGGTTTAGGGTGAAGGGGGCGCAGGACATCAGGCGTCCTCACCCTTGCCATGCGTACCGGGCTGTAGGTCCGCATCACCGGACGTGACTACAGTTTCAGCACGGGAAGGAGTCGTAACCTCCTTCCCGCTTTCACCACCCTGTGCAGAGGATGAAGCTTTATGAGTAACGGAAACATCACCACCCGCGAGGGTCTTATCCTGCAGGTCGCCCATTACCTCGCGCTCGCCTCCGGAAAGGATTTCCCCACCATTCCGGTCAAAGACGGGAGAGTTTCGCGTGCCGAGATCGAGGACTGGTTCAATAGTGCGCGGCTGATCGTTGATGGGAAGTCTGGCGGTCCCAACTACCCCAACCCCAATCGATAAGTAATTTTCAATCAGAGAGGCATTCTTCAGTATGTCGGATGCCTCCATTACGCCGGTTACGCGCGCGATTTCTAAAGCCGCATCAAGGGACTTTACTCGGATTTCATTAATCACCGTCCCCCTCCCCTTCAGCCCGCACAACCGTCACGCCATCGAACAGGTCCGGGCGGAGTTCTTCGCGGGGAATGCCGGTAGCGGCTTCAAGCGTGATAAGATGCTTATCGGGAATACGCCCCCATCCCAGCACTGTCGCATGGGACCGAAGGCCAGCGGCATGGGCGACTTTTGCAGCGCTGCCTACCCGCTTCATGAGTTCTGCTGGTGTCATGCATAAATGTTAGTATTTCCGACTTTATGGTGCAATGAAAAAGTCGGCGGATCCGACACAAAGGTTAGAAATATCAACCATACTGATACCCATGAACCTTGAGACTGACATGGGCGCCCGTCTTTCCGCCCTGCGATTGCAGAAGGGAAAGAAGGAAGGGCGACGAATTACCCAGCAAGAAGCGGCGGATGCTGTCGGCATCGGACGCAGCACTCTTGCGTCCTACGAAAAGGCTCATGACAAGCCAGGGCGGGAAACCATGATTGCGCTAGCACAGTACTATGGTGTCCCCGTCGATTATATAGCTGGAACGCCGCCGGTTAATTCTGACCTGTCGGCGCAGTCGGTCGAAGACCCCGACGAATTGGCCCTCCTTGGCCTCTGGCGCACCCTCAATCACGACGAACGTAAACTGCTTCTCACCCTTTTCGAGAAGGCTATTCGTTCTGATGCAGCCTGACCTGTCCCCAATAAATCGCAGATCTTTTGCTGCCCTCATGAATTTTGTTTACCTTTCGTTCTTTATGAAAGATAGCAGAACAGACGCAGCGGTTGTTATACGGAATTTGGATATGGATTATGCGATGATACGGTTAAGACTATGATGCAGCCTAGAATCAGCTTGCTCGACCGAGCGCGCAAATGTGGCGCATGGTTCTTAGGTATAATGAACATATTTCTAGCTATTGGGTACTTCACTGCGTACTTATGTGCACCCTTAAAATTTGCTGGCCAATGGAACGCATCCGCAGTTGCATCGCTTGCAATGACAGCAGCTACCATTGCGATGGCCGCCGTCACGTTGATGGTCGGGCTTGTAGCTATATGGGGATACGCCACTCTCAGAGAGCAATCGGAAAAAATCGCTCGCGAAGCTGCTGTCGAAGCGGTATCGAGAACTGTAAGGCAGTGGATTGATGACTCTGCACGCTCGACGCCTCATGAGGACATTAGCAACGCATACGACAGAAGGGAAAACGAGAATGATTAATGTTGCGACGATCACTCCCTTTGATATTGCGAAATGCTACATGAAAAAGGCTCCCACTGATTTAATGGGGATGGCGTCGGCTTTAGGCATTCGCGTTGATAATAATGCTACATTTGAGGATAAAAACTTGTCGGGTAGCATCAAGCGGTGCCGCGATGGGTCATATCAAATTGCGATAAACGGCAGTGACAGCGAACAGCGGAAGCGTTTTACTCTGGCGCATGAATTAGCACATTTCATGTTACATCGAGATATTATCGACTCTGTCGGGCTAGTCGATGATGCCATGTATCGCAGCGGAGCTTCCGCCACAGAAGAATATCAAGCAAACAGCCTGGCTGCCGAACTGCTTATGCCTAAAGATCTTGTGAGGCTTTTCTGGAAAAAGGGGCTATGCGGCATATACCAACTGGGAGGCGCGTTCGATGCTTCTCCTGACGCAGTAAAGATTAGATTGCGACAACTAGGATTATCCCCATAGCTACCAACCCCGCTCCGGCGGGGTTTTCTTTTGCCTACTCTTCCATCTTAGGCACATCCCCCACGCTCTCAAGGATCTCCGGCTCACCATAGTCCCCAGCATCTTCATCCACTTCCATGCGGACCAAGATTGCTCCGGCCATAGACGTGCCGCCAGCAGCGACCTTATCGGTCCTGCGCCTGCCTTCCTCGACTGACCGGCACACGATAGGCGCGCCTGGCTCAAGCTGTGCCCCGCCCCGTTTGGGCTTTCCCCAGATATACGGCTGGAAGATGATTCGTTCGGTAGCGGTCATCGGTCTCTCCTTTGATTAAGTTCATATTATGTTCCTAATCTCAAAAGGGAAGTAGAATTCGGCATGAGTGATATTTGTCGGGAATACTAACTTTTCTCTTGCATAATCTGTCGGAATGTCCGACTTTATCGGCATGACCTGCTGACGGAGCGGCTGAACCCACGGAAATCCCGTGGCCGATATACCTCCTGACGCAGGTGAGACACTCATTTTGAGTCGGGAGAGGCTTATATGTCAGGACGACACGGACGGATCGAAGGTGCGCGACTGCACTTCCGCCTACCGCCAGATCTCAAGCGGTGGCTTGAGGATCGCGCAGCAGGCCGGGTCCGGACCATGGCCAGTGAACTGGTCACCATTCTTGAAAAGACACGCAGCGATGAAAGGGCGAAGCGGACGGCGGCAAGGAAATCCCTTGTGCTCCAGCATGCGCCCGCCTTTGTTGTGGAGGACCAGATCGACTGGGTCCTGGAGCGGGTTGCAGATCCGGTTTCCGCCGATCTGCCTGCTTTTGCCACGCCGACCCAGATCGGGCGGCGGCTGGCTACGATAAGGGACACTCTTGATAAGCTGGAGAAAACGGAAGGCTGCGCTGGCCGGAATTATAGCCGCCACGCCGAAGCACGTGATAACCTGATTGACCGTATCTTCACCATGCAGCCGGACAACCTGCATGATGTTGCAGCCCTGCTTGGCGCATCAATGGATCGGCTTTCCATGCTTGAGGGCTTTGAACTCAGCCGGATGCATATCGAGGAATATACCACTCAGATCCAGCAGGGCACCTGTCATATCCTGCACTTTCTGATGCGTATGGGGGTCGATGCGCAGAAACTGTCTCCCCAAGACATCACCTATGACATTCAGCGCATCCTCGGCACGGAAGCCGAAGCCACGCCATCAGCCCTCCGCGATCTGGCCGATACGATGGAACGGCAGTTTGTCGAGATCAGGGATTTCCCTGCCGACGAATGGCCTGTCGATAACGGGCCGCAGGTCCTTATGGACTACTGGGCCAATGTGGACGCCACACAAGCCCAGACCATCCAGACGGCAGAAGACATGGTCAATCTGGCACGAATCACGCGCACGCTTGAGGATTCCATTGCCGAAGGCGACGAATGCCCCGCCCTGGAAAACATCCACCGCATGCTTGTTTCGGCCATTCTGGACGGGCACCTGCCATCGCCTGTCGGCAGGGATGCGTCGATCATAGCGAAGGCAACGGCGGCTACGGCGTTTGGGCGGCATGTTGATGACGTGGCCCATCGTATTCCCGGCGATGATGCCGGCGACGCAGCCATGGCACAACTGGTGAACAGGCGGGAGGACATGCTGGATGACCTCGTGCGCTGCAAGCCGACTTCCCTGCAGGGCTTTTCTGCTGTGGCACAGGCCATCGTGGAGTCCGATCCCGGCGTGAAGGAAGGTAGTGAGCCGATATCCGACTCCAAACATCTGGCAGCTTTCGCCCGCCATCTGGCCTCCATCGCTCCACAATCAGGCGTCAGCCCGGACATTGCCTTGATCAATGACTGCAATCGCGCCTGTGCGATTGTCGCGCAGCAAAACAGGCGGATTGAAGCAGCTCATACCACTGCTGAAGAAGCCGCCGCCGAAGCAGAAAACGAACAGTTTGAGGATGAGCGCTGCGCGCTGATGGAGCGGATCACGACACAGAAAGCCCATACACTGACGGGTAACGTCGCCCGGGCCCGTGCCATCCAACTTTTTGCGGATGAACTTGTCACCCCTTGCGAACACAAGGACCACGCCAGAAACATGCTGGCCGCCCTCGCCCGCGACACGCTGGCTATGGGAGCCTCGGCATGAGCGATGATCTCGACAACATCTCGATCACACCCCGTGGCATGGGTGCCCTGATTGCGGAACTGGGGGCTGCGGATAACGAGGCCGCATTCTGCCTGCGCCTGCAGGGCCACCTGCTAAGCATGGCCCGCAGCTACACGCAGCAGGGCTACTCGGATAAAGAAATCGTCGGGTTCATGCAGCAGGTCGCCGATGGCGCCGCCTTCCGCCGCAATGAACTGCGGCCGATCGCCAACATCCATCATACGCCGGGACATGCGTAATGGCTGCCCGCAAGACCGACCGGCGCTATACCCCGCAGGACGATGCCCTGATCCGTTCCATGCGGGCGGAAGGCCGGGCCTGGACGGATATCGGCCGGGTGTTCGGGGTGCATGGCACCTCCATCCGCCAGCGCCTGATCCGCGTGCTGCGGGAAGACGACCCGCACCCCGATGCCGAAAGCCTGCGCGAGGCGGCGCGACGCAAGCAGGTCGCACAGCAGGAAGCCACTCCGGCCCGGCTGCCCCTCACCCTCCGCACGCGTGATGGCGCGTTCAGCATCGCAGCCCTGCAGATGCTCCATCACCAGCAGGCAACAACCACAGGTCATATCCGCGCCACCGTACAGGAAATCGCAGCATGGGCCCGCACCAACCGGCTGCCACCCGCCTGCCGGGACACGCTGGCCCATATCAACGCATGGCGCACGCGCGAGGGCTTGCCGCCCTTCGTGCTGCAAAAGGAGAAAACATCGTGACCGACCTCAGCATGGGCGATGAAGTCCCCCGCCCCGAATTTGATCCGATACCCCATGCCTATGATCGCAAGGCACGTCCCATTTTCATGAACGAGACCCCGCTACGGGACTCGTTGGTACTGCTGGCCAAGCTGTGGGCCGCCACGCATCCACTGGCAACCGTAGAGACCCGGATGGAACTCGCTGCCCGCATCGCTACGGAAATCGCAGGGCGATAGCGGCATGGACACCATCCCCCAGATCACGCAGCGGGTGCGTCTGGCCGATGTCGCCCGGGTCACCACCCTTTCCACCCGCCAGATCCAGAAGCTGGCCGCAGCCGGGCAGATACCCGGTGCAGCCAAGTTCGGCCGGATCTGGACGTTTGATCCCATCAAGATCCACGCATGGATCAATAATCAGGAGGCCCGGGTTTGTCAGGCCGCACCAACGCCAACATCTACCTTCGAGGCAAAACGTATTGGGGGCGGCTCCAGATTGCCGGCCGCGAGCATAGAAGCAGCCTACGCACGGCTGACCCGCGAGAAGCCCGGCGCAGGCTCAAGCAGTGGAAAACGGAACTCGAGCGCGAGGCGGTAACGGGAGACAGCGACCAGCTTTTTGAGGAAGCCGTCATCCGCTGGATTACCGAAGTGCTGGCAACCTCGGTCAAGCCCCAGACCATGCGGCGCTACACCATCTCAATCCGCAGTCTGGAAGATACATTCAAGGGCGTTCGTGTGCGCGACATCACCACGCGCCTGATTTCCAATTTCGTATCGGGCCGGTCAGGCAGCGTAACCAATGCCACCATCCGCCGGGACCTGACGGCGCTGTCCCGCCTGCTGTCGGCCTGCGTGGCATGGGGCTGGATCACCAGCAACCCGGCCCTGTCCTTTGACCGCACGATCATCCGCGAACGGCGCGATCCGATCACACCGCCCTGCCCCGATTCGGTAGCGCGGGTCAAAGCCGCCTGCCCGCCCGGCATGGCTGCGATTCTCGACCTGCTGGAACAGACGGGCATGCGGGAAAACGAAGCTGTCAGCCTGACGGGAGACAACGTGGACCATGAACGCCAACAGATCCGACTGCTCCGCACCAAGACGAGTCGGCCACGCACGATCGCATGGGTCACACCAGGCGGAGACGCAACCGCGTTGCTGGAGCAAGCACCCCGTACCGGTTGCCTGTTCCCAAACCGGCATGGAAAGCCTTATCGAAATGCGGCCTCAAACTATGGACAGGTCATGCGCCGGGTGATGGCGCGATGCGAAGCCGAGAGCATCTCCTTCACCCGCTTTCGTATCCATGACCTCCGCCACGCCTTCGCTATCCGTTGGCTCAAGGCAGGCGGCGACATCTACCGTCTGAGCCGCCATCTGGGACACACATCGGTCAAGACAACTGAAATCTATCTGTCGGCCCTGACGGCGGATGAACTGGACCGGGTAATGCATGTCGGCACAAAAGACGGCACAGTAACCATATGAATGCAGCGGTTTTTGTGCGTGGTAACATCTAGACGGCGGCGGCAGACCTAGCTAAACAGACGATATGGAGAGGTGGCCGAGCGGTTGAAGGCAGCGGTCTTGAAAACCGCCGTGCGTGTGAGCGTACCGTGGGTTCGAATCCCACCCTCTCCGCCACATTCCCTGAAAATATGATGCCGTCACAATGCAGCGCACCCATCAAACGATGGCGTGACGGTAGTGATATTCCATACGGGAATGGCCTGTTCCATCATACGGATGCCAGATCCCTCCCCCTTGCCTGCACCGCGAACCATGGGGCCGCCGTCCCCTGCACCGCCCCATGATCTGTACCACAGGCTGCGGACGACACGGGCGCAAGCACATACATTGCCTGCGCCCCGCCCGATCAGTCTTCAGATGCATGTTCCGCCATGCGTGCCGCTTCATCGGCCTCGGCCTGCTCACGCACCCGTCGGCGCGCCCGGGCCCGCAGCCACAGCCATGCGCCAGTTCCCAGCATGATCGCGCCCGTCACACCACACAGGTACATCAGGATCGGGTGCCGCGACAGGAACCAGTCCACCCACATCCACAGCGGCAACCTGCCCACCGTATAGGTGGGTGATGTGCGATAGGTCGTGAATTTGTCACCGTTCTTCAGCACCAGGTCACCCTGCAGGCTGGACAGGGCCTTGCGGTCATGCAGGCTGGTGACCAGGTCATGGATATGCGCGCCATCATCCCCCAGCAGCGCCAGAACAGAACGATGGCTGGCATAGGGGGATTCCGCCCCGATCATCATCGCGGCGTTGCGCACCGGGGCATTCAGGTTGGCGGTCACCCCATTGCGCAGTCCGCTGCCGTCACGGTCCTGGAACATGTACCAGATACCCTGCAGCCCCATATCCTGACCGACATGGATATGGCCATCGTCAATCTGGTATGCCGAACGTGACAGCAGGGAAGTCGCCGCCCCCATCTGCCCCACAGGCGCCAGCAGGATGATATCGCCCGAAGGCGGGTTCTGCGCGATATCCGCCGTCGTGGCAAAATGCACCCCTGCGGCGGGATACCATGTCACCGATCCCATGAAGCCCATCAGGTCAAGATAGGCCCCGATCGTGTCGGTATCCGGCGTGGGCGGCAAAACCACCGTGGTTTCCCCAAGGTCGGCCATGCGCGAAAACGGAAACCCGATTTCAGAAAAATAGGACAGGTTGGGCAGGGTCGCGAAATGCACCCCACGCCGGAAATCCAGCACGGAATCCGAATCAATCCCCAGACGCAGGTTATCGGGCGTACGGCGACAGGCCCCACGGTCCACCGGACGGGTGTCAAAGTTGAACTGCAGGTCATTTTGCCCGAACAGAAGCCATGACGGTAGCGCCGTGACGTGGCCCACCGCGCCTGCATGCTGGGTAACCATCCGTTCCGACCACATACGCCACAGGCTGTTGCCCAGCAGCGAATAGCTTTGCAGGTAAGAGTTGTTGAGACTGACATCCAGACGGGACGCGCTGATATCCACCACCGGGTTATCCGGCGTGCGCACCCACAGATCCATCAGGAAAGGCAGGCCATGCCACGTATACAGGTCGGGCGGCAGGTGAAACGGCACATGCAGCGTACCGGGCGCAAACCCGCCAGCCTGCAGGTCGCCCGCTGTCACCAGTTCACCAAAGCGCACCGGGCGATCCGTCGGGATGAAAGCTGGTGCATCATATGGCGCGCGGGGGCGCAGGGTAACATCCTGCACCACGGCAGATGACATGTTGCCCAGCGTATCGGGCGAAAACACCAGCGCACGGGCCGCGACCTCAACCTCGTGCGGCGTGCGCCCGGTTACGATCAGGACGGTGCCCCACCTGTCATTGGGATTGGCGATTTCCAGCAGCGTCGGGCCAGCAGGCATGTGTCCCTGGTCATCAACAGGAATATTCTGCCCGATTTCAATGGCATTGCCCGATGCCGGCATGCTGCGCGACACGGGAAAGGACAGCAGGCGCGAGTCAGCCAGCTTGCCGAACCATGAGGCGACAAGCCCCCCCGCGCGCATGATGTCCTCCCCCGGTGATGACGCGGGCATGACCACCGGCACCCGCATGGCCACCTTCAGATTGGGATCGAAAAAGGGTACCGGCAACCGGCTCAGGTCACGTTCGGGCACGATCCGCGCCGTGGTCAGGGTAATGCTGGACTGATCCGATATCTGGGCCCACAGCACGTCATTGTACAGGTCATTGCAGTCACGCCTGTATTCACCGGCAAAATGGAAATTGAGCTTGTTGTCACCCGTGAAATAAAGCGGATCGACCTCGATTTCCATCGGACCGAAGGTCGGGTGCGTGGGATCGATGCGGATCGTGCCGACATACTGTTCATTCAGGGTGACGGTCAGCGCCGTGGCTTCGGGCAGCAGCGAGGGCGAAATCGCCCCTGACAGTTTCAGCGTTGCATGGGTCACCACGCGGTTGGCCGGCACCACCACGTCAATACCCTGCAATGGTGAAAAACCACGCAGGGTCAGGGGGCCGTTTTCAAGGCCAAGGTCATGAAACGGAATGGTGCGCGTAATTTCGGTATCGGCCACGCGGTCCGCCAGCCTGGGGTCCGCCACACTGCCCACGGGCGGGATATCGCCACTGTTGGTATCGCCCAGCGGGGTCAGGCGCGACACGCCCGTCGTACTGTAAACCGGTGGGGATGCAGGCGGCGCTGCGACAGGCGCCACGGCTGCCGGCGGCACGGGCGGGGGGGAGACGGGTTCCTGCGCCCGTGCGGGCGTCATCACCGACAGCAACATGCCCATCCCTGCCGCCATCATGGTCACGCCATAGCCAATGCCCCGATGGACAGGCGGCACCACAAGGCTCTTTTTTTCCAGCGTTTCTTCCTTGTGCACGCTTTCATCACTTTCTTCAGATTCCTGCGCCGGGCTGAGATCCCACAGGTAAGGCGGGGATAGAAGGCCGCCTATGCTTTTTATGACCTGATATATGCTGTTCAACGGTCGGTCATCCTTGAAATCGGCCCAGTTATGCCATGCATCGCTTCGACCGAATACAAAGCTGACAATCTGGCGTTCCTGCTCCAGCGTTTCATTTTTCCATTGCAGATGCAGCCACGAACCGCGCTGCCCAAGAATGGTGGCAGGCACCGCCACCTCGATCCCGTCATCGGGCTTGCTGTACCGCAGGATGATGTCCATCGGGGTCTCAAGCTGTGTCGACAGGTTGAGGGTTACCCCCGCTCCACCCAGCGAAATATCCGTCGTATGGGCATGATATGCCGCGCCATCGGCAAAACAGACCTCGACAGGCAGCTTGGCCCGCACGCGGGGCTTGTGCCGGATCTGTCGCGTCTCGCGCCCCACCGCGATGGACGCCAGCACCACGATCAGGCTGATGGTGATCCATAAAGTGTTGAGCAAGAAGGACTGGAACGCCAGTTTCTGATGGTACTGGAAAATCATGCCCAGTATGCCGCGCACCATTCCCGCAAACAGGATCAGCGCCATGATGGCGTTGGGGTACACCGCGCTGAAATCGAAATACCCGCGCGCCAGAAGCCCGCCCTTGTCCGTCACGTTGAACTTGCCCTTGTGCGGCTGCAGCAGGGTGACGATGGTGATGCGGATAAGGAACAGCGCGAGCGAGGTCTCGTAAATCTCGCTCCAGAAGGAATAGCGCCACCGCCCCTCGATCCGGGACAGGGTCATGATGGAATGGAAAATATGCGGCAGCGCATAGACCATGATGGCAAAGGGGGATGCCGCGATGATGTTCTGCCCGAAAAACAGGAACCCCAGCGGTGAGACAAGGAAGGTTACCCGTGGGATGGCAAACAGAAAGTGCGACATGGCCGACAGGTAGCACAGCCGCTGTTCCCACCGCAGGCCACCGCCCATCAGGGGGTTGTCCAGCCGCATGATCTGCAGCATGCCACGCGCCCAGCGCACGCGCTGGCCGATATGCAGGATCAGCCGTTCGGTGGCCAACCCACCGGCCAATGGCTGGCACAGATAGGCCGTCCCCCACCCCTTGCGCTGCATCTTCAGCGCGGTATGGGCATCTTCCGTAACCGTTTCGGTCGCGAAGCCGCCGACACTCAGCAGCGCCGAACGGCGGATGGCGGCACACGAACCGCAGAAGAACGTCGCATCCCAGAAATCATTGCCATCCTGCACCAGCCCATAGAACATGTTGCCTTCGGGCGGTACGTCATAGCCCGCGGCAAGGTTGCGCTGGAACGGATCGGGGGAATAGAAATGGTGCGGCGTCTGCAGCAGCGCCAGCTTGGGATCCGCCACCATCCAGCCAATGGTCTTGAGCAGGAAGGACCGGGTGGGCACATGGTCACAATCGAAAATGACCACGAACTCCCCCTTGGTGATCTTCATCGCGTGATTGAGGTTGCCGGCCTTGGCGTGGTTGTTCTCTGAACGGATGATGTAACCCGCGCCGGATTCCCTTGCAAAATCGTAAAAGGACTTCCGCCGCCCGTCATCCAGGATATAGACATTCAGCTTATCCGCGGGCCAGTGCAGGTCCATCGCCCCCAGTACGGTCGAACGCACCAGTTCCAGATCCTCGTTATAGGATGGGACATAGACATCCACCACCGGCCATTCATCGGTGTTGTCCGGCAGGTTGTGCGGCTTGCGGCCCAGGGGCCATGACATCTGGAAATAGCTCAGGCACAGGGTGGACAGCGCGTATCCCTCAGCCAGAAGCAGGGCGATCGACATGACAATCTGCAGCGGACCGGTGAACTGCACCGTGCTGCCCAGCCGCCAGATCAGGTAACGGAAGGACACGAACAGGGACAGCATCATGAGGATGCAGGTAACGTGCCGTCCCTTCTTGCGGTTAAGGAAGAAGAACAGGCTGATCGTACCAATGGAAATATAGGCCTGCTGTGCGGGCGCAAGGGTAACGTCGCCAACAGACAGGCAGAGAAACGCCCCACCCGTCAGCAGGAAGCAGACAAGCCACTTCGTCCCACGCGGCGTGGCCATGAACGCTTTGCCGCCCCACTTCAGCCACAATTCCCTTAGCATATTTTGCAACCAGACCGACCTGAATAAAAACCTGCTGATACGCATGCATGCAACAGACGCGCCAGGACATTTTACTGACCATTATTGCGCCCCGCGCCAGGCACGATTTATTCCTTATGGCAAAAAGTTCCGCTTAAAAGGTATCTCTTTCCTGTGATTTCCTTAATGGGAAGGCACATTAAATGACGTGCCGTCGGGACCGCAAGGCATTATGTGGAATACGGATTTATTTTCAGGTATCAGTTAAAAAAACAGGTATCGTGCGCTGCATACAATAACGACCCGACAAAAAACATGAATACATTTTACATAATAAATAATGCAATGTGATTTATTATGTGAAATATCCCGTTTTACATATGAACGGACAGTCTGCGACAGACGAAAAAAGGCACCCGATCCATCGGACCGGATGCCTTGTTCATTCTGTCATACGTGTGGTGTCAGACCGCGCGGCGACCCGCGCCACCGGAACGGCCACCGCCACCGGGACGACCGCCACGGCCACCACCGGGCGGACGACCGCCACCGGCGGGACGACCACCACCACCGGGACGGCCGCCGCCGGAACGGCCACCGCCGCCCCCACGGCCGCGACCACCGCCACCCAGCACGGGCGGACGCATGGTGGAATTCTCGGCTGATTCCGAATGGTAAGGATGTTCGGACACAACCGGGATCTTCTTGCCGATATTCTTTTCAATATCACGCAGCCATGCGCGCTGTTCCGCATCACACAGGGAAACGGCCCAGCCTTCACGCCCGGCGCGCGCCGTGCGGCCAATGCGGTGGACATAGCTTTCGGGAACGTTGGGCAGGTCGTAGTTGAACACGTGGGTCACGTCATCCACGTCAATACCACGCGCCGCGATGTCGGTCGCCACCAGCACCTTCACGTTGCCGGAACGGAAACCCGACATGGCGCGTTCACGCGCACCCTGCGACTTGTTGCCATGAATGGCTTCAGCCGTGATGCCGTGTTCGCTCAGGAAGGCCGCGACCTTGTTGGCTTCATGCTTCATCAGCGTGAACACCACGGCGCGTTCGACCTTGGGCGAGTCAACCAGCAGCTTCAGCGCCTCGCGCTTGTTGCCGGTATCAACAAACATCACCGCCTGCCGGATACGGTCCACCGTGCTGGACGGCGGCGTGACCTGCACGGTGGCGGGGTCACGCAGCAGGCCGTGCGCCAGATCCGAAATGGTCTTGGGCATGGTGGCCGAGAACAGCAGTGTCTGGCGGTCGGTCGGCAGGGCGGCGACAATCTTGCGGATATCGCGCACGAAGCCCATGTCCAGCATGCGGTCGGCTTCGTCCAGTACCAGGACCTCAAGCCCGGACAGGTCGACATGCCCCTGCCCCATCAGGTCCAGCAGGCGGCCGGGGGCGGCAACCAGCACGTCCACGCCGCGGCGCAGGGCCTCGATCTGGCGTCCCTGCCCCACGCCACCAAACACGACAGCGTGGCTGAAGCGCATGTGGCGGGCATAGGATGCGAAGCTTTCCCCGATCTGGGATGCCAGTTCGCGGGTCGGCGCCAGCACCAGCGCGCGTGCGCCCTTGGGGTGGGCACGGCCTTTTTCACGGAAAAGACGGTCAAGGATCGGCAGCGCGAAGGCCGCGGTCTTGCCCGTTCCGGTCTGTGCCAGCCCCAGCAGGTCACGCCCTTCCAGCAGATAGGGAATGGCGCCGGCCTGAATGGGGGTGGGCGTGGCGTAGCCTTCCTCGTCCAGTGCCCGCAGCAGCGGCTCTGCAAGATGAAGATCGGCAAACGTTGTCATGAATGGCGCCTCCTGGCGCAAAAAAACAGGGCCGTGGGGCGTGCAGGAACCTGCATGCCCGGATGGCGAACTGACAGACATACCCGACACCGGCCCTTATATGCACGGGGGCACTCGGTCTGTCGTCGCAAGGATATCATGTAAGGAATAAAGGCCGGTCCAGTCTGCTTCTGTTCGTGTCCCCCGCGTCAAGGACACGTGCAATCAAACCAGCACAAGGAACAGGCGCGGTCCGTTCCCAAGCCTGAGACTGTATATTGTTACGGGGGGAACCGCAAGCTTTTTCATGCAGCCCCCGCCTTATGCCCGCCCGTCACGGGCGGCCCGGTTCACGACGGGGGAAAACGGTCGGTCAGGATGACTTCGCCATCGGGCAGCTTGCCCACGCGCGGCGCGGCCTGTTCCACGCCCTTGCCAATGACGACAAACATCGCCACCACATGGTCCGCCGGCAGGTTGATCAGGCGCCCCACCGCGTCATAATCGAACCCGTCCATGGGGCAGGACTGGTAGCCCATGGCGGTGGCGGCCAGCATGAGCGTCTGGGCCGCAAGGCCCGCGCTGCGCATGGTCTCGTCCTGCTGGACCCATTCTCGGCCTTCGTAATAGCTGCGGATCAGTTCCGCCATGCGCTGCTTCACGTCCTCGGGCGCGCCATCGAAATAGCGGGCCGGGTCTTTTTTCCACGCATCGCGGTCGGCGCAGATCACGACCAGCGCGGAGGCATCGGTCACATCCGGCTGGTCCCACGCCACCTTGCGCAGCGCGCGGCGCAGGGCCGGGTCGCGCACCACCACGAAACGGCAGTGCTGGATATTGAAGGCAGAGGGCGCATGGCGTGCGGCCGCAAGCAGTTTGTGCAGGTCTGCCGGGCTGATCTTGTGATCCGGGTCATAGGCCCGTATGGCGCGCCGGGTCTGGATGGCTTCAAGGGTATCCAATGTCACGTCTCCCACCATGGCGACTTTGTTAACGGGGGGCGTCCTTGCGTCGTAACAGGAACAGCGCCTGTTCCCCGAACAGGTTGGCCAACCGGATCGAACGCCGCCATGGTGCGCGCTCGCCGTCTTCATCAACGGCCATCCACTGCTGGACAACATAACCCTCATCGCGACACAGCGTCAAAAAGTCGAGGATCGTGCACGGGTGGATATTGGGCGTGTCGTACCACGGCGTGCTCCATACGCTGGTCATGGGCATGCGCCCGCGCAGCAGAAGCTGCATGCGCAGCCGCCAGTGGCCGAAATTGGGGAATGACACGATGGCATACCGCCCGATGCGCAGCATCTGGCGCAGTACCTCCCGCGGGCGTTCGACCGCCTGCAGGGTGCGCTGCAGCACCACGTAATCAAACGCATTGTCGGGGTAATGGACCAGATCGTGGTCCGCATCCCCATGCATGACCGGCAGGCCGTGGGCCACGGAACGGGTGACCTCACGCATGTCGATCTCGATCCCGCGCGCGTCGCATCCGCTGTTGCGGAACAGGTAGTCCAGCAGCGCGCCATCGCCGCTGCCCACATCCAGTACGCGGGTCCGGGGACGGATCATGCCCGCGATCAGGCGCTGGTCAAGCCGCATGGTCAGCCAATCCCCGCATGTTCCGCCGCCCCGCACAGGAAGCCACGGATGGTCCGGTCAAAATCAGGTTCATCCAGCAGGAAGGCATCATGCCCCTTGTCACTGTCGATCTCGACAAAGGATACGTTTGCCGCGACCTGGTTGAGCGCACGGGCCAAAAGCCGCGCCTGTGACGTAGGGAACAGCCAGTCAGACGAAAACGATATGATGCAGAACCGCGTGGGCGTGCCCCGGAACGGGCGCGACATATCGCCATCATGCTCGGCGCCGAGATCGAAATAATCCATCGCCCGCGTGATCGTCAGGTAGGAATTGGCGTCAAACCGCCGCACGAAGGTCGATCCCTGATGGCGCAGGTAGCTTTCCACCTCAAACATCTCGCCAAACAGCGCGCCCGGCGCCCCCACCGCCCCGCGTCCGGGGGTCGCCCGCACGCGGCGGCCGAATTTGCGTGTCAGCGCCGCTTCGGACAGGTAGGTGATGTGCGCCATCATGCGCGCGACCGCCAGCCCACGGGCCGGGATCTCGTTACATTCCCAGTACCGGCCACCATGCCATTGCGGGTCGGCGAATATGGCCTGGCGGCTGACTTCGTTAAAGGCGATGTTCTGCGCGGAATGGAAAGGGGATGTCGCGATCGGCATGGCCGCGAACACCTGATCGGGATAGGCCGCGCACCATTCCAGCACCTGCATGCCGCCCATGGACCCACCAACAACCGCCAGCAGGCGCCTGATGCCCATATGTTCAACCAGCAGGTGCTGCGCGCGCACCATGTCACGGATGGTGATGGCGGGGAAATCGGTGCCCCACGGCTCCTCCGTCCCGTCTTCACGCACCCGCAGGCTGCGCGGGCCGGTCGTGCCCATGCACCCGCCCAGCACATTGACGCAGATGACAAAGAAACGGTCGGTATCAATCGGCAGCCCCGGCCCGACCATGCGTCCCCACCATCCGGGCTTGCCGGTCAGGGGATGGGGGTCGGCCACGTACTGGTCACCCGTCAGCGCATGGCAGACAAGGATCGCGTTGTCACGCGCGGGCGACAGGGCGCCATAGGTGCGGTACGCCACATCCACCGGGGCAAGGTGGAAGCCACAGTCCAGCTGCAATCCGTCTGGAAAGGTGACATGCTGGTGCGACAGGGTGGTAGCGGGATTGGTCTGGTCCATTCTGTATCCGGCATTGCGTCGACAGGGACAATGAAAAAAACTGGCAGGGGTTGCGTATGACACCCCGGCCCGGCACATGCAAGGTTCATGGCAATCCCTGCCCGCCGGGCCATGGGGTCAGAACTGTTCCACCTTGCCCACGCCCTCGATGGCCTTGATCATCTGCGCTACGCGTGGGGTCACGCGGTAACGTTCGGACAGCGTCAGTTCAACATCGCGCGTTTCCGCGACCGATGGCAGCAGGATCACCCGCCCCCGCCCGTTGCCATTGCCCAGCAGCACGTCGCGGATCGGTTCCAGCGCATCCGCCCGGTCGAACCAGATACGCAGTTCCGCCGCTGCTTCCGCCGCCGCCTGTTCCAGTTCCATCACGTCGGACGCCGTGATGCGCAGTGCCTCGCCCTCCAGCTTCAGGTCGGCAGTGACGACCACGGCATTGCCCGCCACCAGGATTTCACGCGACCGCGACAGCACTTCGGAAAAGAAGGTGATTTCACACCCGCCCGACGCATCGGACAGCCGCACCCACGCCATCTTGTTCCCCGTGCGCGTGGGGCGTTCCTTGCGGTCCACCACACAGCCCGCGATCTTGACGCGGCCAATGCCCGCCTGTGCCGCCGCCTCCAGCCCCGTGGCCCTGACCGCCCCCAGCCTGCGCATGAGCGGGCCGTAGGAATCCAGCGGGTGTCCCGTCAGGTGGAAGCCAATGGCGTCGGCTTCCATGTTCAGCCGTTCGAATTCAGGCCAGTCCGCGCAGCGCGGCAGGCGCAGCGGCTCACGCTGGGCGGGTATGGCGCCACCACCGCCAAACAGGCCAATCTGCCCGCTGGCGGCTTCCTGCGCATTGGCCTGTGCGCGCCGCATCACGGTTTCCGCCCCGCCACAGGCCTGCGCGCGGTTGGGCAGGACGGTGTCGAACGCCCCCGCGCGGGCCAGGTTTTCCAGCTGCATCTTGTTGACCTGCCGCGAGTCAAGGCGGGCGGCCAGGTCCTCAAGGTCGGTAAAGGGCCTGTCGCCGCGCACCGCCACCAGCGACTGCATGGCGCTCAGCCCCACCTTCTTGACCGCGGCCAGCGCGTAGCGGATGCCATAGCCCTTGCCATCGGGCAGTTTTTCCACCGTGAAGTCCGCGCCGGATGCATTGATGTCGGGCGGCAGGATGGGAATGCCCAACCGGTCGGCTTCCTGCCGCAGGCCCGCCAGCTTGTCGGTCTTTTCACGCGCAAGCGACATGCATGCGGCGATGAAGGCGACGGGATGGTTCGCCTTCATCCACGCCGTCTGGTACGATACCAGCGCGTAGGCGGCGGCATGGGATTTGTTGAACCCGTAATCGGCAAACTTGGCCATGAGGTCGAACACCTCGGCAGCCTTTTCGCGCTCGATCCCGCGCTTCATCGCCCCTTCGGTAAAGATCTCGCGCTGGCGGTCCATTTCCGCGCGGATCTTCTTGCCCATGGCGCGCCGCAGCAGGTCGGCGCCCCCCAGGCTGTAGCCCGCCATCTTCTGGGCGATCTGCATGACCTGTTCCTGATAGACCATGATGCCGTAGGTCTCTTCCAGGATATCGCGGATTTCCTCGTGCGGGGGTTCCCATGCCTCCCCATGCTTGCGCCTGCAGTAATCGGGAATGTTGGCCATGGGGCCGGGACGGTACAGCGCCACGGCGGCGATCAGGTCTTCCAGCCGGGTCGGGCGCATCTGCTTGAGCACGTCGCGCATGCCGGCACCTTCGAACTGGAACACGCCGCCCGTATCGCCGCGCGCCAGCATGTCGTAGGTCAGTCCGTCATCCAGCGGCAGGGCCGACAGGTCAACCTCGACCCCCATGCCGTGCAGGAACTGCACCGCGCGTTGCAGGATGGTCAGCGTGGTCAGGCCGAGGAAGTCGAATTTGACCAGTCCCGCCTGCTCCACGAACTTCATGTTGTACTGCGTGACCAGCATGTCGCTTTTGGGATCGCGATACAGCGGCACCAGTTCCACCAGTTCGCGGTCACCAATCACAACACCTGCCGCATGCGTACTGGCATGGCGGAACAGGCCTTCCAGCTGCTGGCCGATTTCCAGCAGGCGGGCGATGGCCTCGTCCTCGTCGCGCATTTCCTGCAGGCGCGGCTCCCCCTCGATCGCCTGTTTCAGGGTCACGGGCTGCGCGGGATTGTTGGGGATCAGTTCCGCCACGCGGTTGACCATGCCGAATGGCAGGCCCAGCACGCGCCCCACGTCACGCACCGCCGCACGCGCCTGCAGTTTACCGAACGTGATGATCTGGGCCACGCGGTCGGGGCCGTATTCGCTGCGGACGTAACGGATGACCTCGTCACGCCGGTCCTGACAGAAATCGATATCGAAATCGGGCATCGACACGCGTTCGGGGTTGAGGAACCGTTCGAACAGCAGGTTGAAGGGAATGGGGTCGATATCGGTAATGGTCAGCGCCCATGCCGCAAGCGACCCGGCACCCGAACCACGTCCCGGCCCCACGGGTATGTCATGCGCCTTGGCCCACTGGATGAAGTCGGCCACGATCATGAAATAACCGGGGAAACCCATCTGTGCGATGATGTCGAGTTCGAATGCCAGGCGTTCTTCGTATTTCGTCCGCGTGTCGTCATCGACCGTCATGCGCGACAGGCGGTTTTTCAGGCCGGTTACGGCCATGTGCCGCAATGTCTGTTCTTCGGTCTGGCCTTCTTCCACCTTGGGGCAGACCGGCAGCAGGGGCTTGCGCGTTTCGACCGCAATGGCGCAGCAGCGCGCGATGTCCAGCGTGTTGTCGCAGGCTTCGGGCAGGTCGGCGAACAGTTCACGCATGACCTCCGGCGGTTTGAACCAGTGTTCGGGTGTCACCCGCCAGCGGTCGCGTTCGGCCATGGTACGGCCCTGCGCGATACACAGCAGCGCGTCATGCGCCTCGTACATGTCCGGCCTGGGAAAGAAACATTCATTGGTCGCCACCAGCGGCAGGCCCATGCGGTCGGCCATGGCGATCATGCCCGGCTCCACCGCGCGTTCCGCCGCCTGCCCATGGCGGTGCAGTTCCACCGCCATGTGGCTGCCATAGGCTTCGTGCAGGCGGTCCATGAGGCGTGCTGCCTCCCTTTCCTGCCCTTCGGCCAGCATGTGGAACAGCGGTCCCCGGCTGCCCCCCGTCAGCAGGAACAGCCCGCCCGCGCGTTCGCACAGCACATCGAGGGTGACGGTCGGTTCATCCGTTTCATGCTGCAGGAACCCCGCCGAGGACAGGAACTGCAGGTTGGCCAGCCCTTCCGCATTGCGCGCCAGCAGCACCACGGGTTCGGCCGGGCTGCCGGGCTTGTCGCTGCGCGACGGCAGGCCGATCTGGCACCCGATAATGGGCTGCACGCCCTTCTTTCCACAATACTGCGAAAATTCCAGCGCGCCGAACATGTTGCCCGTATCGGTAATGGCGACGGCGGGCATGCGCATGTCGTGGGCCAGCGCCACCAGTTCGGGCACGCGGATGGCCCCCTGGCTGAGGGAATAGGCGGAGTGGACACGCAGGTGGACAAAATCGGCATGGGACATGGGCCTATCCTACCCCACACCGCATCTGATTCGCACGCCCTGCGCACAGGGGCAGCCTGTTATCCCTGAAAAATAACAAAAGTTTTTGGGTGCCGCCTTTTTTCAAAAAGGCAGCGTTCCGTGAAGCTTTTTGAAAAAAGCTTCACCAAAAACTTTCTGGCATTTTTTCAGGTGGCGGGTACCACCGGCACAACCAGCCCGTCACGCAGGGTCACGATGCGGTCCATACGGCGGGCAAGGTCCATGTTATGGGTTGCGATCAGGGCAGCGACCCCATGGGCCCGCACGGTTTCCAGTAGCGCGTCAAACACTGCGTCAGACGTATGCACGTCCAGATTGCCCGTCGGTTCATCCGCCAGCAGGACATGCGGGCGGTTGGCCAGCGCACGGGCAATGGCCACGCGCTGCTTCTCCCCCCCCGACAGCTTGCCCGGTAGATGATCCAGCCGGTGCCCCAGCCTGAAAATGGACAGCAGTTCGTCCGCCCGCGCACGCGCCGCCGTGCGCGCGACACCCGCGATCATCTGCGGCAGCATGACGTTTTCACGCGCGCTGAATTCGGCCAGCAGGTGATGGAACTGGTACACGAACCCGATCCGGTCGCGCCGGATCTGGGTACGCTGCGCATCCGTCAGCGCGCCCGCGTCCTGCCCCGCCACCATGACGCAGCCCGCATCCGGCTTTTCCAGCAGGCCCGCCAGATGCAACAGCGTGGACTTGCCGGTGCCCGAAGGGGCGACAAGGGCCACGATCTCACCGGGGTGCAGCGTCAGGTCCGCGCCACGCAGCACATCCAGCGTTTCCTCACCACTGATGTAACGGCGCGCCACGCCATCCATGCGCAGCGACGGGGCGTTGTCCAGGGCGTCACTCATGGCGCAGGGCCTCCACCGGGTCGGTTTTTGCCGCCCGCCATGACGGATACAGCGTCGCCAGCAGCGACAGAACCAGCGCCATCACGATCACCTCGATCACCTGCGACCAGATCAGCCTGGCGGGCAGGTGTTCAAGGTAATAGACCTCGGGATTGAACAGGTTGGTGCCGGTAATGCGCTGCAGAAACTGGCGGATATGTTCGATATTCAGGCAGAACACGATGCCAAGCCCGGTACCGACAAACGTGCCCGTCACCCCCACCGACGCCCCGCACATGAGGAAGATGCGCATGATCGCCCCGCGCGTCGCCCCCAGCGTGCGCAGCACGGCGATATCGGCACTCTTGTCCTTGACCATCATGATCAGCGACGAAATCACGTTGAAGGCGGCGACAAGGATAATCAGCGTCAGGATCAGGAACATCACGTTCTGTTCCACCTGCACCGCGCCGAAGAAGGCATTGTTGCTCTGCGTCCAGTCCATGACGCGCACATTGCCATCCATGACCTTCTCGATCGCCTGACGGATGGGGCCGACGTTTTCCGCATCCCGGGTCATGACCTGCACCTGCGTCACCTGCCCCGGCAGCTGGAAATACACCTGCGCCGCATGCAGCGGCAGGAAGACATAGCTGGCGTTATAATCATTCACACCCGCGTCAAATATACCCACCACGCGATAGGCGCGCACGCGCGGCATGGTGCCGAATGCGGTCGCCGCCCCCTGGGGCGAGACCAGCGTCAGCCTGCCGCCCACCGTCAGCCCCGCGCGTTCCGCCAGCGTGGTGCCGACGATGATGGTGTCATCACCACCAAAATCGTCCATGGAACCGGCGACAAGGTTATCGCTGACCTCATGCAGCGCCTGCAGGTCGGCCCGCGTCATGCCGCGCACCAGCCCGCCCGCATTGTAGCTGCCGGAATTGAGCAGCACCTGCGATTCCACCAGAGGTGCTGCCGTCACAACGCCCGGCACCTTCCGCACGCGCCCTGCCACGTCATCATAATCGCTGATGGTACGCGTTACGCCGAATACGCTGAGATCGCCATTCAGCCCGAGGATACGGCCCAGCAGGTCAGCCTTGAACCCGTTCATGACCGACATGACGATGATCAGCGTGGCGACACCCAGCGCGATCCCCACAAGCGAGAAGATCGCGATGACGGAAACGAACCGTTCCCCCCGCCGGGCATGCAGGTAACGCCCGGCGACCATCCGCTCGAAGGGACCAAACATCAGCCGCGTATTTTCGCGATAAGGGTCAGGGCGGCCTCGACCGTTTCCTCGGTGCGTTCACCGGTATGACGGTTTTTCACTTCCACCTTGCCATCCTTCGCCCCGCGCGGGCCCACGATCAGCTGCCATGGATGGCCCAGCAAATCGGCATCGGCAAACTTTGCGCCCGCACGTTCGGCACGGTCATCATACAGCAGGTCATCAGGCGCTGCCGCATACAGCTTTTCACAGATGGCGTCGCACTGCGCATCACCATTCTTCAGGTTGATGATGGCGGCCCGGAAGGGGGCTACGGATGCGGGCCAGATAATGCCGTTGTCATCATGGCTGGCTTCGATGATCGCGGCGACAAGGCGCGAGACGCCAATGCCATACGACCCCATTTCCGGATATAGCGGCGCACCGTCGGGACCGCTTACGGCGATATCCATGGACTGGGTATATTTGCGCCCGAAGTTAAAGATATGCCCGACCTCGATGCCACGCCCCTCGCGCTGGCGTTCGGCTGGCACTTTTGCCCATGCCTCCGCATCATGCATCTCGTCCGTCGCGGCATAGAACGACGTCATGCCGGTAAAGAACTTTTCAAGCGACGCGCGGTCGTTAAGGTCAACATTTTCGCCCAGCCAGTCCTGGTCCTCCAGCGCGCTGTCAAAGAACACGCCGCTTTCCCCCGTGGGGGCCAGAATCAGGAATTCGTGGCTCAGTTCGCCACCGATCGGCCCGGTATCGGCGCGCATCGGGATCGCACGCACGCCCAGACGCTGGAACGTGCGCAGATAGGCCAGCATCATGCGGCGATAGGTATCGACGGCGGAATCGTGGTCAAGATCGAAGCTGTAGGCGTCCTTCATGTAGAACTCGCGCCCGCGCATCACGCCAAAGCGGGGGCGGACCTCGTCACGGAACTTCCACTGGATCTGGTACAGCACCTGCGGCAGTTCCTTGTAGGACTTGACCGCCTGACCGAACAGGTCGGTAATCATTTCCTCATTGGTCGGCCCAAACAGCATGTCGCGTTCATGCCGGTCACGGATGCGCAGCATTTCCGGCCCATAGGCGTCATACCGGCCCGAACGCTTCCACAGGTCGGCGGACTGCATGGTGGGCATCAGCAGTTCCTGCGCGCCCACGGCATCCTGTTCGTGGCGCACGATATTCGCGATATGGCGCAGCACCCGCAGGCCGGCTGGCAGCCAGGCATAGATGCCTGCCGCCGTCTGGCGAATCATGCCCGCACGCAGCATGAGCCGGTGTGACGTGATCTGGGCCTCGGCCGGATTTTCCTTGAGGGTCGGCAGAAAACTGCGGGACAGACGCATATCCGTATGAACCTTGAAGTATGAGAACCGATAATGCAGCGGACCCTAGACCAATCACAACGCCCGTGGAATGGGGCATGTGCGTGATATCCCCCCGCGCCACACCGAAGCGTGATGCGCAAAGGCCGTAAGTGCGTAAACATCCACGTGAGGGGGCATGGCGGCAAGCCCGTGCCGGGGCTAAGCTGCGCAGGCAAATCTGGTTGCACACGAGACGCCGGGTTTAGGGAAAACGTACCAAAAAAATAATGGCAGGAAACGGTCCATCCGTTCCCTGCCATAATCATTTGCGGTCTGTGAAACGCCCCGAAGGTAATTAAAAAAGTTTTCGGGGAAGCTGTTTTCAAAAAGCTTCAGGAAACGCCGCCTTAAAAAAGGCGGCACCCAGAAACTTTTATCAACTACACCCGCAGCAGATGCACATCCACCAGCGGACGCTTCTGCAGCTTGCGGCCCAGCGCACGGCGCAGGGCGGTCTTGGCCGCTTCGCGGAAGGTCGCGTCGTTTTCACGCAGTTCATCGGGGATTTCGTCCAGCGCATTACCGAACTCCTCGGTCACGCGCTGCGTTTCGGGATCTTCGGCATCCAGCAGGCCGGGCGCGCTGACCTTCGGGTCCCCGATCAGGTAGCCCTCGTCATCCACCGCGAAACTGCCCATCACCATGCCGTTGAACAGCATCCGCCGCCGCGCCGACAGCACGCCGCCATTCATGGGCAGGATACGCCCGCCATCCAGCACCAGCCGCCCGGTGGGAGCAGTATCGCCAATTTCGACCCCATCAGCGCGGATGTCGAGGATATCGCCATCTTCCAGCAGCACGGGTTCGATATTCAGTTCCTGCGCAATGGCGGCATTGGCGGTCAGGTGACGCCATTCGCCATGCACCGGGATCAGGAAACGCGGGCGCACGAGGTCATACAGCTTACGCACGTCACCACCCGTGGCATGGCCCGATACGTGCACCAGATGGTCCTTGTCGGTAATCACGTGCACGCCGCGGCGGGTCAGGCTGTCCTGCACCTGTATCACGGCCTGTTCGTTACCGGGGATCATGCGGCTGCTGTAGATGACCGTATCGCCCTCACCCAGCGCGATGTTGGGGTGGGTGTCGGCCGCGATGCGCGACAGGGCGGAACGGGGTTCGCCCTGGCTGCCGGTCACGATCAGCAGGATCTGGTTGTCGGGGATGGAATTGGCGTCCTGTTCCGACAGGAAGTGCGGCACATCCGACAGGTAGCCACATTCACGCGCCGCGACTTCCAGATTGCGCAGGCTGCGCCCGACCACGGCCACGCGACGGCCCGCGGCCTTTGCCGCCATGGCCAGCGTTTCCACGCGGGCGACGTTACTGGCGAAGCAGGTCACCGCGATCCGCCCCTCAAGCGAGGCGATGAGGCGCGTCATCTCGCGCCGTACATCGGCTTCGGACGCGGATGGCCCTTCGGTGCGGACATTGGTGCTGTCGCACACCATGGCCAGCACGCCCTCGCGCCCCAGTTCGGCAAAGGTTTCAAGGTCGGTCGGCGGCCCCACCTGCGGGTCGGGATCGATCTTCCAGTCACCGGTATGGACAATGATGCCCTGCGGCGTGCGCAGCACCAGCGACTGTGATTCCGGCACCGAATGCGTGACCGAGACGAAGCGCAGGTCAAACGGCCCGACCGTAAAGGCGCTGCCCGGGGCGATCACATGGATGGGCACCTGCTGCAGCAGCCCGGCCTCCCCCAGCTTGCGGCGCAGCACGGCGGCGGCAAACGGGGTGACATAGACCGGGCAGCAAAGCTGCGGCCACAGATGGGCAATGGCGCCCAGATGGTCTTCATGCGCGTGGGTGACAACCAGCCCGGCCAGCGCATCCTTGCGTTCGGCAATGAAGACAGGGTCAGGCAGGATGATTTCCGCCTCCGGTGTGTCATTGCCACTGAAGCCGATGCCGCAATCCACCGCCAGCCATGCCTCACCCTGTCGGTACAGGTTGAGGTTCATGCCGATTTCGCCTGTCCCGCCTAACGGAAGGAATGAAACGCCTGTCATATCATTCATCAATAAATCCTGTGTCAGTTACCATGGTTTCAGATGTGTTTGAAAAATGGCCGCGGAACGCCCGTTCCGTGCCGTTGTTCGTGCCCTGTTGTCAGCCCGGTCGGGGCCAAGATCCTGTCTGGCTGCCAGCCATGTCGCCGGTCCGCCTGCCCTGCTGGCGTGGGTGGAGCCATCCATCGCCTTTCCCCGTCGGGTGGGCGGTGCTCGACACCTTTCGCCATAAAATCATGCATGGGATTATCATGTAATCCCGCCAACTTAAATCTCTTTCCTTTGCCGGGACCGATTATTCTCGTTCCACGGGGGCCAGCAGCACCTCGCCCGTCACCACGCGACGCACCCCGTCGGGCGTGCGCAGCAACAGGATGCCGTCATCTTCCAACCCTGCAAACGTGCCGGTAAACTGCTGGTTTCCTGCCGTAACCCGTATGGGGGTACCGATTGCGTGTCCCCGTTCCAGCCATGCGGTGCGGATGGTGGCAAATCCATGTGCTTCGTAACGCGACAGCCACAGGCCCAGGTGGTGCAGGAGCCTGTGCGCCACCTCGGGCGCTGCCGGTACATCGTCCCGGCAATCCGCCAGGCAGGCCAGCGTGCGGCCTGCGATATCGGGCCTGCCCCGCAGGTTGGCCCCGATACCGATCACCTGCCATGACACCCTGGCCCCGATCCCGCTCTCGATCAGGATACCGGCCATCTTGCCCCCATCAAGCAGCAGGTCATTGGGCCATTTCAGTTCCAGCGCATGACCGGCGGGGACGTAGGCCGCCACGGCGTCATGCAGCGCAAGCCCGGCAATGAACGGCCACAGCCCCACCGGCACCGCAGCCCCCTGCCCCACCAGCATGACCGACAGGGCAAGGTTGCCACCGGGATCACACCATTCACGCCCCCGGCTGCCACGTCCCGCCGTCTGTTCCAGCGCGAGGATGGCGACACCATCCGCCCCCTCGCCCGCCTCAAGCCGCGCCTTGCACAGGTCGGATGTCGATCCCAGCCTTTCATGTACCTCCATCCGCCATGCGGGGCCATTGTCACGGGGGATCGTGATAACGGAAGGATAAAGGGCGGGCTGGGTCATGCGTTACCTGAACAATGCGCTCGCCGCCGCCTGTGCTGCTGTCGCAACGGGGCCAAGCCCCACCACGAAGAACGTGGTCACCAGCCCCATTCCCACCGATACGAACGAGACGGAAACAGGCGAGCGGTCCAGCGCCGGGGCGGCGGCATCGAAAAACATGATCTTGACGATCCGGATATAGTAATACGCCCCGATCACGCTGCTGACGATACCAATTGCCGCAAGGCCATAAAGATGCGCGTTGATCGCGGCATAGAACACCATGAGCTTGCCAAAGAACCCGGCCAGCGGCGGCGCGCCCGCCATGGAGAACATGAACACCGCCATGGCCAGCGCCATGCCCGGATCGGTACGCCCCAGACCGGACAGGTCACTGATCCGGCTGACCGCGCGCCCCTTGCGGCGCATGGCGACAATGCCTGCGAACGCGCCGACATTCATGAACAGGTACGTCACCAGATAGACCAGCGTGCCGCGCGTGCCCTCCGCCGTGCCGGCCGCCATGCCGATCATGGCGTAGCCCATATGCCCGATGGAGGAATACGCCATGAGCCGCTTGATGTTCCCCTGCGGAATGGCCGCAAGCGAGCCGAATACCATGGAGGCTGCGGACACGACCTCGATCAGCAGCTGCCATTGCGGCGTCATGCTGCCAAACGGACCGGCCATGACGCGCAGCAGCACGGCGAATGCCGCGATCTTGGGCGCACCGGCCATATAGGCGGTGACCGAAGTGGGCGCGCCCTGGTACACATCGGGCGTCCACATATGGAACGGCACCATGGACAGCTTGAAGCACAGCCCCACCAGCACGAACACGATGCCCACCATAAGCCCGGCAGGCAGCACCGCGCTGCCACGCACCGCCTGCTGCAGGCCGGCATATTCCATCGTCCCGGCAAAACCGTAGGCCAGCGAGATGCCATACAGCAGCAGCCCCGACGCCAGCGACCCCAGCACGAAATACTTCAGCCCCGCTTCCGCCGCCGTCACCCGGTCACGGGCAAAGGCGCACAGGATGTATATGGACAGCGAGGACAGTTCCAGCCCGACAAACAGCGTCATGAGGTTGCCCGATGACGCCATGATCATCGTGCCCAGCGTGGAAAAGGCGATCAGGACAGGGAATTCGAACTTGTCGATTTCCATTTCCCGCGCATACCCCACGCTCAGCACCACAGACAGGGCTGCCCCCGTCAGGCTCAGCACCTTCATGAAACGGGCAAAGCCGTCATTGATGAAGATATGGTTATACCCGGTGCCATCGGGCGACAGCACGACAAGGATGCCCGTGACCACCAGGGCCAGCAGCGTCATCATCGCACAGGAAAAAAAGGCCTGCCCGCGCCGTTGCATCACCCCGGCAAGCAGGATGACCAGCCCCGACAGGGCCAGCACGATTTCGGGCAGTGCAAGTGTCCAGTTCATTGGTATTGGCCCTGACATGCCTGGGGTTAGCGGAAGAACAGCATGGTGGTCAGCAGCACCACCAGCCCGATCAGCATGGAAAAGGCATAGACCGCCATGGACCCGGTCTGGATGCGCACGGCCTGCCCCGCGCTGCCTGCGGTCAGGCGGGCCAGCCCTTCGGGTATGCCCTCGACCACGTCCTCGTCCACGCCCTTCCACAACAGGCGCGCAATCGCGCGATAGGGGCGGATGATGGCCACGTCATACAGTTCGTCGAAATACCATTTGTTCAGCAGGAACAGGTAAAGCGGACGCAGGCTGCGCGCGAGTGCCGCCGGAATGCCGGGGCTTGCGATATAGCAGACATAGGCCACGGCAATGCCCAGAACGGCGGCGAATGTCGGCACCAGTGCGATAAAGCCCGGCGTCTGTTCAAGGCGTTCGATCACGTCATGGCCGGGAATGGCGGCAATCGCCCCGTTCCAGAACGCCGCCTGGTGGCTGCCGACATAGAACGGTTCCAGCACGATACCCGCAATTACCGCGCCCACGGACAGCAGGCCGACCGGCACCATCATGGATGCCGGGCTTTCATGCGCGCCGTCATGCAGGTGCGCATCACGCGGCGTGCCATGGAACACCAGGAAGATCAGGCGCCAGCTGTACAGCGCGGTCAGGAACGCGGTGACACATCCCATGACCCAGCCATAATGGCCCATGCCGCCATCTGACATCCATGCCGCTTCAAGGATCGCATCCTTCGACCAGTACCCGGCAAAGGGGAAGATACCGGCCAGCGCAAGGCTGCCAATCCACATGGCGGCATAGGTGAAGGGGATCTTCCGCCACAGCCCGCCCATGCGGAACATGTCCTGTTCATCATGCACCGCATGGATCACGCAGCCCGCGCCAAGGAATAATAGCGCCTTGAAGAACGCATGCGTGGTCAGGTGGAACATGGATGCCTGATACGCCCCCACGCCAACGGCCACGAACATGTAACCAAGCTGCGAACAGGTGGAATAAGCAATCGTGCGCTTGATGTCGGGCTGCACCAGCCCCACGGTCGCGGCAAAGAAGCTGGTGGTGCCGCCAACCAGCACGATCAGGTCGCGGGTGACCGGCGCCAGGTCCACCAGCGGCGACATGCGCACCATCAGGAAGATGCCCGCCGTCACCATGGTCGCCGCGTGGATCAGGGCGGAAACCGGGGTTGGTCCCTCCATCGCATCGGGCAGCCATGTGTGCAGGAACAGCTGGGCGGACTTGCCCATCGCCCCGATGAACAGCAGCGTCGCGATGACTTCATACAGCGGATGCGTGCCGAACAGCACGAACGTATCGTTCACGTGGTAGGGGATGGCGGCGAAAATATCGTCATACGACACGCTGCCCAGCCGGATGAAAATCAGCGAAATGCCGACAAGGAAGAACAGGTCGGCAATACGGTTGACCACGAACGCCTTGATCGCGGCGGCACAGGCGGACGGACGGTCATACCAGTAGCCAATCAGCAGGTAACTGGCCAGCCCCACCCCTTCCCAGCCAAAGAACAGCTGCAGCAGGTTGTCCGATGTCACCAGCATGAGCATGGCGAACGTAAACAGCGACAGGTAGGAAAAGAAGCGGTAAACCGGCCGCGCCTCATGCGCCATGTAGCCCACGCTGTACACATGCACCAGCAGCGAGACCACGGTGACCATGGCCACCACGCTGACCGAAAGCATGTCCATGCGCAGCTGCCAGTCGGCCCGGAAGCCCGCCGCGTGGACCCAGTCGGCCACCGGCACGACAAACGTGCCCACGTCGCCCATCTCGAACCCCAGCACGCCAATGGCCGCCAGCGCCGAACAGATCATGAGGCCGATGGTGGTGAACCGCGCCGCCCCGTCGCCCATCAGGTGACCAAAACAGCCTGCCACCAGGAAGCCGATAAGGGGCGCGAACACCGCCACTTCAAACAGGAAGGATGCCGTCTGCATTTCCCTTACCCCTTCATCATCGTGATATCATCGACTTCGATCGAGCCGCGATTACGGAAATAGACCGTGACAATGGCCAGCCCGATGGCGGATTCCGCCGCCGCGATGGTCAGCACGAACAGGGTCATCACCTGTCCCGACAGGTCGCCGGTGGCAGCCGAAAACGCCACGAAATTGATATTGGCCGAAAGCAGGATCAGTTCGATCGACATCAGGATGATGATGACGTTCTTGCGGTTCACGAAAATGCCGAACACGCCCAGAACCAGCAGGATCGCGCCAATGCTCAGGTAGGGCGCAAGGCCGATCCCCTCAATCGCGCTATGCATTGTCCTGTCCTTTCGTGCCTGTCGCGGGGGCAATGACCACCAGCGCGGTCTGTGTTTCTTCTTCCGTTTCCTGTTCGCGCCACGCCTGCGTGCCATAGGTGCCCGGCACCGCCGCCACGTCGTATGATGTATGCGGGCGCAGGAAACCGCCCTGTGCTGCAACGCCCACACCCAGCGGGACCTGAAGCATTTCCAGGCTGTCGGCGGCCGTGCGGTCGTGCTGGCGGTCGATGTTCTGGCGGCGTCCGGTGGGCCGGTCACGCAGCGTCAGCACGATCGCGCCGATCATCGCCACCAGCAGCACCAGCGCGCAGGACTGGAACAGGAAGATGTAATGGGTATAAAGCACGTCACCGAGTGCCGCCGTATTGGTGCGCGTGGGTGACGACGGGACAAGGTGCCCGATCTGGTCGATGTTGGAGGCGACACGCCAGTGGGTGAACGCCATGACCAGTTCAACCAGCAGCACGCCGCCAACCATGCCGCCAATGGGCGCGTAACGCTGCACGCCTTCACGCATCCGCGCGAAATTGACATCCAGCATCATCACCACGAACAGGAACAGGACCGCGACCGCGCCGACATAGACAATCACCAGTGTCATCGCGAGGAATTCGGCCCCCGCAATCAGGAACAGCCCCGCCGCGTTGAAGAACGCAAGGATCAGGAACAGCACCGAATGCACGGGGTTGCGCGCGCACACCACCATGGTGGCGGACAGGACCAGAACCGCCGCAAAAACGTAGAAGACAATCTGGGTCATCATGGGTGAGCTTCCTGCAGCATGGATGTTTCCTCCTGCTGGCATGGCGGGGGCGCGCTTGGCCGCGCCCGCCGTGCGGTGTCAGCGGTACGGGGCATCAAGTTCGAGCCTGCGGGCGAGAACGCTTTCCCAGCGGTCGCCATTGGCCAGGAGCTTGTCCTTGTCGTACATCAGTTCTTCGCGGGTTTCGGTCGCGAACTCATAATTCGGGCCTTCGACAATCGCATCGACCGGGCAGGCTTCCTCGCACAGGCCGCAATAGATGCACTTGGTCATGTCGATGTCGTAGCGCGTGGTCCGGCGGGATCCGTCGTCACGCGGTTCGGCCTCGATGGTGATGGCTTCCGCCGGGCATGTCGCCTCGCACAGCTTGCATGCGATGCAGCGCTCTTCCCCATTAGGGTAACGACGCAGCGCGTGTTCGCCCCGAAAGCGCGGCGACAGCACGCCCTTTTCATAAGGGTAGTTGATCGTGGCCTTCGGCTTGAAGAACGCCTTCAGCGTCACGCTCATGCCCGACACCAGTTCGGACAGAAGCATGGAACGGGCGGCTTTGCTTAATGTACCCATCAGCCTGCTCCTCCGGGCAGAAGGCCCGTTACCATCAGGAACCCCGCGCTCAGCACCATCCATGCCAGCGAAAACGGCAGGAATACTTTCCAGCCCAGCCGCATGAGCTGGTCATAGCGGTAGCGGGGAAATGTCGCGCGCACCCAGATGAAGACAAACAGGCAGAACAGGATCTTCGCGATCAGCCACAGCGGCCCTGGTATCCATGTAAAGGGCGCGATCCCCAGCGGCGGCAGCCAGCCACCCAGGAACAGGATGCTGACCATACCCGACATCAGGAACATGTTCGCGTATTCACCCAGGAAGAACAGGCCGAACGCCAGGGCCGAATATTCGACGAAGAAGCCCGCCACCAGTTCGCTCTCGCCTTCGGGCAGGTCGAATGGCGCGCGGTTGGTCTCGGCCAGCGCCGAGATGAAAAAGACGATGAACATCGGGAACATGGGCAGGCAGAACCACACGTTGCGCTGCGCCAGCACGATGTCATTGAGGTTGAGGCTGCCCACCGCCAGCAGCACCGACACGATCACCAGCCCGATGGACACTTCGTAAGAGACCATCTGTGCCGCCGAGCGCAGCCCGCCAAGGAAGGCGTATTTGGAATTGGACGCCCACCCCGCGATCAGGATGCCATAAACACCCAGCGATGAAATCGCGAGCAGGTACAGCACCCCCACATTGATGTTCGCGATGGCCAGCCCGTTACCCGTGGGAATCACCGCCCACGCCACCATGGCCAGCGAGAATGTCAGGAACGGCGCGAACAGGAACAGCATCCGGTTGGCGCCTGACGGGATCACCGTTTCCTTCGTCAGCATCTTGATCGCGTCGGCAAAGGCCTGCAGCACGCCAAACGGGCCGTTCACGTTCGGCCCCTTGCGCAGCTGCATGGCGGCCATCACCTTGCGTTCGGCCAGCGTCAGGTACGCAACCCCCAGCAGCAGCGGCACCAGCACCGCCAGCGTTTCCAGCACGATCAGCACAAGCTGGCCCGGCATGGTGTGAAAGAAGAAATCCGCCATGATCCTACTCCGCCGCCTGGTTTGCAGGGTGCACGTAAATCCCCGAACAGGTTTCCATGGTGGGACTGGCGCGGCACACGGCATGGGTCAGGTAATAATCGGCAATGACCGGGTGGAACGGGTCACTGGACATGGCCACGGCACCCGCCTGTGGTGGCGTGGTGTCGGCCGTGGCATGACGCGCCCACTGCGCCCCGAATACCGGGCTGGCCCGCATCATGCGCGCACGCAGGGCCTCGATCGTGTCATAGGGCAGCTTGCGCCCCACCACTTCGGAAAAGGCGCGCAGGATGCGCCAGTCTTCCCGCGCGTCCCCCGGCGGCATGACAGCGCGGAACGCTTCCTGCACCCGCCCTTCGGTATTGATGTAGGTGCCGGGCTTTTCGGCATACAGCGTGCCGGGCAGGATGACATCCGCCCGCGCCGCGCCCGCGTCGCCATGGTGGCCCTGATAGACGACAAAGGTTTCCGGCCCGATGCGGTCGGTCGCGAATTCATCCGCGCCCAGCAGCCACAGCACGTCCACCCCGCCATCCAGCATGCCCGCCACGTCACGGCCCTTTGGCGCGGGCACAAGGCCAAGATCCAGCCCCGCGACGCGACTGGCCGCCGTGTGCAGCACGTTGAAGCCATGCCAGTCGGGCGTCATGGCCCCCACCTGCGCCGCCAGGTCCCAGCATGCCTTTGCAATCGCCTGCCCGTCGGGACGCGTCAGCGCGCCGTGGCCGACAATGATCATGGGCTTTTTCGCGTTTTTCAGTGCATCGGCAAAAGGCAGTTTACCATCCGCCAGTTCCGCCAGCATGTCGGGGCCTGCGCCCAGCACCTCGGCCGCATAGGTCGGGTCGGCATTGGGCGCGCCGATCATGGCGATGGGAAAGCCACCGCGCCCGGCGGCAAGGAAGCGCTTGCGGATGCGCGCATTCAGCACGGGCGCTTCCTGCCGCGGGACAGATCCCACGATCAGCAGCGCGTCCGCGTCCTCTATGCCGGTAATGCCCGTATTGAATGTGTAGAAGTCACGGCGTGACGTGTCGTATTTCGCCCCGTCCTGCCGACAGTCGATATTGCCCGACCCCAGCGTTTCCATCAGGTCCTTCAGCGCCATCATGCTTTCGGCGTCGCACATGTCGCCTGCAATCGCGCCAATGCGTTCACCCGGCACGTTCTTCAGACGCATCGCGATGGTGGAAAAGGCATCCTGCCAGCTTGCGGGCTGCAATCTGCCATCCACCCGCACCCATGGCCGGTCAAGGCGGCGGCGGCGAAAGCCATCGACCACGAACCGTCCCTTGTCCGACAGCCATTCCTCGTTCACTTCGTCATTGATGCGCGGCACGATGCGCAGCACCGCCGCCCCACGTGCATGCATGACGATATTGGTTCCCACCGCGTCACACACATCGATGGAATCCGTGCGCTTGAGTTCCCATGAACGGGCGGTGAACGCATAAGGCTGCGATGTCAGCGCGCCCACGGGACAGATATCGATCAGGTTGCCCGACAGTTCGGATGTCAGGGCCTTTTCAACATAATTGGTGATCTCGAGGTTTTCGCCGCGTGAAATGCCGCCCAGTTCGGGCACGCCCGCGATTTCGGTCGAAAAGCGGATGCAGCGCGTGCACTGGATGCAGCGCGTCATGACCGTCTTGACCAATGGGCCAAGATACTTGTCGGTTACCGCACGCTTGTTTTCACGGTAGCGGGAATGGTCCGCGCCATAACCGAAGGCCTGATCCTGCAGGTCGCATTCACCGCCCTGGTCACAGATGGGACAGTCCAGCGGATGATTGATCAGCAGGAATTCCATCACCGCGCGGCGGGCGCGGCGCACGACCTCGGTATCGGTGAAGATCTGCATCCCCTCCCCTATGGGGAAGCCGCATGAGGCGACCGGCTTGCGCCCACCCGCCACTTCAACCAGGCACATCCGGCAGTTGCCCGCCACCGACAGGCGTTCATGATAACAGAAACGCGGGATTTCCTTGCCCGCCGCCTCACACGCCTGCAGCGCGGAGGAACCTGCCGCGACTTCCACCGGAATACCGTCAACGGTTACTTTTACCACTGTTCCTACTCCGCAGCTTCAACCAGGCCCACGGGCACCTGCACGGGCCGCGTGCCGCCATGGGCGGCCTTGTAGGCATGGATGCGTTCTTCCATGACGGGCCGGAACCTGCGGATCAGCCCCTGTATCGGCCACGCCGCCGCATCACCCAGCGCGCAGATGGTGTGCCCTTCCACCTGCCGGGTGACCTGTTCCAGCATGTCGATTTCCTCGATTTCGGCGCGACCTTCGACCATGCGTTCCATGATGCGCATCATCCATCCCGTGCCCTCGCGGCACGGGGTGCACTGGCCGCAGCTTTCATGTTTGAAGAATTTCGAGAACCGGGCGATCGCGGCGATGATGTCGGTGGATCTGTCCATCACGATCATGCAGCCGGTGCCAAGGCCGGAACCTTCGGCGCGCAGGCTGTCGTAATCCATCAGCACGGTATCGCACACGTCACGCGGCAGCATGGGCACCGAACAGCCGCCGGGAATGACCGCCAGCAGGTTGTCCCACCCGCCGCGCACGCCACCGCCGTGCTTTTCGATCAGTTCCTTCATCGGGACACCCAGCTCTTCTTCAAACACGCAGGGCGTGTTGACGTGACCCGATATGGCCATGAGCTTGGTGCCCGCGTTATTGGGCCGCCCCAGTCCCGAAAACCATGCCGCCCCCCGGCGCAGGATGGTGGCGGAAACGGCAATGCTTTCCACGTTGTTGACCGTGGTGGGGCAGCCATACAGGCCCATCGCCGCCGGGAAAGGCGGCTTCATGCGCGGCTGGCCCTTCTTGCCCTCCAGGCTTTCCAGCAGGGCGGTTTCCTCACCGCATATATACGCACCCGCGCCACGGTGGATGTAGAAGTCGAAATCCCAGCCCGACCCGCAGGCATTCTTTCCGATCAGGCCCGCCGCATACGCCTCGTCAATGGCGTGCTGCAGGTGCATGGCCTCGTTATAGAACTCGCCACGGATGTAGATGTAGGCCGCATGCGCCCCCATGGCGAAGGAAGCGATCAGCGCGCTTTCCACCAGCTTGTGCGGGTCATGGCGCAGGATCTCGCGGTCCTTGCAGGTACCGGGTTCTGACTCGTCACCATTGATGACGAGGTAATGCGGCCGCCCGTCATTCTTCCTGGGCATGAACGACCATTTGACGCCGGTGGGGAAACCCGCGCCACCGCGCCCGCGCAGGCCGGATGCCTTCATCTCGCTGATGATGGCGTCACGCCCGCGCGCCAGTATGTCGGCCGTGCCGTCCCAGTCACCGCGTGCGCGGGCACCGGCCAGCGTCCAGTCGTTCTGGCCATACAGGTTGGTGAAGATACGGTCCTTGTCCTGCAACATGTTCTCTACCCCTGCCCCTGCGGCTTGCGCGCCACGTCATCCACCAGCACCTTGCGCCCACCGGCGGGGGCGGCGTTCAGGCGGTCGATGGTGGGGCCGGGCCTGGGACGTTCACCGCGCCTGAGTGCGGCAATCAGTTCCTCGGTACGCAGGCCGTCCAGATCTTCGTAGTAATCATCATCCACCTGCAGGATCGGGGCATTGGCGCACGCACCCAGGCATTCGACCTCGGTCAGGGTGAACAGGCCGTCGGCGCTGGTCTCGCCAAACGCCTTTATGCCCGTCGCCGCCTTGCACGCCGCCGTCACGTCATCCGACCCACGCAGCCAGCACGACGTGGTGGTACACACCTGCAGGTGGTACTGGCCGATCGGCCTGGTGTTGAACATGAGGTAGAAGGTCGCGACCTCGTATACCCGGATCGGGGCCATTTCCAGACGTTCGGCCACGACATCCATGGCCACGCGGGGGATCCACGCGCTGCCGGTCTGGCGGCCCATCTGCTTCTGCACCACATACAGCAGTGGCAGCACGCCGCTTGCCTTCCGCTCGGGCGGATATTTGGCAAGGACGGTCGCGATCTGCTGTTCGCTCTCGTGGTCGAATTCAAAATGGGTGGGTTCCACGCCCTCAGGCGCGTTGGGCTGGACGGACATGTCGGTCACCTGTCAATCTCGCCAAATACCAGATCGAGCGACCCGATAATGGCCACGGCATCCGCCAGCATGTGCCGGCGCGACATCTCGTCGATTGCCTGGAGATGGGAAAAACCCGTGGGCCGGATCTTGCAGCGATACGGCCGGTTGCTGCCATCAGCCACCAGATACACCCCGAATTCCCCCTTGGGCGTTTCGGTCACGGTGTAGGTCGCACCCGGTGGTACGTGGTAGCCTTCGGTAAACAGCTTGAAGTGATGGATCAGCGCTTCCATCGACCGCTTCATTTCGCGGCGCGGCGGGGGCGTGATCTTGTGGTCGCGTACCTTGACCGGGCCGGGGCGGATCTGTTCCAGGCACTGGTTGATGATCTTCACGCTCTCGCGCATTTCGGCGACGCGTATCAGGTAGCGATCATAACAGTCGCCCTGACGGCCCACGGGCACGTTGAATTCAACCTTGTCGTAATTGTCGTAAGGCTGGCTGCGGCGCAGGTCCCATGGCACGCCCGATGCCCGCAGGCACGGGCCGCTGAAACCCCAGGCCAGCGCCTGTTCGGTGGTGAAAACACCGATGCCCACCGTGCGCTGTTTCCAGATGCGGTTACTGGTCAGCAGCGATTCAAGGTCATCAATCCATTTGGGGAAGGTCCGCGCCCAGTCGGCAATACGTTCCTCCAGTCCCGCAGGCAGATCGCGCGCCACGCCACCGGGGCGAACGTAATTGGCATGGAAGCGCGCGCCGGATGCGGCTTCATAGAACTCGATCAGCTTTTCGCGTTCCTCATATCCCCACAGCGCGGGTGTCAGCGCGCCGCAGTCCAGCCCGAAGGAGGTCAGGTTGAGGATATGGTTCAGGATGCGCGTGATCTCGGCAAACATGACCCGGATCCATTTGGCGCGTTCCGGGGCCTCGATATTCAGCAGCTTTTCCACCGCCAGCGCGAAGGCCTGCTCCTCACACATGGGCGAGACGTAATCGAGGCGATCGAAATACGGCAGCGCCTTGGGATACGTCTTGTATTCGATCAGCTTTTCCGTGCCACGATGCAGCAGGCCGACATGGGGAATGGCGCGGGCGACGACCTCGCCTTCCATTTCCAGAACCAGCCGCAACACACCGTGGGCGGAAGGATGCTGAGGACCGAAGTTCAGCGCATGGGAATCAATTTCCACCACATGGCGTTTGACCTCACCGTCATGGTCCTCCGGCAGCATGCTGTCGGGGATGTCCGTATCACTACGAAGGGTTACGTCGCTCATCTGTCGCCTATCCCTGTCGTTTCATGTCCTGGCGGTCGGCATGTGCCTTTTCATCGCCCGGCAGCGTCAGGATGCCTTCCCAGGGGGATTCGAAATCGAAATTGCGGAAATCCTGCACCAGGTCGACCGGCCCATAGACCACCTGACGGCGTTCCTCGTCGTAATGCAGTTCGACATAACCGGTCAGGGGAAAGTCCTTGCGCAGCGGATGCCCTTCAAACCCGTAATCGGTCAGGATGCGCCGCAGGTCGGGCTGATCGGTAAACAGCACGCCAAACAGGTCGTAGCATTCGCGTTCCCACCACGTGGCCGCGGGCCATAGCTGGTGGACTGATGGCACGGGCGATGTCTCGTCCGTTGTCACGATCACGCGGATGCGGTGGTTATGGGTAACCGACAGCAGGTTGTAGACCACATCAAACCGCTCGGCCCGTTCAGGAAAATCCACGCCGCATATGTCCATCACCTGCTGGCAGGCGTAACGCGGGTCATCACGCAGCATGGTCATGAGTTCGAGCAGGCGATGGCGCGTGGCGCGCACCACCAGTTCACCCTTCTCGATCCCGGCGGACATGATGCCCGGCACGGCTGTGGACAGGCGGAAGGCAATGGCGCCCAGCGGACCCGACACGGCGCGCGGCACGGCCACGGGGGGGATGCTTGCGGGATCAGCCACGGCGGATTGTCCCTGTCCTGCGGATTTTCTTCTGCAGTTGCAGAATGCCGTAGATCAGCGCCTCCGCCGTGGGGGGACAGCCGGGCACGTACACATCCACCGGCACGATACGGTCACAGCCCCGCACCACCGAATAGGAATAATGGTAATACCCGCCGCCATTGGCGCATGATCCCATGGAAATGACCCAGCGTGGCTCGGCCATCTGGTCGTAAACCCGGCGCAGGGCGGGCGCCATCTTGTTGGTCAGCGTGCCCGCCACGATCATCACGTCCGACTGGCGTGGCGATCCGCGCGGGATGATGCCCATGCGGTCCAGATCATAGCGCGGCATGTAGGCGTGGATCATTTCCACCGCACAGCATGCCAGCCCGAAGGACATGGGCCACAGGCTGCCGGTCCGGCCCCAGTTCACCAGCTTGTCCAGGCTTGCGACCACAAAACCCTTTTCGGTGATTTCACCGGTAATGCCCTTGATAACCGCGTCCTGCTGCGGACCCGGCGGCAGCATTTCCCGGTTCCACGCAATACTGTCGGCAGGCCGGTCCGGCCCGGATGTATCGTTGCTACCCATTGGCGCGCCTCCCCCTTGTCATGCTCAATCCCAGTCCAGCGCGCCCTTGCTCCATTCATAAATGAAGCCGACCACCAGAATGCCCAGGAAGCCCATCATGGACGCGAAACCGAACCACCCGATCCGTGACAGACTGACCGCCCACGGGAACAGGAACGCGACCTCCAGATCGAAAATGATGAACAGGATCGCCACCAGGTAGAACCGCACATCAAAACGATGACGTGCATTATCAAATGCCTCGAAACCACATTCGTATGCGGACGTTTTCTCGGCATAGGGTTTCTGGTGGCCAAACAGCAGTGAACTGCCAAGCATCGCGCCTGCGATCACTACCGCAATGCACCCGAATATGAGTACGGGCAAATAATCAGCGATAACGGAATGCATCTTCCGTGTTCCCAACCTGTTAATGCGCCATCGGGTGTCTTGATCGACTTATGTATGGCTTCGGGGATGCTAGACCCAACATGCTGGGGGGAACAGTTACTTAACCGTGTTCTTGGGTGAACATTACTGTGAGGATGTATACCGGACCATTTCCGTCAATATTACGTGACCGTTACTTATATGGCACGAATTATTGTTTTCATTTTTCCGTGTAAAAATATGGGCACAAAAAAACGCCAGTGCGGCTGCATCTGGCGTGGTACGGAAGCATATGGATTGTGCCGTAATGGCGCGAGTGACGGGGCTCGAACCCGCGACCTCCGGCGTGACAGGCCGGCGCTCTAACCAACTGAGCTACACCCGCGTGGTGCATATCCCTGCTTATATAAAAGCATGGAAAATATGGTGGGCGATGACGGGATCGAACCGCCGACCCTCTCGGTGTAAACGAGATGCTCTACCGCTAAGCTAATCGCCCGCGACCCTACTAAGCGATTGCAAAAAAAGGGGCAACCCAAAAAATGGATTGCCCCTTCTTTTTTTCCTGAAAAAACAGTCAGCCTTACTTGCTGACAGCTTCCTTCAGGTTCTTGCCCGGCTTGAAACGCACGGACGTGGAAGCCGGAATGTCCAGCGGCTCACCCGTGCGGGGGTTGCGCCCCTTGGCCGCCTTGCGGGTGGCGGTCACGAACGTACCAAAACCAACCAGACGGACTTCCTGCTTGCTTGCAAGCGCCTTTTCGATCGCACCGAAAACCGCATCAACCACTTCGCCAGCCTTTGCCTTGGCCAGATCGGCTTCCTCGGCTACCGCAGCGACGAGTTCCTGCTTGTTAAGTGGCTTCTCCATTTTACGCCTTTCTTTGTACTGTGCGCCTACGCAATCATTTAAAAGTCGCGCCGCATTTCTGCACGCACTATGCCGCTGTTTTTTCTCACGTCAACCGACAGAATTCGGGGAACGACAGAGAAAATCCGTCATTCCCCTCCATCATGACAATTTTGCGACCACGCAACCCTGCTTAATGCGTCAATGCAGGGGTAGCCGTGCCTTCCTTGGCGCCCGATGCCACCGGTTCCGTCCATTCGATCGGCTCCGGCTTGTGCACCAGCGCCTGCCCGATCACCTCATCCACATGCGAGACCGGCAATATGGTCATGGCACTGGTCACGACTTCGGGAATGTCTACCAGGTCCTTCTCGTTGTCCTTGGGAATGAAGATGGTGGTCAGCCCCGCACGATGGGCCGCCAGCAGCTTTTCCTTAAGCCCGCCAATGGGCAGGACACGACCACGCAGCGTGATTTCGCCTGTCATGCCCACATCGCGACGCACCGGGATACCCGTCATCACGCTGACGATGGATGTCGCCATGGCGATACCGGCGGACGGACCGTCCTTGGGCGTGGCCCCTTCGGGCACATGCACGTGCAGGTCACGCTTTTCAAACAGATCCGGGCTGATACCGAACGTCACGGCGCGGCTGCGGACATAGGACAGGGCGGCGGCGACACTTTCCTTCATCACATCGCCCAGCTTACCGGTCAGCTTGATGTTGCCCTTGCCGGGCACCATCACACTTTCGATGGTCAGGATTTCCCCGCCCACCTCGGTCCATGCCAGCCCGGTCACGACTCCGACCATGTCTTCCGACTCGGTCTCGCCATGGCGGAAGCGTTTCACGCCAGCGTATTTTTCAAGGTTATCGGCCGTGATTGCCACGGTCTTGGCCTTGCCCGTCACGATTTCGGTCACGGCCTTACGTGCAAGGGTCGCGATTTCACGTTCCAGGTTACGCACGCCCGCTTCACGCGTGTAACTGCGGATCAGTTCGCGCAGTGCATCATCCGACACCGACCATTCACCCGGCTTCAGGTTGTTCGCCTCCGTCTGCTTGGACAGCAGGTGGCGCTTGGCGATCTCGACCTTCTCGTCTTCCGTGTACCCGGACAGACGGATGATCTCCATGCGGTCCAGCAGTGGCTGGGGCATGTTCAGGCTGTTGGCCGTGGTGATGAACATCACATCCGACAGGTCGTAATCGACTTCCAGATAGTGATCGCCAAAGGTCGAATTCTGCTCCGGATCCAGCACCTCAAGCAGCGCGGAGGACGGATCGCCACGCCAGTCCGCACCCAGCTTGTCGATTTCATCCAGCAGGAACAGCGGATTCGAAGTCTTGGCCTTCTTCATTCCCTGAATGATCTTGCCCGGCATGGAACCGATATAGGTCCGGCGATGACCACGGATCTCGGCCTCGTCACGCATGCCACCCAGCGACATGCGGACGTACTGCCGCCCTGTCGCCTTCGCGATGGATTTGGCCAGCGAGGTCTTGCCCACGCCCGGCGGTCCCACCAGGCACAGGATCGGCCCCTTCAGCTTCTGCGCGCGACTCTGCACCGCCAGATATTCGATGATGCGTTCCTTGACCTTCTCCAGACCGTAATGGTCGGTATCGAGTACCTTCTGGGCCTCGGACAGGTCATGGCGCACCTTGGAGCGCTTCTTCCACGGAATGCCAAGGATCCAGTCGAGGTAGTTGCGCACCACCGTCGATTCGGCAGACATCGGGCTCATGCTCCGCAGCTTTTTCAGCTCGGCCACCGCCTTTTCGCGCGCTTCCTTGCTCAGCTTGGTCTTGGCGATCTTTTCCTCAAGCTCGGCCGTCTCGTCCTTGCCGTCCTCGCCTTCACCCAGTTCCTTCTGGATCGCCTTCAGCTGCTCGTTCAGGTAGTATTCGCGCTGCGTCTTTTCCATCTGCCGCTTCACGCGGTTGCGGATGCGCTTTTCCACCTGCAGCACGCCGATTTCGGCTTCCATGTGCGCGAAAACCCGTTCCAGACGCGCATTCACGTCCTGGATTTCGAGGATTTCCTGCTTTTCGGGAATCTTCAGGTTCAGATGGCTGGCAATGGTGTCCGCCAGCTTCGACAGGTCATCAATCTGGTTGAGCGAGACCAGCACCTCTGGCGCGATCTTCTTGTTCAGCTTGATGTACTGCTCGAACTGGCCGATCAGCGTGCGACCAATGGCCTCGGCTTCCTTACCGTCGGTTTCCTGTTCCGGCACATCCTCGATCTCGGCCTCGAAATGGCCATCGACCTCATGCAGGGCGGTGATGTGGGCGCGACGTCCCCCTTCGACCAGCACCTTCACCGTGCCATCGGGCAGCTTGAGCAGTTGCAGGATGGTGGACACGGTGCCGTAGCGATAGATATCGTCTGGCGTCGGGTCATCCTGTGCCGCGTTCTTCTGCGCGACCAGCAGGATCTGCTTGTCGCTGCGCGTCACCGCTTCCAACGCCCGCACTGATTTTTCGCGTCCCACGAACAGCGGCACGATCATGTGCGGGAAAACGACAATATCCCGCAGCGGCAGCACCGCAATCGTATCATGTGCGCTGGTCGTTTCTTCCGTCTCACGCTGGGCGGGGGGCGGATTGGCTACCATGTTGTTGTCCGTCGTTTCCGTCCCGTCGGGGACGGGATTCAGCCTGTCAGTTTCAGACATGTTATTTTTTGACCTCCTGATGGACGATCCCGGACGGGCACCCGAACATTGCGGCCTGCCCATCCGTTGCGCCGCATATGCGACAACTTCACTTCATGTTGTCACGACGCGCCATCACCACAAGTCCGGCGATGGCATTTCGGCGTAAACCGGCCCTGCCGTCAGGCAGACTGTTCGGCCGGCTGGTTCTTCCCATACACATAGACAGGCTGTGCCTTGCCTTCGGCCACTTCCTTGTTGACCACGACTTCCTCGACGTTCTTCAGGCCGGGCAGTTCGAACATGGTCGACAGCAGGATGCTTTCCAGAATGGCGCGCAGGCCACGCGCACCGGTCCGCCGCGCAATGGCGCGCTGGGCCACCTGGCGCAATGCGTCCTCGGTAAAGGTAAGCTGCACGTCTTCCATCTGGAATAGGCGGGCATACTGCTTGACCAGGGCGTTCTTGGGCTTGGTCAGGATCTCGATCAGGGCAGCCTCATCAAGGTCCTCAAGCGTCGCAACCACGGGCAGACGACCGATGAATTCAGGTATCAGACCGAATTTCAGCAGGTCCTCAGGCTCCACGTCACGCAGCACCGCGCCCATGCGACGTTCGTCAGGGGACTGCACATCGGCGCCGAAGCCGATGCCCGAACCCTTGCCACGCGCGCTGATGATCTTATCCAGCCCCGCGAACGCGCCACCGCAGATGAACAGCATGTTGGTGGTGTCGACCTGCAGGAATTCCTGCTGCGGGTGCTTGCGTCCGCCCTGCGGCGGCACGGAGGCGACGGTGCCTTCCATGATTTTCAGCAGCGCCTGCTGCACGCCTTCACCGCTGACATCGCGGGTAATCGAAGGGTTGTCCGACTTGCGCGAGATCTTGTCGATCTCATCGATATAGACGATGCCGCGCTGTGCCTTTTCCACGTTGTAATCCGCCGCCTGCAGCAGCTTGAGGATGATGTTCTCCACATCCTCACCCACGTAACCGGCTTCGGTCAGGGTCGTGGCGTCGGCCATGGTGAAGGGCACGTCAAGAATGCGGGCCAGCGTCTGCGCCAGCAGCGTCTTGCCCGAACCCGTCGGCCCGATCAGCATGATGTTGGACTTCGCAATCTCGACATCATTGTTCTTCTGGGCATGGGCCAGGCGCTTGTAGTGGTTATGCACCGCAACCGACAGCACCTTTTTCGCGTGTCCCTGCCCGATGACATAATCATCCAGAATTTTGCAGATTTCCCGTGGTGTCGGCACGCCATCGCGTGATTTGACCAGATGCGTCTTGTGTTCCTCACGGATGATATCCATGCACAATTCGACGCATTCATCGCAAATGAACACGGTGGGACCGGCGATCAGTTTGCGGACCTCGTGCTGCGACTTGCCACAGAACGAGCAGTAAAGCGTATTTTTGGAATCGCCGGATTTGTTATTCATAACCGCTCCTATTCCCACGCGGGGGAACTTCTCCATACCTTGCGACCGGGCCACGGGGGCACGGCACGCCGCAGGTGATTTTCACCCACAGGGGCAGGAAGCGCACCTGCGCGCGCGCTTCCTTGTGCAGATTACTCCGCAGGTTTTGATGCAACGTTACGACGGACCACTTCATCGACAATACCGAATGCCTGCGCTTCTTCCGCCGACATGTAGCTGTCGCGTTCCAGCTTCTGCTCGATTTCCTCAAGCGTGCGGCCGGTATGCTCCTTGTAGATCTCGTTCAGGCGCTTGCGAATGGTCAGGATTTCCTGTGCCTGGATCTCGATATCGCTGGCCTGTCCCTGCGCGCCGCCCGAAGGCTGGTGCACCATGACGCGGGAATTCGGCAGGGCGAATCGCCGTCCCTTTTCCCCACCGGCCAGCAGCAGCGACCCCATGGACGCCGCCTGCCCGATGCACACCGTGCTGACGGGGCAGCGGATATACTGCATGGTGTCGTAAATCGCCAGTCCCGCCGACACCACGCCGCCGGGGCTGTTGATGTAGAACGAGATTTCCTTGCTCGGGTTCACGCTTTCCAGATAAAGCAGCTGCGCCGACACAAGGGCGGAAACCTGGTCATAGACCGGTCCGGTCAGAAAGATGATCCGTTCCTGCAGAAGGCGGGAATAGATGTCGAATGCCCGTTCCCCGCGGGAGGTCTGCTCCACCACCATGGGCACCAGAGCGTTATTGAAGATCTCTACGGGATCCCGATCCCTCATAGCCATATTCCCGTCCTGAAAAGCAAGGATCCGCCCTGCGCGCAATCACCGGCAAGAGATTCGCGGACAACGCGGACGCAGCCGGACCCTTCCCGGTTACTTATGACAAAATAGAGACAAACACGCCAGATACCACCCCATCCCTGTCATTTTGCCATGAACCGGGGTGACAAACTGTGCGTATTCACCTGTCCGCAAACACATACGGCGCACGGAAGTCCCCTTCCGCGCGCCGCATGCGCCACCTATACCGCGAAAGCGGATCAGACGTCAGCTTCCGGCATTTCAGCCAGTTCTTCCGGCGTCACTTCCTTGTCCTCGACCTTCGCCAGCTCGACGATATAGTCGATGACCTTGTTTTCGAAGATCGGGCCGCGCAGGCCGTCAACGGCCTGCGGGTTCTTGGAGAAGTACTCGAACACGGCCTGTTCCTGACCGGGGTAGCGCGCGGCTTCGGCGCGCACCGCATGCACGATTTCTTCCTGCGTCACGGTGATGTTGTTCACACGACCGATTTCCGCCAGCAGAAGACCCAGCTTCACGCGGCGTTCGGCAATCTTGCGATAGTCGGCGCGCAGCGTGTCCTCGTCCTTGTCCTTGTCTTCCTCATCCAGGCGACCGGCCTTGCGGTCTTCCTCGATGCGGTTCCAGATCTGGGTGAACTCGGCATCGACCATGCCCGGAGGGGCTTCGAAATCGGTCTTTTCCGCCAGCTTGTCCAGCAGTTCGCGCTTCAGGCGCAGGCGGGACAGCTGTTCGTATTCCTGACCAACCTGCTTGGAGATCAGTTCACGCACCTGCTCCAGCCCGTCGAAGCCGAGCTTCTTGGCCAGTTCGTCATCAATCTTGGCCTCGACCGGACGGCGGAGTTCCTTGAGCTTGATATCGAAGCTGGCTTCCTTGCCCGCCAGGTGTTCCGCGCCGTAATCGGCGGGGAAGGTCACGGTGATCACCTTTTCGTCACCGACCTTCATGCCCTCGATCTGCTCGGCAAAGCCGGGGATGAAGCCTGCGCCACCCAGTTCGACGCTGACATCATCAGCGGAACCGCCTTCAAACGCCGTGCCGTCGATCTTGCCCACGAAGTCAACCACGGCCACGTCGCCATTGGCGGCGGGGCGGTCTTCCTCGACCTTTTCGAACTCGCGCTGGCGGCTGGCGATTTCCGTCAGGGCCTTGTCCACGGTCTCGGCGTTCACTTCGGACTTGAGACGCACGAGCGACAGGTCCGACAGGTCGGGGATGGTGATTTCGGGCAGGACCTCGAACTCGACCGTGAACTTCAGGTCTTCCTTGCTGCCCGGCTCGCTGCCGGAAACCAGGTCAACCTTGGGCTGCATGGCCGGGCGCAGGCCGCGCTCATCCAGCAGGGTGCGGGTCGCGTCGCTTACAACCTGCTCCAGGACCTCGCCCTGAACAGATTCACCAAAACGCTGCTGCAGGATGCTCATCGGCACCTTTCCGGGGCGGAAGCCCGGCAGCTTCATGGACTGTCCAACTTCTTTCAGGCGCGCGGTGCGCTTGCTCTCGATTTCCGTGGCAGGCACCGTAACGGTAAACCCGCGCTTCAGGCCATCGGAAAGCGTTTCAGTAACCTGCATCTGCCAGGCCATCCTCTCGGTCAGAACGTGTCAAAGAACGCAATAGGCCGGTCAGGCCACCACGTCTGCTCGCATAACGCGACTTGCCGGGATCTTGGTACGGGCGGAGGGACTTGAACCCCCACGACTTGCGTCACCAGAACCTAAATCTGGCGTGTCTGCCAATTCCACCACGCCCGCACTGTGCCCAGGCTGTAAGCGCGGGGCTTTAGCGCACCATTGGCCACGGGGCAATATCCCACGCGGCCCGAATGGCGTTTTCAGCCGAAAACTTTTTTTGCCTCCGCTTCCGCGCGTGCCCTGGCCGCACCCAGATGGCGGTCAAAATCCTCGGCTACCGGCCATTCGCCGGCATGCAGCGCCGCATCACCATGCATCCACACCCCTGCACAGGCCGCATCCCAGCGTGGCATGCCCGCCGCCAGCAGGGCCGCGATGATTCCCGTCAGCGTATCGCCCGACCCCGCCGTGCCCAGCATGGGGGTGGCGTGGCTGTTGATCGCGACACGCCCGTCGGGACTGGCGATGATGGTGTCCGGCCCCTTCATGACGGTCACGGCCCCCGTCCGCGCCGCCGCATGTCGTGCCGCCGCCACGCGATCCGGCCCCGGCTTGCCGAACACGCGCGAAAACTCGCCGATATGCGGGGTGATGATGGCAGCCCCTTTCAACCGGTCGGGCTGCCCCGCCGCCATGGTGAACGCCCCGGCATCGGCAATCACGTCCCGCCCCGCATGCACCAGCGCCGGGAAGGTCGCCGCAACCTCCGCCACCGACAGGCCCGGCCCGCAGACCCAGACGTGACGCCGCGTATCGCGCAGCAGGTCATCCAGCGCGCCGGAATCCACAATCAGCCCCGGCGGCGCGGTCATGCGGTACACCTCCGCGCTGTCGCCCACCGCCAGCCGCACGAGACCCGCGCCCGCCGCCCGCGCGCCCGCCGCCGACAGGCGCGCCGCACCCGGCATTTCACGCCCGCCACATATGCTGACAACACCACGGCTGTATTTATAGCTCGTCGGCCCGCACGCGGGCGTGCGCCACAGCCCCGGTTCGTTATGCCATGTCCGAATCGGCACCGACGCCACCGCGCCTTCCCCGATGCCGATATCCGCCAGCACGGTCTGGCCACACAGCGTATGCCCAGGCAGCAGCAGGTGCCCGGGCTTGAGCCGGCAGAATGTGACCGTCATCTCGACCTGTGGCGCATATCCCCGGACAGCGCCCGTCGCCCCGTCCACGCCCGTCGGCATGTCAATGGCAACCAGACGGGGGGCGGCATTGAGCACATCCGCCACGTCCTGGCCGATATCGCGGCTCAGCCCCGCGCCGAACACCGCATCGACCACCAGGTCGAAACGGGCAGCACTTTCGGGCGTGAACGCCACGACCGGCCCCCGCCACAGCGCGGCGGCCGCGGCAGCATCCCCACCGGGATGGGGCGGTGCCATTTCAGCAACCGATACCGGCCAGCCTTCTTCCGCCAGTCGTCGCGCGGCCACGTAACCGTCACCGCCGTTATTGCCGGGACCGCACAGCACCAGCACGCGGCACGGGCGCATGTGCCGCCGGATGGCGCGAGCAACGGCCCGGCCCGCGTTTTCCATCAGCACAGCCACCGGCACGTGGCGGGCGGCCGCGGCATCGATCCGCCCCATTTCATCAGGCGTAGGCAGCAGCAGGTGGCGTGCGGCCGTCCGTGCTGTTTCATCCATGGTCATGATGTCATTCCCCTTCTGGCAACTTTGGCTGCATGACTGGCCTTGCGCATGATACAGGAATGGGGAAACAAGCATTCCGCATCTTGCCCCCGTGGCAGGGACTGCTTTCTTTACCCATTCACCCCCGCAAGGAGGCGTCATGTCCTATTCCATAGTCTGGAGCCTTGTGCTCGCACTCCACATAACCGGCATGGCGGCCTGGGTTGGCGGCATGATCTATGCGGCCTTCGTGCTCAAGCCCAGCCTCAACCTGCTGGATGGAACGCAGCGCGCCTCCGTCCATCTGCAGACGCTCAACCGTTTTTTCCGTATCGTATGGCATACCATGCCGACGGTGCTGATTACGGGCTGGCTCCTGATTTATCACGATGGCGGGTTTGCGGTGGTGCCATGGCCGATCAACCTCATGCAGTTGTTCGGGCTGATCATGGCCGGCATTTTCGCCCGCATCTATTTCGGTCCCTACCAGAAGGCGCGCCGCGCGCTGCGCCCGCAGCAGGGCACGTTCGACTCGATCCGTTCGCTGGTCATGCTCAATACCGGCATCGGCGTGCTGACCATCATCTGTGGCTGCCTGGCCCATCCGTTCTGAAATTGCGGGGATAATCCTCACGTCCCCTTGATTTCCGTTGCAAATATGGGTAGGCACAGGGAATGTGGCACAGCAGGGTATCTGACCCGGACATGCCGCACTCCCCTTCCCTGCATTGCTGCAGGTACATCAGGGACGGCAGCCTGATACAGCGCGACACGGTGGCAATCGGACGGGGCCATATTCATCTGCTGATACGTTCGAGAGTAATTTGAGCGCCAAAAAAACGCCCTCCGCCCCGGCCCGATCCGCAAAGAAGGCGGTGGCCCAAGCCCCCGTCACCAGCACGGACGGAGTCCCCCCTACTGATACCCCCGCACCGGAAGATGCTGCGGAACAGGAAGCACAGCCCCTGTTTTCCGAACTCGGCCTGTCCGAACCCATCCAGCAGGCGATTGATGAGATGGGATACCGTCATCCCACCCCCATCCAGGCGCAGGCCATTCCGTATGTGCTGATGGGGCGCGACGTTCTGGGCGTGGCCCAGACCGGGACCGGCAAGACCGCGTCCTTCACCCTGCCCATGCTGGAAGTCCTGTCCGGCTCACGGGCACGGGCACGGATGCCGCGTTCGCTCATCCTTGAACCCACGCGTGAACTCGCGCTGCAGGTCGCGGAAAATTTCGTCAATTACGGCAAGCACCTCAAGCTGACCCATGCGCTGCTGATCGGCGGCGAAAGCATGGCCGAACAGAAGGAAGTGCTGAACCGTGGCGTTGACGTGCTGATCGCCACCCCCGGGCGGCTGATCGACCTGTTTGAACGCGGCGGCCTGCTGCTGACCCAGACCCGGCTGCTGGTGATCGATGAAGCGGACCGCATGCTGGACATGGGCTTCATTCCCGATATCGAGAAGATCGTGAACATGCTGTCGCCGCTGCGCCAGACGCTGTTCTTCTCCGCCACCATGGCGCCGGAAATCCGCAGGTTGGCGGACATGTTCCTGAGCAATCCGAAAGAAATCACGGTCAGCCGTCCCTCCTCCGTCGCATCAACCATCGTGACGGGACTGGCCATTGTCGACGCCAAGGAAAAGCGCCGTGCGCTGCGCAAGCTCCTGCGCACGTCGGACATGCAGAACGCCATTGTGTTCTGCAACCGCAAGCGTGATGTCGATGTGCTGTGCAAATCCTTGATCAAACACGGTTTTTCCGCAGGCGCCCTGCATGGTGACCTGGCGCAGTCGCTGCGTTTCTCGACACTTGAAGCGTTCAAGAACGGCGAACTGAAGATCCTTGTCTGCTCCGACATTGCAGCACGCGGGATCGACATTGGCGGCCTGTCGCATGTGTTCAATTTTGACGTGCCGTTCCATGCCGAGGATTATGTCCACCGAATCGGCCGTACCGGCCGCGCGGGCCGCACTGGCCACGCCTATACCCTGGCCACGCCGGATGAAGAGGCGCTGGTGCAGGCCATCGAGAAACTGACAGGCAAGCCAATTCCCCGAATCGAAATCCCTGGCATGGAAATGCTGGAATGGTCGGAAGAGCCCCGCACCGGCAATGGCCGCCGCAAGCCCGCCCGCAAAAGCAATGCTGCAACAGCCACAGCCAAGCCCGAACAGCCTGCGGCACCTGCCACGGCTGAGGAAAAAGCCCCGACTCCGCGCAAATCGCGCAGGTCGAACGGTGGGGTGGCAGGCGGTTCGTCCGCAGCGCCATCGCCGCGTCGCGACTCCGGATTGCTGCCGTCCGCGCCCGATCAGCCTGTTACCGGCTTCGGCAATGACGTCCCGGCCTTCATGCAACTGCCGCGCCGGGAAAAATCCGTCATTCCGGCGGACGAATAAGCAGTCTGCCCTTCTGGCGATAACAGGGAATGGAAAACGCAGTGGCGCATGCCATCCGGGTGGTGGCGCTCGGCAATGATGGGGATGGCATAGCCCAGACCCCAGATGGCCGGGTATTCGTACCCGGCACGGTTCCGGGTGATGAAATCGTGCTGGCAACGCATGACGGTACGCGCGGGACGCTTGATCGTGTGGTGACACCGGGGGCCGACCGCGTACCTGCCCCCTGTCACCTGTTCGGCGCCTGTGGTGGCTGCCGCATTCAGGACATGGCGCTGCCTGCCCTGCTGGACTGGAAGACAGGCCGCGTGGTCGAGTCCCTGCAACATGTGGGGTTTGACGCCATTCCCACGCCGCAGGCCCATCAGGTCGGCCCGCATGGCAGGCGCCGGGTTGATCTGGCCTTCCGCCGCGTCGGGAAACAGATCGTGCTGGGGCTGCATCGCCGCCGTGGCGATGTGGTTGACATGAGCGAATGCACATTGCTCGATCCCACGCTTTTCGCCCTGCTGACACCCCTGCGCGCCATGCTGCATTCGCTTCCGGCCGTGCATGCGGGTGGTGATCTTCAGATCAACCTGCTGGATAGCGGTCCCGACCTGCTGATTACGATGGATGGCACGCCAGACGCCAATGACCGTCGCATTCTGGCGCAGTTTGGCAAGACGCATGGCATCCCGCGCATTTCACTGCAGGGTCGTCCGCCAGAAACACTGGCCCTGACCGGGCCGGTTTTCCATCATTTTGATGACGTGCGTGTCGTGCCCCCGCCGGGTGCCTTCCTGCAGCCCGCGCGGGCGGGTGAAACCTTTATCAAGGCCGCCGTGGTCGCGGGCCTGCCGCGCAAGGGACTGAAGGCAGGCATTATCGAATTATACGCAGGATGTGGCACGCTGTCCTTCGCGCTGGCTGAACAGGCCAAGGTTCATGCCTATGAAGGTGATCGCGCGGCCCTGGCCTGCCTGAAACAGGCCAGTGGCGGCACACGCGTCCTGCCCGCGCTGCGTGACCTGAACCGCCAGCCGGTCATGGCGACCGATCTGGCGAAGGCGGCAGCCATCGTGCTGGATCCGCCCCATGCCGGGGCCGGTGCGCAGATCGCCCAGATCGTGGCGGGCAGACCGGCATGTGTCATCTATGTCAGTTGCAATCCCGTAGCATTGCAGCGGGACCTGACGCCCCTGCAACAGGCGGGTTACAGGCTGGATAGCGTGACGGTTGTTGACCAGTTCCTGTGGTCAGCGGAAGTCGAATCCGTCTGCGTGCTGACTCTGCCGGGGGCAAACCGCCGTAACCGGCGCTAAGAACAGGAAAGTTTTTTGGTGAAGCTTTTTTCAAAAATCTTCAAAGAAGGCCGCCTTTCTGAAAAAAGGCGGCACCCAGAAAACTTCTGTTTTTCATCAATACATCAGACGTGGAAGCTTTCCCCACAGCCACAACGCCCCTTTTCATTGGGATTGCTGAAGGTGAAGCCGGATTCAAGCTGCTTGACCTCGTAATCCATCACCGATCCGATCAGGAACAATGTTGCCTTGCGGTCCACCAGCAGGGTCACACCCTTGTCCACCACCACTTCGTCACCCGGGCCAGCCTGTTCGACAAAGCTCATGTCATAGGCATGGCCTGAACAGCCCTTGGTCGAGACGGCAATGCGCAGCAGGTGCCCTGCGTGATTGGTCTGGTACAGTTTTTCCAGCCGCTGCGCCGCCCGGTCCGTCAGGGTCATAAGCGGCGGCAAAGCCCGGCGCGGGGTGGCAGTGGTGGTTGTGGCGTTATGTTCAGTCATGGCACGTTCCCCTTGCTGGGTTCAGAACATGTTCAGGGCAAGGCGCGCATCTTCACTCATGCGCGACATATCCCATGGCGGTTCCCACACGATTTCCACCGTGGCAGTGGTGACCGTATCGATCTTTTCCACCGCTTCCTTGACCTGCACCGGCAGTTCCTGCGCGCTGGGACAGTTGGGGGCGGTCAGCGTCATCTCGACCTTGACCGATCCATCCTCATGCAGGTCGATGGCGTAAATCAGGCCAAGTTCATAGATATTGACCGGAATTTCCGGGTCATACACCGTGGCGATCGCGGCAATGACCGTTTCCTCGTCCGGTATGCTGGCACTGGCGGGGGCATCATTCGGCTTTTCCCCGTCCGGTGTCCATGTTGATACGGGTTCAGCCCCGGGGTCGGTCTTACCCTCGGCCTCAAGGGAGAAATGCCCGGCTCCCTCTGCCATGCCGATGGCAGGCGCTACCTGATTTTTCTCGTCCATGAGACCTTCACCTGTCTTTATCATCATTGAGCATCCCGATCAGCGCCGACCATGGCAGCATCGCGCAGCGGATACGCGAACGATGCCGGTGCAATGGCGCGAAAACCGAAAGGTCACCCAAGCCCTCAGGGGCTATACCTGTTTCAACGGCCGTCACAAGTTCCGCATGCATCTGGCTGATCCGTGCGCGATCCTGCCCGGCCACGCGTTCCGCCATGAGATCCGCGGACGCGGCACAGATCGCACAGCCCCGGGTTTCATGTCGTAATGCCGTAACCCGGCCCTGTGCATCGACACCGGCCTGCAACTTCACCCGGTCACCGCACAGGGGGTTCGATCCTTCCCCCTGCAACTGCGCACCCGCCAGCGGGCCTGCGTAACGCGGCGTTCTGGCCCGTTCCAGCACCACGGTGCGATACAGATCATCCTGCGCCATGACTGTCACGCCATCAGACAAAAAAGCCGCGTATCTGTTCCAGCGTGGCGGCTAGGAAGTCGATTTCCTCCGGCGTGGTGTAAATGCCGAAGCTGGCCCGTGCGGTGGCCGAAACCCCCAGCCTGCGCATGAGCGGTTCAGCGCAATGATGTCCCGCCCGTACCGCAATGCCATTGCGGTCCAGCAGGGTGGCGATATCATGCGGGTGGACATCGTCCATGGTGAACGAAATCACCCCGCCACGATCCGGCGCGGTCCCGATCACCTTCAGCCCGCTGACATTGCCCAACACCTTCAGCGCATGGGCTGTCAGGGCTTCCTCATGCGCGCCGATCGCGTCAAACCCTATGGATTCGATATAGGCAAGGGCGGCGCCCAATCCAATGGTCTCGATGATGGCGGGGGTCCCGGCCTCGAATTTATGCGGGACACTGGCCCATGTCGAACGCTCGAACGACACGGTGGAAATCATGTCGCCACCGCCAAGGAAGGGCGGCATGGCATCAAGGATCTCGCGTCGCGCCCACAGCACGCCGATACCGGTCGGGCCATACAGCTTGTGCCCGGTCACCACATAGAAATCCGCATCCAGCGCGCGCACGTCCACACGACGATGGACGGCAAGCTGGCTGCCATCAAACAGCACTTTCGCACCCGCAGCATGCGCCATGTCGGCAATGGCGCGGGCATCCGTGATCGTGCCCAGCACATTGGACATATGGGTGATCGCCACCAGCGCCACCTGCCCGTCGGACAGGTTGCGCGCCAGGGCATCCATGTTCAGCGCCCCATCATCGGTAATGGGGGTCACGCGCAGTTCAACGCCCGTGCGGTCCCGCAGCATCTGCCAGGGGACCAGATTGGCGTGGTGTTCCATTTCGGACACCAGCACCACCTGCCCCGGCTTCAGCAGGGAGCCGAAGGAATGGGCGACAAGGTTTATGGCCTCGGTGCTGTTGCGGGTAAAAACGATTTCTTCGCGCGCCTGCGCGCCAAGGAAGGCCGCCACCTGATCGCGCACGGCTTCATAGGCTTCCGTCGTGCGTTCGCTCATCCAGTACAGGCCACGGTGGATGTTGGCGTACTGGGTGCGCATGGTGTCTGCCATGGCGTCAATGACCTGCCGCGGCTTCTGCGCGGAGGCCGCGCTATCAAGGAACACGAGGTCCTTGCCATGCACCTTCTGCGACAGGATCGGGAAATCGGCCCGGATACGGCGCAGGCTGCCCGCGACGTCCGTGCGGCTGGCTACAGTCTGGTCCATCATGCGACCTCCCGCGTCCACCATGCCTCGACGGCAAGGTTCAGGCTGTCCTTCAGGCGCTGGTCATCAATCTGGTCCACGACATCATGCAGGAAGGCGCGGATCAGGATGGAGCGCGCGGCCGCGTCCGGGATGCCACGGCTGCGCAGGTAGAACAGCTGGTCATCATCCAGCGCGCCAACGGTGGCGCCATGGCTGCACTTCACGTCATCGGCGTAGATTTCCAGTTCCGGCTTGGCGTCGATTTCCGCGCCATCGGATAGCAGCAGCGCCTGGTTCATCTGGTAGCCATCGGTCTTCTGGGCAATACGCTCGACAAGGATCTTGCCCTGGAACACGCCCCGTGCATGGTCGGACAGGACATTCTTGATCGTCTGGCGCGATACGCAGTCCGGGGCGGCATGGGTAATCACGCTGGTCAGGTCGCCATGCTGGTGACCGGACAGAAGCTGCGCGCCGTTGACATGCACGCTGGCCCCCGCCTGCATCAGCGCGGCATGGACTTCATGCCGTGACAGGCTGGCGCCCAGCGTCAGCGTAAAGCTGTCATAAACCCCACCGGCGGCAACGCGGGCATGGCTGACCGCCAGATGCACCGCCTGCTTGCCTTCCGCCTGAATACGGGCATGGGACAGGTACCCCCCGTCCGCCACCGCAATGTCATAGAGCGGGTTGTGCAGGTACTGTCCCCGTCCGACCGATGCATCCAGCAACGCCAGGCGTCCGCCTTTTTCCACCACGATACGGTGGCGCGGGTGGAAGGAGACCGGTTCGGCCGCCTCCGTCTGGCCAATGCTGACCAGCAGCAGGCAGCCACCATCCACACCCGCGGGCACGACCAGATCCAGCCCGTCGCGCGCAAGGATGGTGTTCAGCGCGGTGGTGACATCACCCGCCGGGTCGATCCCGTCATCAGGCAGCGTGCCCGCGGCCAGCGTCGAGACCCGGACACCCTTGGGCAGACGTGAACGACCGGCATCGAAATACCCGTTCACGAACACAACACGGCTTGCCCCGGCGCCGAGGCCGGAAATGGTCTCGATTTCCGCCAGCAGGGTATCGGCGGCCGCGTCATCCGCAGCGTGCGGCGCCGTGGTGAACGGCACATCGGCCAGTGCGCGCAGGGAGGTGTATTTCCACGCCTCCACACCCACGCGTGGCAGGCCGACATGGCGCAGGAAATCGGCGGCCTTCTGCCGTTGCGCATTGCCCGTTACGTCACCCCGGTCGAGAAAGGCGGAGGCATTGACCCCGACCGGTGTGATGGCGTTCACGCCGCCTCCGACAGGAACTGGGCATAACCCTGCGCCTCAAGCTGCTTGGCCAGTTCGGGGCCACCGCTGTGGATGATGCGGCCCTTCGCCATCACATGGATGCGGTCGGGCACGATATAATCCAGCAGGCGCTGGTGATGGGTAATGACCAGCGCCGAGAAATCGGGCGAACGCAGGGAGTTCACGCCTTCGGCCACGATGCGCAGGGCGTCGATATCCAGACCGCTATCCGTTTCGTCCAGGATGGCGAAGGACGGCTGGAGCATGCGCATCTGCAGCACCTCATTGCGCTTTTTCTCGCCACCCGAAAAGCCGACATTGACGTTACGCTTGAGCATCTCGTCCGACATGGACAGGTGCTTCGTCTCCTTGCGCACGGCCTTCAGGAAAGCCACGGCATCCAGTTCATCCACCCCACGCGCACGGCGCACGGCATTGACGGCGGTACGCAGGAAATTGGCGTTGTTCACGCCCGGCAGCTCGACCGGAGTCTGGAACGCCAGGAACAGGCCAAGGGCCGCACGTTCCTCGGGTTCCAGCGCCAGCAGGTCCTGCCCCTTGAAGGTGGCCGACCCGCCGGTCACCTCATAATCCTCGCGCCCGGCCAGCACGTAGGACAGGGTGGACTTGCCCGAACCGTTCGGTCCCATGATGGCGTGGACTTCACCCGCCGGGATTTCCAGATCGACCCCACGCAGGATTTCCTTGTGGGTCTCCCCGTCCGAAATGCGGGCGCACAGGCCATTGATGCTTACGAATTGCTTGCTCACGTCTTTGAATCCCTGTTAGCCCACGCTGCCTTCTAGGCTGATCTGCAGAAGCTTCTGCGCTTCCACCGCGAATTCCATCGGCAGTTCCTTCAGGACGTCCTTGCAGAACCCGTTCACGATCAGGCCCACCGCGTCCTCTTCCGACAGGCCGCGCTGGCGGCAGTAGAACAGCTGGTCTTCCGATATCTTGGATGTCGTCGCCTCATGTTCCACGCGTGCGGACATGTTGCGGCTTTCGATATAGGGCACGGTATGCGCCCCGCAACGATCCCCGATCAGCAGGCTGTCGCACTGTGTGAAGTTACGGCTGCCCGATGCCTTGGGCATCATGCGCACCAGCCCGCGATAGGTGCTGTCGGACTGGCCCGCGCTGATGGTCTTGGCGATGATGGTCGAACGCGTGTTGCGGCCGATATGGATCATCTTGGTGCCGGTATCAGCCTGCTGGTGGTTGTTGGTTACCGCGACGGAATAGAATTCCCCCACCGATCCCTCACCCTGCAGGATGCATGACGGGTATTTCCACGTAATGGCCGACCCGGTTTCCACCTGCGTCCATGAAATCTTGGACCGCGCGCCACGGCATGCGCCGCGCTTGGTCACGAAGTTGTAGATGCCGCCCCTGCCGTTTTCATCACCGGGATACCAGTTCTGCACGGTGGAATACTTGATCGACGCATCTTCCATCGCCACCAGTTCGACCACGGCGGCATGAAGCTGGTTTTCATCACGCATGGGCGCCGTGCAGCCTTCAAGGTAGGAGACGGACGCACCATCTTCCACCACGATCAGCGTGCGTTCAAACTGCCCGGTATTACGCGCATTGATGCGGAAATAGGTGGACAGTTCCATCGGGCAGCGCACGCCTTTTGGCACGAACACGAAGGAACCATCGGTAAACACGGCGGCATTCAGCGCGGCGTAGAAATTATCCGTCACCGGAACGACGCTGCCCAGGTATTTGCGCACCAGTTCGGGATATTCCTGCACCGCTTCGGAAATGGGGCAGAAGATCACGCCCGCTTCCTGCAATGTCTTGCGGAAGGTGGTGGCGACGGACACGCTGTCAAACACGGCGTCAACCGCGACGGGTGCGCGCGCTTCCTGGCCTTCGGGCACTTCCACGCCTGCCAGCATCGCCTGCTCATGCAGGGGGATGCCCAGCTTTTCATAAGTGCGCAGCAGTTCGGGATCGACCTCTTCCAGCGACTTCGGCCCGGGCTTCTTGCGCGGGGCGGCATAGTAATGCACGTCCTGATAGTCGATAGGCGGATGATGGACCTTGGCCCATGTGGGTTCGCGCATCTCCAGCCATGAACGGTAGGCCTTCAGACGCCATTCCAGCAGCCATTCCGGCTCCTTCTTGCGGCTGGAGATCAGGCGGATCGTGTCCTCGTTCAGGCCCTTGGGGGCGATATCCATTTCGATATCGGTCTCGAACCCCCATTTATAGGTGTTCTGACCCAGGGTTTCGACCGTCTTGCGGGTTTCGGCTACTGCCGGCATGTGTCTTTCCTCCCCCTGTTTCAGGCCGTGGCCGCGGGCCCGCCGGGCATGGACGGCGTGCGCAGGCCGCCCAGTCTGTCAGTGACTGTGTGGTTTTTCATGTCCGCCAGCGTAATGGCGGACAGGGCGTTGCGGATGGCGGCGTTGACCATGTCCCACTGACCGCCCAGGCCACAGGTGGACCGGGCATCACAATCCCCGCCATCCACGCATGTCGTCAGCGATATGGGGCCATCGATCGCCTGGATCACGGTCGCGATCGAGATTTCCTCCAGCGGGTGGGCCAGCCTGTAGCCGCCGCGTGCGCCGCGCTGTGATGTCACGATGCCCTGTGTCGCGAGAATCTTGAGCACCTTGGCCACGGTGGGTTCGGGAATGCCGGTCGAACGCGACAGGACAGGCGAGGTCGTGACCTCTTCCTTCTGTCCCAGCCGGACCAGAGCCACGACGGCATAATCGGTCAGTTTCGACAGTTTCAGCATTCCGCTCTCCCGCCTGTTCCGGCCCGCCTGCATAATTGGACCGAAACAGTACTGTTTCCTGAAGTTTCAGATGGGCTACCAGCCACGCGTCGTCAAGTCCAATCGTTGCATGCAGCCCCGCCCTATCCGATACCGGTTCCGAATATCAGCTGTAATAGCACGGACAGCCCGCACCCGGCCAGAAACCCGACCAGCGTGCCATTCAGGCGGATATACTGCAGATCCTTACCTACACGCAGTTCCAGACGGTCGCTCAGACTTTCCGCGTCCCATCCATTAACGACCGAGTAAATAAACCGCGACATGCGGTCACGCAGGAATGGCAGGCTGCTCATGATCATGCCACGCGCGCCATCATTGATCCGTTTGCGCATGGTGGCGTCATGATACATCTGTTCCGCGAGACGCTGCAGTGCGTCGCGCACAATGGAGGACAGCCATCCACGATCCCCCCTGTCCATGTCTTCCTCGATCAGGCGGCGCAGGCGGTGCCATACGTCACTGCTCCAGCCACGCACGCTGTCATGGGTCAGCACGCCCATCACGGTATCCGTGATATCACGCCGGCGCACCGGATCCTGCTCGATCCGGTCGATCTCGGCCCGGACCCATGTGGTGAAGCCCTCACGCAATTCTGAATTCTGCGGGTCGATCCGGTCCAGTTCCTGCCCCGCAGCCAGCAGCACCTTGGTCGCGATCGACCCGCCAATGGCCCAGCCCAGCACGCGGCCGCCCTGTTCGCGCACGCGTTCCTCGATCATCGTGCGCAGGGCCGGTTCCTTGGCCTTGATGCCTTCCTTCAGCCGCGACAGCAGGAACGACAGCACTTCCTGGTGGCAGTCCCCTTCCACCATCGCGCGCAGGCTGCGGGTGATGACGGGGGCGATTTCCTCCCCCCCCAGCAGGGTCGGCAGCATGCGGGCGATGGCGGAACTTGCCCGTCCGTCCTCCAGGCGGTCCAGCACGTGCGGCACCGATCCCAGCACGGCGCGGTTGACCATGTCCGCCGTTTCCGGCTCCTGCAGTATGTTGCCAAGGATGGAGGGCAGGTCGATGCGGTTGAATGCGGCCTCGACCTCCTTTTCCGTGAACACGTTGGTCGAGACGAAGCGCCCCAGCGCCTGCGCCAGCCGTTCCTTCTGCGCGGGCAGGATGGCGGTATGGGGAATCGGCAGCCCCATGGGCCTGCGGAACAGCGCGGTCACGGCAAACCAGTCGGCCAGGCCACCCACGACCCCCGCCTTGGTGCCCGAGCGCAGGATTTCCAGCCACGGACGGTCCGCCAGCCAGCCCATCTGTGGCAGGGCATACCCCGCCACCGTCAACCCGGCCATGGCCGCCAGCAGGCCGGTCGCAGACCGTTTGTAACGCAGCAGCGTATGCCGGGCATCCTGATCCGTTTGTGGAATACCATTCATGAAGTCCTTGATACCATTGTCTCCCCTCCAGCCCAAGCAACACTCGGTGTAACGCACCAAATAGGCGTGAATATGCCATGGTGGACATTGCGGGCCGCCGCCGAACATGGGATTTGGGAAAGACCATGACGATTTTTCATGACAGGACAACACGATGACCGAAGCCGCCGCGCGGACTGTTTCCGACCTGCTGCAACAGGCGGAACGACTGATTGCCAGCCATGACGAAACCGCAACCGGCAGCCCGGTCATGGCGCTGGCGCGTCAGATCAACCGCCAGATGGCCAATGGCACCCTGTCGATGGAAATGGTGGAGGAGATCGTGCGCCTGCTGCGTGACCGCGCCTTTGCCGGGCGGGCGCACCATATCGCCGCCTATCTGGACGGTCCTGACGATGCGGTGGTGGCCGCGCGCATGCATGACGTCGCCCGCCGCATCGTGCAGCCGGACCCCGATGACAGTCCCGTGCCCATCGCGCGCTTCCGCGCCGCCATCGAACGCAGCCGCTTTGCCGCCGTGTTTACCGCCCACCCCACATTCGCACTGGCCAACCCGGTATATGAGGCGCTGGCCGACCTGGCCTCCACCAACCCGGCCGAGGTCCCGGCGCATGTCCCCGCCTTCCTGACACACCGCCGCGTCGGGCCGCCGACGCTGGATGAGGAATTCACGCTGGCGACACAGGCCATCCTGCGCGGGCGCAACGCGCTGGACCGGCTGAACGTCATCCTGCTGTCCGAAGCGCGCACCCACTGGCCGCAACTGTGGTCCACGCTGGCGCCGCGTCCCATCATCATGACCAGCTGGGTCGGGTACGATACCGACGGGCGCACCGATATCGGCTGGTGGGATACGCTGCGCCTGCGGCTGCGCATGAAGCAGATGCAGCTTGCCCGCCTGCATGACCAGATCGAACCCGTGACCAGCTGTGCCAATGACCTGCTGCCGCGCGTGCAGACCGCGCTGGACACCGTCGCCGCCCAGATCGCCGCCTGCCCCACCGGGCCGGAACCCGAAGCGGTGTCACGCTTTGCCGATGTGCTGATTACCCGCAGCAATGACGCGCTGACCAGCACCAACGACCTGAACGCTGCCTTCAGCGAGGCGATCGACGCCGCGACACCTGAAGACAAGATGACCCTGGCGGTGGCACGGGCGGGCTTCATGGCGCATGGCCTGTCGGCGGCGCACACGCATACGCGCCTGAATGCGACACAGCTGCACAACATCGCCCGCCAGCGGCTGGGCATTACCGACAGCCCCGACATCCCGGCCCAGCGCCGCGCGCTGATCAGCCGCATGAACGACGCGCTGGAGACGGTCCAGCCGGTCGAGATCGATTTCGGTTCGCTGCTGATGGAACAGGCCAGCGCCGGGCGGCTGATGATGACGGTGCGCCAGATCCTGCGCCATATCGACCGCACCAGCCCCATCCGTTTCCTGATCGCCGAGACCGAGACCGGCTACACCCTGCTGACCGCGCTGTGGCTGGCGCGGCTGTATGGGGTTGCGGACATGATCGAGATCTCGCCATTGTTCGAGACACAGGAAGCACTGGAAAACGGCGAACAGATCATCGAGGAAGCCCTGCGCTCCCCCCACTGGCGCGCCTACCTGCAGCGCACGCGTAAGCTCAGCCTGCAGTTCGGCTTTTCCGACTCCGGCCGTTACGTGGGGCAGCTGGCCGCGACCTATCTGATCGAACGGCTGCGCATCAAGGTATGCGACCTGCTGCGCAAATGGGATCTGGCCTTTGTCGAGGTCATCCTGTTCGACACGCATGGCGAAAGCATTGGCCGTGGCGCGCACCCCTATCGGCTTGCGGACCGCTTCGACTACCTGTCCCCGCCGCATGCCCGCGCCCGCTTTACCCGCGCGGGCATCCAGATGCGTGAGGAAACGGCCTTTCAGGGGGGTGACGGCTATCTTCTGTTCGGCACGCAGGCCCTGGCGGATGCCACTGTCAGCATCATTGCCGAACACGCCTTCGCCACCACGACGCTGGACCGTGACCCGGTTTATGATGAACCGGATTTTTCGGCCGATTTCTTCGCCACCATCGCCAATGGCATGACCGGGCTGGTGGAAGATCCCGGCTATGCCGCCCTGCTGGGCGCATTCGGGCCGTCACTGATCGACAAGACCGGGTCGCGCCCGTCCGCGCGGCAGAGCGACGCGGCATCGACCGTAACCCGCATCAAGCATCCCAGCCAGCTGCGCGCCATTCCCAACAATGCCATCCTGCAACAGCTGGCATGGTGCGCGAATACGTTGCAGGGACTGGGCACGGCGGCGGCGCGCCACCCTGAAACGTTCGAGAAATACCTGGCGGAAAGCCCCCGCTTCCGCCGGGCCATGGATTTCGCGGCCCACGCGCTGGCGCATTCCGACCACGGCGTGCTGCGCGGTGTCATCCGCCTGCTGGACCCGGACATGTGGCTGGAACGTGCCACGGCGCAGAAGGACCCGGGCCGGCAGGAAGCCTGCCTGTCGCTTATGCACGGGCTGGAAAACCTGGATTTCTGGGCCAGCACGCAGGCGATGTTCCGGCGCATCCAGTCCGATCACCTCGCCCTGCGGCGCGCATGGCCTGATGCCCCGCGCATGCGGCCCGATGAACTGCTGCTGCATGCCATCCGCATCGCGATCATCGAGCAGATCTGGCTGCTGTCCACACAGGTGCCCTATTTCTCACCCCGCCATGCGTTTTCGCGCGATGTGCTGACGCTGAAGGTGCTGTGCCTTGAAATCCCGGGGGCGCTGGCGGAACTTGAAAATATCTTCCCCTATCGTTCGGATGGCAGTTTCGATCTTGATTTCCATGAACCGCATGGCCCCCGGCAGGAAGGTACCTACCACCGCGAATACACCGAAATCTTTGAACCAATGCAGCGCCTGTTCCAGATGGTGCGCGAAATCAGCACCGGGGTGATGCACCATGTCGGCGCCTTTGGCTAAGACATCGCGCAACGGGTGGCGGATCAGTGAACCGCCCCCGCCCTATGGCGTGGCGTTGTCCCAGACGCCCGACATACGCCGGGTGGTGGCGAACAATCCCGGCCCCATGACCGGCAACGGCACCAATAGCTGGCTGGTGAACCATGACGGGGGCTGCGTGGTCATTGATCCCGGCAGCACCGACCCCGTCCATCTGGATGCGCTGGTGGCGGCAGCAGGCGACCGGCCGATCACCCATGTCATCCTGACCCATACCCATGCGGACCACCTTGCCGGCGCACGGCCGCTGGGTGCGCGGCTGGAAATCCCGGTCTGTGGCTTCCATGCCAGCGCCGAGCCGGAATTCACCCCCGATATCGGCCTGCGGGATGGTGATGAAATCGCGGGATTACGGGTGCTGTACACACCGGGGCATGCCAGCGATCATATCTGCCTTGAAACAGCAGATGGCATCATCTTCACAGGGGACCATGTCATGGGCTGGTCCACCACCATGGTCCCGCCTGCCCCGCATGGTTCGGTGCAGCAGTTTCTGGACAGCATGGACTACCTGCTGCAACGCGACAGCCACCTGCTGCTGCCCGCACACGGTCCCGCCATACCGCATGTAAAAGCCTGCATCGAAGGACTGGTCGCCCACCGCCGCGCGCGTGAGGAAAGCATCATGGCGCTGATGCCCGCTGACCCCCGCACGCTGGATGAAATCGTGGACAGCATGTACCACAACCTGCGGCCCGGCCTGCGCCGTGCGGCACGACTGAACCTGCATGCCCATCTGGAAAAGCTGGAACATGATGGCCGGGTGGCCCTGCATGGCGACCAATGGGCAAAAATCATGCCCTGATGATGTTCTCCCATCACGCTACGGATCCATCATCGCCTGACGGAAAACGGAATTTCATTCAGGATTAATGGCGGTGTGCACGGGCCAGATAACGCCATTCACCGCGATTCCATGCCCCGAAAGCACGTTTTTCCCACACGGGCGTTGCCGTATCACCTGAATTGCAGGCTTTCCAGACAGTCCGGATATTTCAGTATATGGACGGTTGCAGGAGTCGCTTCATGTGACAACCCTGCCTGCAGGAACATACCCCACGCCGACCTGACTGCATCGCATCGGCACCAGTTTACCCGACTGTCATACCTCCGGATTTCCCAGGGCACAAAAAAACCGGCCCCTTTCGGGAGCCGGTTTCTTTTGATGCTCTCTTTCGAGAAAGATCAGGCGGACTGCGCCATGATCTCTTCCGCGACGTTGCGGGGCACCGGATCGTAGTGGTGGAACTGCATCGTGAAGGATGCACGGCCCTTGGTCATCGAACGCAGGTGCGAGATGTAGCCGAACATTTCCTTCAGCGGCACCATCGCACGCACCATGACGGTCGAGCCGGAGGTTTCCTGGCTCTGGATCATGCCACGGCGACGGTTAAGGTCGCCCACCACGTCACCGACGTGATCGTTCGGGGTGGTCACTTCCACGTCCATGATCGGCTCGAGAATGACCGGACCGGCCTTCTTCATGCCTTCACGGAAGCAGGCCTTCGCCGCGATTTCGAACGCCAGCGCGGAGGAGTCAACGTCATGGTACTTGCCGTCCAGCAGCGTGAACTTGAAGTCCACCGTGGGGAAGCCAGCCAGCACGCCGGTCGAAGCCTGCGCCTGAATGCCCTTGTCCACCGCCGGGATGTATTCCTTCGGCACGGTGCCACCGACGACCTTGTTCTCGAAGGAGATGCCTTCGTTACGCTCGACCGGCGCGAACTCGATCTTCACTTCCGCGAACTGGCCCGAACCACCCGACTGCTTCTTGTGGGTATAGGTTTCGGTATGCGGCTTGGTGATCGTTTCACGATACGCAACCTGCGGCGCGCCGATGTTCGCATCCACGCCATATTCACGACGCAGGCGGTCGATGATGATGTCGAGGTGCAGTTCGCCCATGCCGGACAGGATGGTCTGGCCCGTTTCCTGATCGGTCTTCAGGCGCAGCGAGGGATCTTCGCCGGACAGCTTCTGCAGCGCCAGCGTCATCTTTTCCACGCCGTCCTTCGTCTTCGGCTCGACGGAGATGTCGATAACCGGGATCGGGAAGCTCATGCGTTCCAGCACGACCGGATCAGCCGGATCGGCCAGCGTGTCACCCGTCTGCGTGTCCTTCAGGCCAACGAACGCGGCGATGTCACCGGCATGGACTTCCTTCAGTTCCTCACGCTTGTCAGCGTGCATCTGGAAGATACGGCCGATACGTTCCTTGTGGCCCTTCGTGGTGTTCAGCACGGTGTCACCGGTGCGCAGCACGCCACGATAGACACGCACGAAGGTCAGCGTGCCGTATTTGTCGTTGATGATCTTGAAGGCGAGGCCGGCGAACTTGCCATCCGGGTCAACCGGGATGATCGGCAGCTTGTTCTCGTCCACTTCCTCGTCTTCCGGTGGGGCGATGCGGATGCCTTCCACGTCGTCCGGCGCGGGCAGGAAGTCGATCACGGCGTCAAGCAGCGGCTGGACACCCTTGTTCTTGAACGCGGTGCCGCACAGCACGGGACGGAAGTCACCCTTGATGGTGCCCTTCTTGATGCAGCGCTTCAGCGTCGCAACATCCACGTCGCCCTTGTCGAAATATTCTTCCATCGCCGCGTCATCAACGGACAGCGCGGTGTCCAGAAGGTTCTGGCGCGCTTCGGCGGCCTTTTCCTTCAGGTCGGCGGGAATTTCCTCGTAATGGAACTTCGCACCCAGTTCACCGCCTTCCCAGACGATGGCGCGCATCTCGACCAGGTCCACCACGCCAACGAAGTTTTCTTCGGCGCCGATGGGCAGCTGCAGCGGGATCGCGACGATGTCCAGCTTCTCCTTCAGCGTGCTGAAGGCGTAGTAGAAGTCGGCGCCGGTACGGTCCAGCTTGTTGATGAAGATGATGCGGGGCACGTTGTAGCGGTCAGCCAGACGCCAGTTGGTCTCGGACTGCGGCTGCACGCCGGCAACACCTTCGATGATGAAGATCGCGCCATCGAGCACGCGCAGCGAGCGGTTGACTTCGATGTTGAAGTCAATGTGGCCCGGGGTGTCGATGATGTTGATGCGACGGCCTTCCCACTCACACGTCACGGCAGCCGAGGTGATCGTGATGCCGCGCTCACGCTCCTGCGCCATGTAGTCGGTGGTGGTGTTGCCTTCGTGCACCTCACCGATCTTATGGGACACACCGGTGTAGTACAGGATACGCTCGGTGGTGGTGGTCTTGCCGGCATCGATATGCGCGGTAATACCGATATTGCGAATCAGGGACAGATCAGACTTGGCGGACACGGGGGAACCTCCACAAGACAACACGGGCGCGAAGGGGAACCTTTCCCTTTCGCGCCTGCCGGAACCGTAAGCTGCTTCCGCCCTCAGTCTTTTTCAACATGGACGACGCAGACCGGCACAGCGGAACAATGCACCAGACTTCAGTCAGGCTTCATCTACGACGGACGGGCCGGCCCCCGCCCCGGCATTGCGGGGGTGGTGGCCGGCCCTGTCGCGTATCAGGCTACAGCGGCCTTCTTTTCCTGAACGCGCAGGATACGGCGCTTCACCGTCATGGCTTCCGGCGTCAGCTTGCGGTTCGGGGTGGACAGCAGGAACGCATCCAGGCCGCCATTGTGCTCGACCGTGCGGATGCCATTGGTGGTCATGCGCATGGGAACCGCCGTGCCGAGGATATCGGACAGCAGCGATGTTTCCTGCAGGTTGGGCAGGAAGCGACGGCGGGACTTGTTGTTGGCGTGGCTGACGTTGTTGCCCGTCAGCACGCCCTTGCCTGTGATCTGGCAGCGGCGAGACATTTTATCATCCTCGGATATAACTGTGGCCGAGGCATAAATGCCCGGCAAGGATCGTCTAGATTAGGCGCGGCTTATCGCCAAACCACCGCCAACAGTCAAGATGCATAAGCATGATTCGGCGTTTTTTGTCCGGCATGGGGGGCAAAGCGTGGCATTTCGTCCCCACTTCACCCCTGCGCGATCAGCCAGCCTTCTGGTCGTGGTCGGGGTGCAGTTCGCCCGCCTGCACGCTGTGCAGCGCGTTTTCCAGCATGGCCTGCATGGTCTCGCGCCCCATGGTGCGCGACAGCAGCCCCAGCGATCCGCCCAGCAGGGCGGAGGCAATGGCCACCGGCGGCAGGTTTTCACCCAGCATGTATTCGATGGCCTTGTCCACCACCGCGCCGCAATGGCTCAGTTCGGGGGGGATGGCGTCCCCTTCGGGTGGCGGGTTGTTCGTATCCGTCATGTCACGGCTCCTTCTAGCGTTCTTCCTGATATGTACTTCCCTGCCGCCGCTGACCAGTGCGGGGCGGTCATGCGCGCGCTACCGTCATGCCGGCGCGGGTCAGGTCCCGGCGGCTTCCTCCTCCGCCTGGATCGCCCACATTTCGGCATACAGGCCGCCATGTTCCAGCAGGGCGCGGTGGGTGCCGCGCTCCAGTATCCGCCCCTGCCCCATCACAAGGATTTCATCCACATCGACAATGGTGGACAGGCGGTGGGCGATGATGATGGTCGTGCGGTTGGCGGCCACCGTGTGCAGGGCTGTCTGGATTTCCTGCTCGGTGCGGGTATCCAGCGCGCTCGTCGCCTCATCCAGCAGCAGGACACGCGGATTCTTCAGGATGGTGCGGGCGATCGCCACGCGCTGCTTTTCACCACCCGACAGCTTCAGCCCGCGTTCGCCCACCCGCGTGGCGTAGCCTTCGGGCAGGGTCATGATGAAGTCATGGATACAGGCCAGTTTCGCCGCCCGCTCCACCTCCCCCTGCGTGGCGCCAAGGCGGCCATAGGCGATGTTGTAGCCGATCGTGTCGTTGAACAGGATGGTATCCTGCGGCACCACCCCCACCGCCCCGCGCAGGGCTGCCTGCGAATAGTCGCGGATGTCGTGCCCGTCGATCAGGATACGGCCCGATGTCACGTCATAGAACCGGAACAGCAGGCGGCTGATGGTGGACTTGCCCGCCCCCGTCGGGCCGACAATGGCCACCCGGCGGCCCGCGGGGACATGGAAGCTGACCCCGCGCAGGATCTCGCGGTCGGGACGGTAGCTGAAATGCACGTTTTCGAAACGGATGTCGGCGGCGGGCGCTTCATCCAGCCGCGCGGGCAGGCCGAGCGCGTGCGCGGAATCGGTAATGTCGGCCTGTTCGTCCATCAGGGCGAACATGTGTTCAAGGTCCACCAGTGAATTGCGCAGCGAGGAATATACGCTGCCCAGGAAGTTCAGCGGCAGGTAGAGCTGCATGAGGTAGGTGTTGACCAGCACGAAATGCCCCACCGTCATGTGGCCTGCCTCCACATCGCGCCCGGCCATCAGCATGACGGCGATCAGGGCAACCGCAATGATGGCCGCCTGCCCGAAATTCAGGCCGTTGAGCGAGATCTGGGTGCGGATGGCGGCGGCTTCGTACCGCCGCTGCGCGTCCTCGTAGCGTTTGCGTTCGTGCTCCTCGTTGCCGAAATACTTGACCGTCTCGTAGTTCAGCAGGCTGTCCAGCGCCTTCCAGCTGGCTTCGCTGTTGATGTCGTTCATCTGGCGCCGCAGCCCGATCCGCCACGACGTGAACTTGATGGTGAACAGCACGTACGCCGCCACCGCCACCAGCATCACCACCGCATAGCGCCAGTCGAACAGATGCCAGATCACGACAATGACCATCAGCGCCTCGATCAGGGTCGGCACCACGTTGAACACTCCCACGCGCAGCAGGGTCTCGATCGCTTCCGTCCCGCGCGCGATCGCCCGCGTCACCCCGCCCGACTGGCGGTTGAGGTGAAAGCGCAGTGACAACTGGTGCATGTGCGTGAAGCTGCGCATGGCCGCGATCCGGCTTATGCGGTAGCGCAGCGGGGCGAACAGCGCGTCGCGCAATTCCCCCAGCCCCGCCGCCGCCATGCGCAGCAGGCCATATCCCACGATCAGCACCAGCGGCATCATGGCCGCATGCCCTGCCACGGGCTGCAGGGCGTCAATCACCCGGCTGTAGGCATAGGGCACGCCAATGGTGGCGACCTTGGCCGCGATCAGCAGGATGCACACCCCCACCACGCGCAGGCGGGTGCGCATGTCATGACGGGGCCACAGATAGGGCAGAAGACCGCGCAGGGTGGCGGCGGCGGAACGTTCCGGCAGGTCCTGCCGGGTCTTGTCGGAAACAGCCATATGTCGGGCATGTGGCATACGTTGCGCGTTTTGCAACCCATATCTCCCTGTCATTCCGGCACGCCCAAAGGATTGTCAGTCCCGGGGGCAGCCGGTATGCCAGCCAAGGCCCGAAGGACAGGGATGGATCATGTCACGTAACCTCGATGGTTTTTTTCGTCATATCGCCGCCTGCAACACGGCGGTACTACCCGGCGGGCGGCTGGAATTCCGGCTGGGCGCACAGCCTGCGGGCTGGGTGCAGCCCGGCCTGCTGCCGGTCCTGCTGCGCCACGGCATGATGCATGCGGGGGATGGCGTTACCCTGGATGACCCCGCAAAGCTGGAACAGATCGGGGAGGCCATGGCGCGTGAGGGGGTGTACCGCTCCCACCACGAACTGTTTGACGTGTGGACCGACATGGACCAGCCACCCGTGGCCCGCATTGACCGGGGCGCGCTGCCGCTGTTTGGCCTGATGGCGGCGGGTGTGCACCTCAATGGTCTCGTGCGGCGGCCTGACGGGCTGTATCTGTGGATCGCCCGGCGGTCCATGACCAAGCGGCTGGACCCCGGCAAGCTGGACCATCTGGTGGCAGGCGGCATCCCGGCTGGCCACACGGCGGCACAGGCGCTGATAAAGGAAGCGGGGGAGGAAGCCAGCCTGCCACCCGAACTGGTGGCGCGCGCCCGTCCCACAGCGGATATCCGCTACGCGCTGGACCGCCCCGAGGGGCTGCGCCGTGACGTGCTGCACTGTTTTGAACTGGAACTGCCGGACGATTTCATCCCCGCGCCCGCTGATGGGGAAGTGGAGGAATTCCGCCTGATCCCGCTGCACGAAGCCTATATGCTGGTCCGCGATACCGATGAGTTCAAGTTCAACGTGAACCTTGTGCTGATCGACCTGTTCCTGCGCACGGGCATGATTGACCCCGCCAGCCACGAAGGCCAGCGCCTGCGTCGCGGCCTGACCGGCTGGCACGCCCTGAAAACCGACTGAACCCCCGCCCCCGCGCAAGGACCCTGCAATGACCCTTCCACCCGTTCCCCGCAAGATCCCCCGCACCATCACGCAGCTTGGCCGCACGCGGCAGGACGAATATGCGTGGATGAAGGACGATAACTGGCAGAACGTGCTGCGTGACCCGTCCCTGCTGCGCCCTGACATTGCCGGACACCTGCGGGCGGAAAATGCCTATACGCAGTCCATCCTGTCGGGAACGGAAGCGCTGCAGGAACAGCTTGTGGCGGAAATGAAGGGCCGGATACAGCCCGACGATACCTATCCCGCCATTCCCCACGGACCATTTTTCTACCAGACCGGCTATGCGGCGGGTGCGCAGTATCCCGTCTATAAACGCTATCCCGCAGGCCAGCCGCAGGCGGAAGAAGTGCTGCTGGATGTCAACGCGGCGGCCAGCGGCCATGACTATTACGCCATCGCCACCGCCAGCCACAGCCCCGACCATACCCTGTTCGCCTATGCCGAGGATACGCAGGGGTCCGAAATCTACCGCATCCATATCCGCAGGCCTGCCGATACGGCCGCGGCCGCCCTGCCGCCTGTTGACAACTGCAGCGGGGCATTCGTTTTCTCACCGGACAGCCGGTTCCTGTTCTGGGTCTGGCGGGACGAACATGGCCGCCCGGCCCGCGTCTATCGCCGCCGCATCGGGGAAGATACGGACACGCTGGTGTACGAGGAACCCGATCCCGGCTTTTTCGTGGGTGTGGACGCAACGCGTTCAGGCGGGTGGATCATCATTTCCTCCGGCAACCACGATACATCCGAATCCTGGCTGATCCCGGGCCATGACCCGCAGGCCGCACCCGTATGCGCCGCCGCGCGCCAGACGGGACTGATGTACGGGCTGTATCATCAGGGCCAGCACTTCATCATCCTGACCAATGCCGACGGCGCGTATGATTTCAAGATCATGACCACGCCGGACAGCGCGCCGGGACGTGAAAACTGGCGCGACCTGATCGGGCATGAACCCGGCCGCTACATTACCGACTGCATGGTCTGGTCGGGCCATGTCGCATGGCGTGAACGCCGGGATGCGAATACGCGCATCGTCATCCGTGACCTGCAGGGTCATGCCCATGCGCTGGAGCCGGATGAAGCCGCCTATGACCTGACATTCGCCGGCGGTTATGAATACGACACGACCGAACTGCGTTACGTCTACCAGTCCCCCACCACCCCCCGGCAGTGGCATGCGCAGGACATGACGACGCGGGCGGACCAGCTGCTGAAGCAGCAATCCGTGCCATCCGGCCATGACCCGGCGCAGTACCGCTGCTGGCGGCTGACGGCACAGGCCCCGGATGGGGAACAGGTGCCCATAACCGTTCTGGGCCGCCATGATACGCCCATCGACGGCTCCGCCCCACTGCTGCTGTATGGCTATGGATCCTATGGCCATGCCATCGACCCGGTGTTTTCCACCCGCACGCTCAGTCTTGTGGACCGGGGATGGTTTTATGCCATTGCCCATGTCCGTGGCGGTTCGGAAAAGGGATGGAACTGGTTTCTGGGCGGACGCGGACGTAACAAGCCCAATACCTTTACCGATTTCATCGCCTGCGCCACCACCCTGACCAATGCGGGCTTTGGCACGCCCGGGCGGATCGTGGCTGATGGCCGTTCGGCGGGCGGCATGGTGATGGGAGCGATCGCCAACATGCGCCCCGACCTGTTCGCGGGGATCGTGGCGGTGGTGCCGTTCGTGGATGAACTGAACACCATGTCCGATGACACCCTGCCCCTGACCCCGCCGGAATGGCCGGAATGGGGCAATCCGCTGAACGACCCGGATGCCTATGACCTGATCGCAGGCTATGCCGCGTATGAACAGGTGGCCCCGCGGGCCTATCCCGCCATTCTGGCCATGGGCGGGCTGACCGATCCGCGCGTCACCTACTGGGAACCGGCGAAATGGGTTGCGCGCCTGCGTGACAACAACCGGTCGGACCGGCCCATCATGCTGCGCACGAACATGGAAGCGGGCCACAGGGGGGCGACCGGACGGTTCGATTCCCTTAAAGAAGCGGCCCTGATTCATGCTTTTGCCCTATGGGCCGTTGAAACGACGCCCCCGACATAGGATTAATGTCATTGCTGGAACGATCGCGTTAACACCAGCACCCTATCGACCAAGCCCGTTTTCCAGAGGAATGACCATGACGGATCCCTACAACGCGGATCAGGATCAGGCAGGCGCCCCCATGCCGGGCCGCCGCATGGATCCTGCATCCACGATGCGAACCTTCCGGTCATTCAGCGAAACCCAGCGCACGCAACGCATGGCGCGCGCGGGCCTGGCGCTGTTTTTTGTCCTGCTGGCGCTGTACACCGTGCGCGGCTTCCTGCCATCGCTGATCTGGGGCTGCATATTCGCCATCGCGTCGTGGCCGCTTTATGTACGGGCGCGCAGGCGATGGCATTCACGCGCGCACCGGACGTTGCTGCCGGTCCTGTTCACGCTGGTCATCGCGCTGATCTTCCTTGGCCCCCTGGCGCTGTTCGGGCTTGAAGCGGGGCGTGAGGCGGAAAGCGTGCTCAGGCTGCTGAACGATGCACGTCATTCCGGCATTCCCGTCCCGCCATGGGTCGGTCGCCTGCCCTATGGGCAACAGACGATCGAAACATGGTGGAACGAACACCTGACAAATCCCGCCGATGTCTCGACCCTTCTCGGGTCCATGAATATCGGACAGGGCATGAAGGTGACGCAGCAGCTTGGGTCGCAGGTGCTGCACCGTGTGCTGCTGTTCGCCTTTGCCATCCTGACGCTGTTTTTCCTGCTCAAGGACGGGGATTCGGTTATCCGCCAGTCCCTTAATGTCTCCCGCCGCGCCTTTGGCAAACGGGGGGAACGGATCGCGTTACAGATCATCGCATCCGTCCATGGGTCGGTATCGGGGCTGGTGCTGGTCGGTATCGGCGAGGGCATGTTGATGGGCCTTGCCTATCTGGTCGCAGGCGCCCCCCACCCGTTCCTGTTCGGCGTGATAACGGCTATTGCCGCCATGATCCCCTTTTGCGCCCTGATCGCCATCAGCGCCGTCGCCATATTGCTGGTGATCAATACCGGGGCGGTGCTGACCGCCATCGCCATCATCCTGTTTGGCATTGCCGTGATCCTGCTGGCGGACCATCTGGTGCGTCCTGCCCTGATCGGCGGCTCGACCCAGCTGCCCTTCCTGTGGGTGCTGACCGGCATTCTGGGCGGGGCTGAAAGCTGGAGCCTGCTGGGGCTGTTTGTCGGGCCGGCCATCATGGCGGTGCTGCACATGCTGTGGCTGAACTGGAGCCGTGCGCGTTACTAACGCGCTGGCTGCAGATACAAAAAAAGCACCCTGTTACAGGTGCTTTCATCGGGGCGTTCACCCAAAATCTTTAATCGCAGACAGGGATATCGGGCAGGCGGGATTCGAACCCACGACCCCCAGTCCCCCAGACTGATGCGCTACCAGGCTGCGCTACTGCCCGCCTGTCTGCGATGCGCAGGGTGTAGCAGGCCAGTGGGGGGACGGCAAGCCACGATCTGCGCAAAACTGAAAAAAACCGGATAAATCAGACCGGCACCATTTCCCGCAGGGCCTGCAGTTCCACCAGCACGCCACGCAGGCTGTCGCGTAGCACGGTATTTTCCGCCTGCAGGCGCTCAAGTTCGATCATGACAAGCTGTTCCAGCGGTATTTCCGCTTCATCCACCGTCTCGCCTTCTGGCGGTGCCTTGTCCGCGGGCGCTGTTGCTGCTGTGGCCGGGGCTTCTTCCTTTACAGGCTGCACCGACGGGGGCGCCGGGGTTTCGGCGGGGGCCGTGTCGGCCACCTGTATGGTGGTTTCCTCGACAATTGTGACCTGTTCGATAACCGTGGCGGTCTCGACCGGCCGCTGCACGTGTTCCGGCGCGGGCGTGTGGGCAGGACCTTCAGTCGCGGCCTGCACTTCCGCCACCGGAGCAACCGGTTCCAAAATCGGGTCAGGCATTACCGTATGACCAGCCGGGATTTCTGGCGTGGCTGGCGTGGCTGGCGTGGCTGGCGTGGCCACGCTCGCAGGTGACGGGTCTGCGGCAAGGGCCATCTGCCCCAGTTCGGCCTGCGCCTGCGCAATCGATAGCTTGCGGACATACAGCAGATCAGCGATCTGGCGCAGTACCGCAATGTCCTGCGGGCGGTAATAACGTCGCCCCACCTGCCCCCGCAATGGCTGCAATTGCGGAAAACGGGATTCCCACATGCGCATGACATGCTGGGCCAGGCCGAGTTCACGCGCGACCTCATAAATGGGCAGGCTGTCCGTGCCCGGCTGCGTCACGTCATGCGTGGGCGCGGTCCGGGCCGGTTCATGCTTCGTGCTCATTCCTCGTCTCCTTCCGGCGGGTTTTCACCACTGGACTGTCCATTGACATGGGCACGAAGCAGCTGGCTGGGGCGAAATACCAGAACGGAACGCGGAAGAATCGGCACTTCCACGCCCGTTTTCGGATTACGGCCCGTACGCTGTCCTTTCTGCCGGACAGAGAAGGTGCCAAACCCGCTTATTTTCAGGGTATCGCCGGTTTCAAGTGTCCGTGCCATCCGTTCCAGAATATCTTCCAGAATATCGGCGGATTCATGGCGGGACAGCCCGACCTGATCATATATCTGTTCTGCCAGAGTGGCGCGCGTCACGGTGCTCATGCGTAAACGTTATGCATGCGCGCCACCATCGTCAATTGAATGTATTCAATGAACGGGCGGTTTATTGCGCGTCCATTTCAATGTGGTACCGAAACGACATTACAGCCGCGCCAGCGCCGACCCCCATGTCAGGCCACCGCCCAGCGCTTCCATCAGCACAAGGTCACCCTTGCGTATGCGCCCGTCCCGCACCGCTTCGTTCAGCGCCAGCGGGATGGAGGCGGCCGATGTATTGGCATGCCGGTCCACCGTCACCACCACCCGCTCCGCCGGAAGCGCAAGCTTGCGCGCAACACCGTCAATGATGCGCAGGTTGGCCTGGTGCGGCACCAGCCAGTTTACATCCGAATGGGTCAGGTTATTGGCCGCCAGCGCCTCGTCAACCGAAGAAGACAGCTTGCCCACCGCATGGCGGAACACGTCACGGCCCTGCATACGCAGGTGGGCGGGCTTGTCATGCTGCCCGGTGGCGCCGTCCACATACAGCAGGTCGCCATACTGGCCATCGGAATGCAGATGGGTCGACAGTATCCCGGCATCACCGTCCTGCGGTCCGGCAGAAGTCAGGAACACCGCCCCCGCCCCATCACCAAACAGCACGCATGTGCCCCGGTCCGACCAGTCGAGGATACGTGAATAGACTTCGCTGCCGATGACCAGCGCGGAGCGGGCCTGTCCGCTGCGAATCAGCGAATCGGCCATGGACAGGGCAAAGATGAATCCCGAACACGCCGCCGCAAGGTCAAAACCGAATCCGGATGACATGCCCAGTTCGGCCTGCACGCGCACGGCGGTGGATGGAAAGGCCTGGTCCGGCGTGCTGGTGGCAACGATTACGGCATCGACATCCGCTGGTGAAACGCCCGCGTATTCAAGCGCGCGGCGTGCGGCCTCTGTCGCCATGGATACGGCGGTATCATTTTCACCGGCGATATGGCGCTGGCCAATGCCGGTGCGGCCACGAATCCATTCATCGGATGTATCGAGCCGCGATGCCAGTTCATCATTGGTAACGATCCGCTCAGGCAGATAACCGCCGAACCCGGACAGAAGCGAGCGTTTCGCCGTCATGCCTGTTTTTCCACCAATCTCATCTTACATGCACGGGTGGCGACAGCCATGACAGCCTGCGCGCCACACCGGATGTTACAGGGTCAGGATGCAGGAACCGCCTGCTGCTGGTCCGGCGTCACCTTGACGGATGTCAGCTTTTCCATATGCGCAAGGCGATCACGTATGCTGTCGGTAAAGCGGTGGGTGACCATGTCCATCGCCACATCGACCGCAGCGGCGAAGCCTTCGGCATCCGTGCCGCCATGCGACTTGACCACGACACCATTCAGCCCGACGAACACCGCGCCATTATAGCGCCGCGGGTCCAGCCACTCCTTCATCCGTTCCAGTCCCGGACGCACCAGCAGGTAGCCGATCCGCCCCAGCAGGCTGGCGGTAAAGACCTGCCGCAGAAGGGTAAACGCCATTTTCAGCGCCCCTTCCCCGGTTTTCAGGGCCACATTGCCGGTAAAGCCATCCGTCACCACCACGTCGGTCGTGCCCGCCGTGATATCGTGCCCTTCGACAAAGCCATGGAACTGCCGGGCCAGCGCGCTGCCACGCAGCACCTCTGCCGCCTGGCGCAGCCGTTCGTCGCCCTTCAGTTCCTCCGACCCGACATTCAGCAGGCCGATGGTCGGCGCGGGCAGGCCCAGCACCGCCTTGGCGAAGGCTTCGCCCATGATGGCGAATTCCACCAGGTTGCGCCAGTCGCACGACACATTCGCGCCGAGGTCGAGCATGACCACATCGCCACGTGTCGTGGGGCTGAGCGCCGCCATTGCCGGACGGCTTATGCCGGGGAGTGTCTTGACCACGATCTTGGCAAGCGCCAGCATCGCCCCGCTGTTGCCAGCGGATACGACACCCTGTGCCGCGCCCTTGGCCACCGCGTCCATGGCCAGCCGCATGGAGGAATCGCGCACGCGCAACGCCGCCGTGGGCTTCATGTCCATCGGGATGGCCGAACCGGCCGGAAGGATTGTGCAGATGGCGGCCGCGCGTGGATGGCAACTCAGAAGGCCGGACAACTTTGCCTCATCCCCGACCAGAAGAATTCTGGCCGACGGATGTCGGTCTGCCGCAATTGCCAGTCCAGCCACTACAACTTCCGGACCACCATCCCCACCCATGCCATCTATGGCCAGGGTATAGGACCCAGTCTCGGAAAAGGAGGAACCTGTCTCGCTCATGCTCGTCTTGTGCCGGGTAAGAAAGAAACGCGCAAGATCAGGGAGTACAACTTTGGCATACCCCTGTCCCGCGCGTCCCGGCCGGGACGGCCACAGGCACGCCCACAGGCGCGGCCCATGCAGGCCACGCCCTGACCGGGTAATGACGCCAGTCGCGTCCTGTTATCAGGCGCGGACCGCCGTCTTCAGCGCCTTGCCGGCGGAAGCGACTTCGCGGCCGTCATAATGTCCGCAGTGGCTGCAGACGTGATGCGGGCGCTTGAGTTCGCCGCAGTTGGAACATTCCGCGTGTGCGGGCACGCTCAGCGCAGCGTGGCTGCGACGCATGCCACGACGGGACGGCGAGGTTTTTCTCTTGGGTACAGCCATGGGCCTGGGCCCCTCCGATCTGGATCACAACCGGCAGGCACACCATCGTGGCGATACACCGGTCAGTTATCAATAATTGAGGGGGGCGCTCTAACAGATCATTTGCACTTGCGCAAGAGATGATGCGCAAGACGCGTAATCCGCGCCCCCCGTTACCTGCCCCTTCCTTTGCGTCAGTTCTGCTTTTTTTTCAACTCGGCCAGGGCGGAAAAAGGCTGCCTGCGCACGGTTTCTTCGGGTTCGCCTTCCTCCTTGCCCGCAAATTCGGCCGGAATCGCGCATCCAGGCTTGTGCGGATACGGATCCAGCGCCAGCGAAAGTTCCTCCGCCGCCAGTTCACCAAGGTCGATGCTGTCTCGGTCATAGGGGATTTCATCAATGGAAAAGGGATCGATCTCGTCATCCTCGCGGAAACGTTCCGCCGGGATGCAGCGCACGGTGAACGATTCTGCCAGCACGTCCTCGAACGCCTCAAGGCTTACGACACATTCCTGCGTCACATGCGCGGTCAGCCAGCCTTCGGCCAGTACCTCCCCATCCTGTCCCGGAGCCAGCCGGTAGCGGCAGGACAGGTCACGCAGGCCGGGAATTCCGAACCGGCGGGCCAGCCTGCGGCATTCCTCATCCGATGCCTCGACCACCGTTTCCATGCCACGGGCCGGGATGCGACCCACGGCAAGCGGGCGGGAAAATTCTGCATCCATGTCGTATTACTCCTGCGCGTGTGTTCACGGGGCCTGCGCCTTCATGCCCGCATGGTGGAAACATGGCCCTGACTGTCGTGTTTTTCCACCGTCAGGGCGATCTGTGATTGACTTCATTTTCCCAATCGGGCACCGGAAAGACGAACCGCATTTTCGCGCCATGCCTTATTTCAGGATATTTTCCGGACCATGAGGTCACCACAGGACACCCTGCCCCGTTCGCGTTCATTACGCCTGTTTTCGTGCGCTGTCATCGGGGCCGGTATCGCGCTGTCGGGATGTTCGGTGTTCAAGCCCAACACCATCCAGCGTGGCTCCCTGGTGGAAGAGGACGATTACAAGAAACTGAAGGTTGGCGAGACCACGCGCTCGGACGTCATGGATGCGCTGGGTTCCCCCACCGGGCGCGCCACGTTTGATGACAATACATGGCTGTATATGTCCATGAAGCAGGTGATGGTCCCCATCAGCTTCCCCCGCGTGCGCAAGCAGGACATGGTGGTGCTGACGTTTGACCAGGACGGCATCCTGCGCAACCTGCGCACCCTGCACAAGGACGACGCGCGCTATGTCTCCATGGCGCCCGGAAAGACGCCCACGCCGGGCACCAAGATCAACATCATGCAGCAGATCCTGGGCAATGTGGGCCGCTACAACCCGCTCAGCCAGATGAGCAGCACATACGGCGGCAGCACCGGCCCGATGAACAGCATGAACGGCGGCCCCGGCCATGGCGGGTCGGGCAACTCCCTGCCCTGATGTCCTGCCCTGCCGGACCGGTCAGTTCGGCAGCACGATCCTGACCCGCGCCCCACCCAGGGGCCCGGCTTCCAATCCGATATGGCCGCCATGGGCGTGAATGATGTCGCGCGCGATTGCCAGGCCCAGTCCGGTTCCGCCTTCCTTGCCGCTTTCAAACGGGCGGAACACGCTTTCACGCCGCGCCTCATCCACGCCGCAGCCGTTATCGTCCACATACACGAAAACTTCCCTGCGCCCGCGTTCGGCTGACAGTTCAATGCGGGTGGCATGCCTGCGGGCATTTTCCACGACATTGTTCAGGACGCGGCGCAGGGCATTGCCCCGTCCGGTCACGCACAGCCCCGCAGGGGTGATGGAGCCGATACCGGCCTGCGCCCCCATGCGGCGCTGCGCCACGACGATTTCATCGAACAGTTCCTCCACGCGGATGACAACGGGCTTTTCCGCCCCCTCGCCCCGCGCAAAGGACAGGTAACCTTCGATCATATGCTCCATTTCCACGATATCGCCGATCATGTCGGCAATATCGGGCTGCAGTCCGGCCGCATCGACCATGCCCGTGCGCGGCAGCATGGCCAGTGACAGGCGCAGCCGGGTCAACGGCGTGCGCAGGTCATGCGACACACCGGCCAGGACGGTCGTGCGCTGTTCCACAAAACGGTTGATACGGTCACGCATGCGGTTGAAGGCAACCGCCGCCTTGCGGATTTCCTGCGCGCCCTCGGGCACGATGGGCACGGTGTCACGCCCCAGCCCGAACAGTTGCGCCGCCCGCGCCAGCCTGCGTATGGCACGGACCTGGTTGCGCATGAACATTGCCGCGATCAGGAACAGCACCAGCGCGCTGCCTGACGCCCACGCCACGAACAGCCATACCGGCGCCACGTCCAGCCGTTTGCGCAGGGCCACCACCTGCAGCACCCCGATGGGCGTCTGAACGCGGATCACCACGCGATGGTGCGCCTGTTTCCAGTCCACGAAGCTGGGCAGGCGCACATTCGCCCGCAGGTCGCGCACCAGATCATCATCAATGGGACCAAGCACATGGTTGGAACCGCGACGGTCCAGCCTTTCCCCTTCATGCAATGTCATGATCAGGCCCGCGCGCCGTCCGGCATCATCCAGTATCCACTGCCGGTCGGCGGGCGATGGGTAGCGTTCCAGCAGGTCCAGCGTCATGGCGATGGTGGTGGCCATGTCGCCCGACAGCCGACGGGAGACGATCTGCAGGTAGTTCCCGTAAAACAGTTCCAGCGAGATGGCCTGCGTGGCCAGCAGCGGAATGAAGCCGATCAGCAGCATGCGCCCCAGCAGGGAACGTGGCAGGATGCGCCGGATCAGCCGTTCACGTACCCTGCGCCACCCGTGCATGGCGGGTGGCGTTGGTTCGGCGCCGGAATGCGACTCCATATCCATGGCTTTACCTTGACTGCGGACACAAAAAAACCGGCTCCCTGCTGGGGCCGGCTTTTTTGTGGGTCAGACCCATATTCCGATAACGGTCGGCTTAGAAGCCTTCACGCTCCAGACGCTTGCGCTCCATCTTGCGGGCGCGGCGCACGGCTTCAGCAGCCTCGCGCGCCTTGCGCTCGGACGGCTTTTCATAATGACGACGCAGCTTCATTTCACGGAAGATGCCTTCGCGCTGCATTTTCTTCTTGAGGGCCTTGAGGGCCTGATCAACATTGTTGTCACGAACGAGAACCTGCACTGGGTCGTCAACTCCTGATCTGCCATCCGGTATGGATGATCCATGAAACTGAAACTTGGGGAACGTCCGCCCGAGGCCATTCCCTTCGTGCGATTCCCAAACGGGTCGCACCTATATCACACTCGCGCACGGCAACACAAATCATTCCCGCATCCGGGGACAAATGATTTTCGTGCTCCGCATTGCGCGCCAACGCTGTCATATACATGTTCCCCGAAACAGGAAGGGTGTTTGTGTCGATGACGCTGCTCAAGATCGCCCGCATGGGCCATCCGGTGCTGCTGCAGCCTGCACGACCGGTGGCCGACCCGCAGGCCCCGGCAGTCCGCACGCTGGTGGCCGACATGATTGAAACCATGCTGGACGCAGGCGGCGTGGGATTGGCCGCCCCCCAGGTGCACCAGGGCCTGCGGCTGTTTGTCTACCGCGTGCCCGAAACCCGCAGTACGGGGGATGATGATCCGCCACGCCTGCCCGCCGCCCTGATAAACCCCGTGCTGGAACCGGTTGATGATGACATGGTGGACCGGATGGAGGGCTGCCTGTCCATTCCCGGCCTGCGGGGCTGGGTGCCGCGTTACCGCCGCATCGCCTGGCGCGGCATGAATGCGGAAGGGCAGGAAACCCACGGCATTGCCACCGGCTTTTTGGCCAATGTATTCCAGCATGAATACGATCACCTGAACGGAATCCTCTATCCCATGCGCATGACCGACCTTGGCCGGATGGGATTTGATACCGAAATGGCACGTTACGGAGAGCGCCCATGAATCCTTCCGCCCTGGTTGCCGCCGCGACATCCGCGCTGGAACCGCCCGCGCTCCAGAATTCACCGCAGGGTGACGCACTGCTGCGCCGATTCCTGGCCGACCCGCGCGCGGGCAGCCAGCCATGGACGACCGCGCTGCTGCGGCAATGCGTGGGGGCGGACGCGGACCTGCTGTTCCCCGAGGGCATGGTGCAGGTGGCCGAGTCGTGTTTCGACCTCATGGACCGCGACATGCTGGCCGCCACCAACAGTTTCCGCAGCCGCAAGATCAGCCGCCGCGTCCGCGCGGCCGTGCTGTTCCGGCTGGATCATGCCGCCCCGTACCGCGCCGCCATCCGGCAGGCGCTGGCAGTGCTGATGGTGCCAACCCATGCCCGGGCCCTGGCCCGCACGCTGGGGCGCAGCGTGAACGCGATATGGCAGGCGGCAGGGGATAATTCCGCCGGTTTCACTTATATGACCAAGCGCATCACCCTTGGCAGCGTATATGTCTCCACCCTGCTGTTCTGGCTGACGCGGGGCGGCAATCCGGCCTCGGTGGAGGAATTCCTTGACCGTCGCCTGTCCGAAGTCGGGCGCATCACCCGCCTGCGCAATCGCCTGACCGGCCGTATCGCCTGAACGGTTTCGCGGACGTGACAGCCCCTGCCCGACCGCCATCGACCCGCCATGCGCCCGCTGGCGCGGGGGTGGAACTGCTTTTCCTGCGTGATGAAGACATGCGGCAGGCGCAGGACCTTCTCATGCTCGCGAGCCGGTCCTTTACGGCCATCATAGACGACGCCCTGCACGCACATGGGCTGGGCCATGCGCATTATCGCATCATGCAGGCCGTGGCCCTGCAGCCCGGCATGGCCGTGGGCGCCCTGCTGAACACGCTGGGCATTACCAAGCAGAGCATGAGCCGCGCACTGGGTGAACTGCTGTCCATGGACCTTGTGCGGCAGGAAACGGCGCAGCAGGACAGGCGGCGGCGGGAACTGTATCTGACCGCACGGGGAAGCGAGATTGAAAACCATCTGTTTTCCCTGCAACGTGAGGTCCTGCTGCGTGTGTACCGCAACGCGGGGGGCAAGGCCGTCGAGGGTTTTCGCCGCGTCATGCACGGGCTGATAGACGAATCGGATGCGCCCGGCGTATCCACCGGTGCCCATCACCTTCCCGACCGGAGTTCCCCATGATCCAGACGGCCTGCGACTCCTCCCTGCCCCGCGACAGCATGATCGTGGATGCACACGTGGTGGTCGTGGATGATGATCCCCGCCTGCGTCGCCTGCTGCAGCGTTACCTGAGCGAACAGGGTTTCCGCGTCAGCGCCGCATCATCAGCGCAGGAGGCACGTCAGGTACTGGGTTTCATGCAGCCTGATGCACTGGTGCTGGATATTACCATGCCGGGGGAAAACGGGCTGGAACTGACGCGCGAACTGCGGCGGGAAAAGCTGGATTTCCCCATCCTGCTGCTGACCGCGCGCGGCGAGCCGGAAGACCGGATCATCGGGCTGGAAGCCGGGGCCGATGACTATCTGGCCAAGCCGTTCGAACCGCGCGAACTGCTGCTGCGGCTCAAGGCGCACCTGCGTCGCTTTGTCCCCCCCGCGCCAAGCAGCAACCTGCGGATCGTACGGCTGGGGGAACTGGAATTCGATCCCGTGCGTGGCCTGCTGTCCAACGCACAGGGAATCGTGCACCTGACGGGGGGCGAGTCGGCCCTACTGTCTGTACTGGCCCGCCACCCCAACGAAATCCTGTCGCGCACCGATATCGCGACCACACTGGATATGGAAGAAATCGGGGAACGTGCGGTGGATGTGCAGGTGACCCGCCTGCGTCGCCGGATCGAACCCGACCCGCGGGAGCCGCGTTTCCTGCAGACGGTGCGCGGCAAGGGCTACGTGCTGAAACCCGGCCTGTAAAAAACAAAAATTTCTGGGTGACGCCTTTTAAAAAAAGGCGGTGTCTTCCGAAGCTTTTTGAAAAAAGCTTCGCCAAAAACTTGCTTATGATTCGTGGTAGGTGCTTTTACAACGCCCCCGGAATAAAAAACGGGCCAGCATGATGACCATGCCGGCCCGTTTCACATTGAAGCCATAACCCGGACGGCTTAGGCCGCCTGGTTCAGCCGGTCCAGTTCGGCCACCACGGCCTCACCCATTCCTGCCGTATTCACTTCCGTCCGGCCCGCACTCATGATGTCCGGCGTGCGCAGGCCGCGGTCCAGCACGTTGGACACTGCCTGTTCAATCATCGCTGCATCTTCCTGCATATCAAAGGAATACCGCAGCAGCATGGCGAATGACAGGATCTGCGCCAGCGGGTTGGCCTTGCCCTGCCCCGCGATGTCCGGCGCGCTGCCATGGATCGGCTCATACAGCGCGGGCGTACGGCCATCTTCCCCCTTTGCCCCCAGTGTTGCCGAAGGCAGCATGCCAAGGCTGCCGGTCAGCATGGAGGCAAGGTCGGACAGCAGGTCACCAAACAGGTTACCCGTCACGATCACATCAAACTGCCGTGGGTTGCGCACCATCTGCATGGCGCAGTTATCGGCCAGCATGTGGCTCAGTTCCACGTCCTTGTATTCGCGGTCATGCAGGGCGGTCACGACCTCTTTCCACAGCAGGCCGCTTTCCATCACGTTGCATTTCTCGACCGAGCACACACGGTTGTCGCGCTTGCGCGCCAGGTCGAAGGCAACACGGGCCACGCGTTCGATTTCCGCTGTGGTATAGACTTCGGTGTTGATGCCACGACGTGACCCGTCGGGCAGCGTCTCGATCCCGCGCGGCGTGCCGAAATAGATCCCGCCCACCGTCTCGCGCACGATCATGATGTCCAGGCCACGGATGACATCGGGCTTGAGCGTGCTGGCATCCACCAGCGAATCGAACACCTTGGCCGGACGCAGGTTGGCGAACAGGCCCAGTTCCTGACGCAGCTTCAGGATCGCGATTTCGGGCCTGCGGTCAAACCCGGCCGATGCCCATTTCGGATCCCCCACCGAACCGAACAGCACCGCATCCGCCGCCCGTGCCGCATCAATCACCTGCTGCGTGATCGGCTGGCCATGCACCGCCAGCGACGCGCCGCCCACCAGATCCTCGCTGATATCGAACCGGATGCCGCGCGCCTGCGCCATCCAGTCCATGATGCGCTGTGCTTCCCGCATGATTTCGGGGCCAATGCCATCGCCAGGCAGGATCAGAAGCTTCTTGGGTGCGGACATGACGTCTCCCATCCGGATAATCGGTTTATGAACAGTTTGCCAGGATACGGCGCGTGCCTTCAGTCAAGGACGATATGCGCAATCCACGGCTGCGCCTGTGCGCGACGCTCCTCAAAGGTCGTGATCGCTTTTTCATGCTGCAGCGTCTGGCCAATGTCATCCAGGCCTTCCAGCAGCAGCTGCTTGCGCAGCGGATCAACGTCAAAGGGCACTTCCTTGCCGTCGGGCCGGATAATGACCTGTCGCGCCAGATCAACCGTAAGGCGGGAATTCGCACCCTGACGGGCGTCATCCATCAGCTGCGTGCAGACCTCACGCGGCAGCGCGATGGGCAGGATGCCGTTCTTGAAGCAGTTGTTGTTGAAGATATCGGCGAATGACGGCGCGATCACGCAGCGGATGCCAAAATCCAGCAACGCCCACGGCGCATGTTCCCGCGACGACCCGCAGCCAAGGTTGTCATAGGTAATCAGGATCTCGGCCTTGCGGTACGGTTCCTGATTCAGCACGAAATCGGGATTTTCCGATCCATCGGGCCGGTAGCGCATTCCGTCGAACGCATGCACGCCAAGACCCGAACGCTTGGTGGTCTTGAGGAACCGCGCCGGGATGATCTTGTCGGTATCGATGTTTTCTTCCGGCAGGGCGGCGGCGATGGCCGTGAGGACGGTGAATTTATCCATTGTCAGATCAGCTCCCGCACATCAGTCAGGGTTCCGGTCACGGCGGCGGCGGCAGCCATGGCGGGGGACAGCAGGTGCGTGCGACCGCCGGGGCCCTGCCTGCCCTCGAAATTACGATTGGATGTTGAGGCACAGCGCTGTCCCGGTGTCAGGCGGTCGGGATTCATGCCAAGACACATGGAACACCCGGCCTCACGCCACTCAAACCCGGCTTCCAGGAAGACCTTGTCCAGTCCTTCCTCTTCCGCCTGCGCTTTTACGATGCCTGATCCGGGCACGATCATCGCCCGCACGCCGGGGGCGACCCTGCGGCCTGCCGCAATGCTGGCTGCGGCCCGCAGGTCCTCGATCCGGCTGTTGGTGCATGACCCGATAAATACGACATCAACCGGCGTGCCCGCGATTTTCTGCCCGGCTTCCAGCCCCATGTAGTCCAGCATGCGCTGCATCTGCCTGCGCCGCGACGGGTCCGGTTCGACCGCGGGATCCGGCACGTTGCCGGTTACGGGAATGACGGTTTCGGGGCTGGTGCCCCATGTCAGCACGGGCGTGATGTCTTCCGCGCGCAGTTCCACCACGCGGTCGTAATGCGCGCCTTCGTCGGATGCCAGCGTCTTCCAGTAGGCGACGGCTTCGTCAAACGCCTCGCCCTTCGGCGCGAAGGGACGGCCGCGCACGTATTCGAACGTGGTCTCATCCGGGGCCACCAGCCCTGCACGCGCACCGGCCTCGATCGACATGTTGCAGAGCGTCATGCGGCCTGCCATGTCGAGTTCACGGATGGCTGACCCCGCGAATTCGATCACGTGACCCGTGCCGCCCGCCGTGCCGATATGGCCGATGATCGCCAGCATGATGTCCTTGGCGGTAACACCGGGACCGACCTGCCCCTCGACCACGACCTTCATGTTCTTCGCGGGCTTCTGCAGGATGGTCTGGGTCGCCATCACGTGCTCGACCTCGGACGTGCCGATACCGAACGCCAGCGCGCCCAGCGCACCGTGGGTGGAGGTATGGCTGTCGCCGCATACGATGGTCATGCCCGGCAGGGAAATCCCCTGCTCCGGTCCCACCACGTGCACGATACCCTGGCGCGCGGACAGCAGCGGGAAATACGGCACGCCGAATTCCCTGACGTTGCGTTCCAGCGTCTCGATCTGGTTGCGGCTGTCCGCTTCCTCGATCGGCAGGGTGCGGTCGGATGTGGGCACGTTATGGTCCACCACCGCGATCGTGGCATCGGGGTGACGCAGGCGGCGGCCGCTCAGGCGCAGCCCCTCGAACGCCTGCGGGCTTGTGACCTCATGCACAAGGTGCCGGTCGATGTAGAGGATGGCCGTACTGTCCGGAAGGGTTTCGACCACATGGCTGTCCCATATCTTGTCGAACAATGTGCGCGGGGCCATCTTGATATTCCTCTCCCGGACGGAAACAGGCCGCCATCACGTGCAGGAGACGCACGCAACAGGCAGCCACAGAAACTTGCATAAAAAACGGTTCGCCCGTTTCCACCATGACAGTGGGAAACGGGCGAAGGGTCGGCATATTACTCGGCTGCGGCGGTAGCTGCGGGGGCCGCAACCTCACGCTTGCGCTCGGCAATACGGGCGGACTTGCCGCGACGGCCACGCAGGTAATACAGCTTCGCGCGACGGACCACACCGCGACGGACAACCGTGATGTCCGCGATGGTGGGGGAATACAGCGGGAACACACGTTCCACGCCTTCACCGTTGGAAATCTTACGCACGGTGAAGTTGCTGTTCAGGCCCTTGTTGGAGCGGGCGATCACAACGCCTTCGTAGTTCTGCACACGCTTGCGGGTGCCTTCGACCACTTCCACACCGACGCGCACGGTGTCGCCCGGTGCGAATTCCGGCACGGCGCGCTTGGCGGTCAGGCGGGCGATCTCTTCCGCCTCGTACTTCTGGATAATGTTCATGATCCGGTCCTCGTTCGATAGGATTTCATGTTCAGTTCAGCCGGCCCGCATCGGCACGGGGGCCTGCGGTCCGGGAAATGTCTTGACCCGTGCCCGCCCGGTAGGCGGCCCACAGGTCCGGCCGACGCGCCTGCGTCACCGTCTCGGATGCCGCGCGTCGCCATCTGGCGATCGCGGCATGATGACCGGACAGCAGGACTTCGGGCACGTCGCGCCCGTCCCATTGTGCCGGCTTGGTATAAAGCGGATATTCAAGCAGACCGTCGGAAAAGCTTTCCTCGACCGCACTTTCGCCCGATCCCATCACGCCCGGCAGCAGCCGCACGCAGGCATCCAGCAGCACGGTCGCCGCCACTTCCCCGCCCGACAGGACATAATCCCCTATCGAGACCTGTTCAGCACCCGAGGCTTCGAGCACGCGCTCATCCACCCCTTCGTACCGCCCACACAGCACCACGACACCCGGACCCGCCGCATACCGGCGGATATCCGCCTGCATCAGCCGCCGTCCGCGCGGCGTGGGATAGACCAGCGGTCGCCCCGCCAGGTCAATATCGGCAATGGCCGCCGCCACGACATCGGGGCGCATGACCATGCCCGCCCCGCCGCCAAACGGCGTGTCATCCACAACCCGGTGTCGCCCCAGACCGTATTCGCGCATGTCACGCGCATCCACGGACCAGATGCCCCGTTCCAGTGCCCGCCCGGCCAGTGAATGGCCCAGCGTGCCGGGAAACATGTCGGGAAACAGCGTCAGCGCCGTTGCCTGCCACGTCATGGCTCGCCTGCCTTCCCGGACGTGCCGGGGAAACATTCGACGGGCACCTCGATCTCATCAGGCTGGCAGATGGCGACCCATCCTGCGCCGACATTCACCACCGGCACGCAGGCCTCGGTGAATGGCAGCAGGATGTTCCCACCCGCGCCGTCAATTTCAAGGCTGGTGCCCGCGCCATAGTCATGGACTGCGGCAACACGGCCAACCACGCGGTCCGTGCCCTGTTCGCGCGCTTCCAGTCCGACCAGATCGGCGAAATAGAATTCGTCCTCATCGGGTTCGGGCAGGCTGGCGCGGGGCACGTACAGCTTGCGGTTGACCATCTGCTGGGCGGCTTCGCGGCTGTCGATGGCATTGCCCGCCGCATCATGCAGTCTGGCCACGCCATTGCCATGCCATGACAGCCGCCACGGACGGCCAAGGTCATCGACCAGCCCGGCATAGGTGGCCAGGTCTTCCGCCACGGCGGTGTAGCTGTGCACATGCACAAGCCCCCGCACGCCATGCGGACGACCCACCACACCCATCAGGACATGATCGTGGTTCATGGGATGACTGCCTGCCTTTCCTGCCTGTCTATCGCGCCAGCAGTCTTACGCTGCGGCTGCTTCAGCAGCGGCGGCGGCACGTTCCTGCGCACGCTTCTTGGGCGCGGACTTCTTCGGCTGCTCGTTCCAGGTCGGCTTCGGCGCCAGGCCTGCGTTGCCAAGGAAGCGGGCCACGCGGTCGGTCGGCTGCGCGCCGTTGGACAGCCAGTGGGTGATGCGCTCGGCAACCAGACGCACGCGGTCGGCGTGGTCGGACGGCAGCATCGGGTTGTAGGAACCAACGCGCTCGATGAAGCGGCCATCACGCGGGGAGCGGCTGTCAGCCACAACGATGTGGTAGTAGGGACGCTTCTTCGCACCGGCGCGGGCGAGACGGATCTTGAGGCTCATTTAAGACTTCTCCAGACAGAAAAAAGACAAAAGAAAAACGGAAACGACGTTATGCGATCAGCCGAAAGGCGGACGCCCGCCGCCACCGGGGGGGCGTCCCCCATTGGGCATGAGGGCGGACAGGCCCTGACGCATCAGGCCCTTCACCCCCAGTTTGCTGAACCGCTTCATCATGGAGGCCATCGCGTCATACTGCTTGAGCAGACGGTTGATCTCCTGCACGGTCGTGCCTGACCCGGCGGCAATGCGCTTCTTGCGTGACGCCTTGATGATGGAGGGCGTGCGCCGCTCCTTGCGGGTCATGGATGAAATGATGGCCTGGTGGCGCTTGAGGACGGAGGTATCAAGCTCCTTGTCCCCCAGCGCATCCTTCAGCTTGCCCATGCCGGGCAGCATGCCGAGGATACCGGAAATGGAACCCATCTTGTTGATCTGGCGGATCTGCGCCGCGTAGTCATCAAGATCGAACTTGCCCTGCATCATCTTGAGGGCAAGCTTCTCGCTTTCCTCATGATCCAGGGTATCGGCGGCCTTTTCCACCAGGCCCGCGATATCGCCCAAGCCAAGGATACGGCCTGCGACACGCTCGGGGTGGAATTCCTCCAGCGCGTCCAGCTTTTCGCCCGAACCGGTCAGCTTGATCGGGGCACCGGTAATGGCGCGCATGGACAGGGCGGCGCCACCACGGGCGTCACCATCCATACGGGTCATGACAACACCGCTCACACCCACGGCCTCGTTAAAGGCCTTGGCGGTGTTGACCGCGTCCTGCCCGGTCATGGCATCGACCACCAGCAGGGTTTCGGCGGGATCGGTCTCGGCGCGGATCGCGCGGACCTCATCCATCAGGGCTTCGTCGATCGACAGGCGGCCGGCGGTGTCGAGGATGACGATGTCATACCCCTCGCGCCGCCCCGTATCCATCGCCCGCTGCGCGATCTGCACCGGGGTCTGCCCCGCGATGATCGGAAGCGACGCCACCCCCGCGCGTTCAGCCAGCTGCGCCAGCTGCAGCTGGGCGGCGGGGCGCTGGGTATCAAGGCTGGCCAGCAGCACCTTCTTGCGCTCACGCTGCGCCAGGCGCCGCGCGATCTTGCCCGACGTGGTGGTCTTGCCCGATCCCTGAAGGCCAACCATCAGGATGGGCACCGGCGGGGCGGCGTTCAGGTTCAGCGGAACGGCGCCCGCGCCACCCAGCGCGTCGATCAGCGCGTCATTGACGATCTTGGCGACGGCCTGACCGGGGGAAATGCTGTCCAGCACCTCATGCCCCACGGCGCGTTCACGGACCTTGTTGACGAAATCCTTGACGACAGGCAGCGCCACGTCGGCGTCCAGCATGGCCAGACGCACTTCGCGCATGGCTTCCGTAACATCGGCTTCCGACAATGCCCCGCGCTTGGCGAGGCCATCGAACACACCGGAAAGCTTGCCTGACAGGGTTTCGAACAAAGTATTTCCCCAAAAGAGGACGCGCCACTGCGCGAACCCTCGCGAAGTGACGTGCCTGATTGTTGGCCGGATGTATCCCCTGCCCCCCGCCATGTCAAGCATTACGGGGCCGCGCATAAAAAAACGGCTGCCCGACCATGCCGGGCAGCCGCCTTAGACCCTCAGCCCGCAACAGGCGGGCGGACGATCTTACTTCTTGGCATCTTCGGGTGCCGGGGGTGCGGTCAGGGCACGCAGCTGCTCATGCAGGCTGGCAACCTTGTCCTGCGTCTCACGGATCTGGTTCAGCTGGTCCGTGGTCAGGATATCGTGGATGCGGATCGCGGTCTGCAGGCGGGCGGCCTCATGCAGCTGGTGAATCTGGGCGATCTGCTGCTGCAGGCCAACGATCTGGGATTCATCAACCTTGCCCGGCGTGGCCAGCAGGTCCTGGATCTGCTGGTGGAGCTTGTGTTCCTTATCCATGTCGGCACGGAAATCGGGATGGCTGTCCTGCAGGATGGCCTTCAGTTTCTTATGCTGTGCGGATGTCAGCTGCACATTCCCAAGGAACGGCATGCCGAACCCGCCGGGGCCACCCGGACCACCACAGCCGCCCGGCGGCGGGGGCGGTGCGTGGTGCGCGGCAACGGCCTGACCGGAGAAACCTGCAGCCATACCGCCAACGATCGTGGCGGCCAGAATCATTTTCTTCATCATGGGAATTAAGTCTACTCCTGTTATAACGTATTTTCTACCCTGCATGGCTCAGGCCCGTCATGCAAGGCCTGTAAGCGTAACGCTACAACACCCCATGTGTTCAGTGTGTGCAAACCTTGCTACAAAATGTAAGGTATGCGGACCTAACCGAAACGGCCCGTGATATAGTCCTGCGTGCGATTTTCGCGCGGCGCGGTGAACATGCGGTCGGCGCTGTCCACTTCCACCACCTCCCCCATATAGAAAAAAGCCACCTGGTCGGCACAGCGCGCGGCCTGCTGCAGGTTGTGGGTCACGATGGCGATGGTGAAATCGGTTTTCAGTTCATCCAGCAGTTCCTCGATCCGGGCGGTGGACACGGGATCAAGCGCACTGGTCGGTTCATCCAGCAGCACCACTTCGGGCCGGGTGGCGATGGTGCGCGCGATGCACAGGCGCTGCTGCTGGCCGCCCGACAGCGCCGATGCCGAATCGTGCAGCCTGTCGCGCACCTCCGGCCACAGGGCGACACGCCTGAGCACATCCTCCACCCGGGCATCCATGGCCGCGCGGTCAAGGCGTTCATGCAGGCGCACGCCAAAGGCGATGTTGTCATAGATCGACATGGGGAACGGCGTGGGCTTCTGGAACACCATGCCCACGCGTGCGCGCAGCACGTTCAGGTTCACCTTCGGACCAAGGATGTTGCAGCCATCAAAAATCACCTCCCCCGTGGCACGCTGCCCGGGATAGAGGTCGTACATGCGGTTGAGCACGCGCAGCAGCGTGGACTTGCCACACCCTGACGGGCCGATCATGCCGGTCACCTGCCCCTGGGGGAAATCGATCGAGATATTCTTCAGCGCGTGGTTCGCACCGTAATAGAAATCAAGGTTACGCACCGAAATCGCGGCTGGCACCGGCTGTTTTTCCGCCACTGTCATATTCATTTCCTGTTACGTCCCAGCCCCAGCCGCACGGTTATGTTGATCATGAGGATACCCGCCGTAATCAGCAGCGCCCCGGTCCATGCCAGCGCAGTCCAGTCCTCGTACGCCGCGCCGGCATACTGGTAGATGGTAACCGGCAGGCTGGCCATGGGGGCGGCAGGGGATACCGACCAGTTCATGTTCCCAAGCGAGGTGAACAGCAGGGGCGCCGTCTCACCCGATACGCGGGCCAGGGCCAGCAGGATGCCCGTCGCCACCCCGTCGCGCGCGGCGCGCAGGCAGACAAACAGGATGACCCGCCACCGTGGCGCGCCCAGCGCGATCGCCGCCTCACGCATGGACAGCGGCACAAGGCGCAACATGTCTTCGGTCGTGCGCACCACGACCGGCACCACCAGCATGGACAGCGCCAGCGCGCCCGCAATCCCGGAAAAATGCCCCGTCGGCACCACCACGATCATGTAGATGAACAGCCCCACCAGAATGGATGGCGCGGACAGCAGCAGGTCGGATATGAACCGGACCATGTTGATGAACCGCCCGTCGGTGGCCGTGAATTCCGCAAGGTAGATCCCCACCAGCAGCCCCACCGGCGCCCCGATCAGCACGGCCAGACCGGTCTGGATCAGGCTGCCGACAATGGCGTTGGCCAGACCGCCCCCCTGCCCTGGCGGCAGGGTCACATGCACGAAGGTAATCCAGCGCAGGCCACCCACCCCGTTGCGCACCAGCACGAACAGGATGGAAAACAGCATGAGCAGCACAAGGACCGTGGCGGCCCAGCACAGCCCCGTCGCCACCCGGTCCACCATGCGCCTGCGCATGTCGGACAGGCCGTTGCCCTGCCACCGCCCGGATGCGCAGGGCGCGGTGGCGGCCTGCGTCACGTTATCCCGGCCCGCCATTTATCGGCCCGCCGCCCTGGTGCGCAGCAGCAGCCGCGAACAGACCAGTGTTCCGAGTGAAATCAGCATGAGCAGGAAGCCCGCGGCCATAAGGGATGAAAATTTCAGGCTGCCCATCGCGCTTTCGGGAAATTCCAGCGCGATCAGCGATGCAATGGTGTTACCGGGGGAAAACAGCGACCAGCCGATATGGTTGGCGTTGCCGATGACGAACGTGATCGCCATCGTCTCCCCCAGCGCGCGGCCAAGCCCCAGCATGATCCCGCCGACCACGGATGTGCGTGACCACGGCAGGATGATGCGGCGCACCACCTCCCACCGTGTCATGCCCAGCCCATAGGCGCTTTCCTTCAGCACGGCGGGCATGGACAGGAACACGTCACGCATTACGGCGGATATGAACGGCGTGATCATGACCGCCAGGATCATGCCCCCCGTCAGGAAACCGGTGCCATAGGGCGCGCCACGGAACAGTGGGCCGATGCCGGGCACGCGCCCCAGCGTATGGCCGGCAAACGGTTCCACATAATGCGCCATGAACGGCACCAGCACCGCAAAGCCCCACATGCCGAAGATGATGGACGGCACCGCCGCCAGAAGCTGGATGAGTGTGCCGATGACCCCCGCAATGCGCGCAGACGCGATTTCGGTCAGCCACACCGCGATGCCAAAGGCCAGCGGCACTGCCAGCGCAATAGCCAGCAGGGCCGTGACCAGCGTGCCGAACACGGGGGCGGCAGCGCCAAAATGCTGGGTTACGGGATTCCAGGCCTTGTCGATGATAAAGGCCGGACCAAAGGTCGCGAACGCACCACGCGCGCCCCACGCCATGACGGCCACCATGCCGCCAAGCCCCAGCAGGATCAGGACAGCGGCGCAACGCACGATGGTGGCGAATACGGCATCACCGTTTCCCCTTGCCACCCCCGTCAGGGCCGAAGGGGATGTTGCAGACCGATCCATACAGAAGACCTCCGCGCCGCCACACGCTTCACTGTTCTCGACATTCGCGCCCGTGGACGCACCGGAATGCGGGGACCAATACTGGACGGAACGGCGGTTCTGCAACCGTCATGATCGCCCGTGGCACAAGTTTGCACCAGATCGTTGTATTTTTGTGCAATTCCGATGGCCCGGACCGGTTATTTACGTGCGCTCAGCAGCAGGTCACGCAGCACGCCACGCACGGCCTCGACCGACATGCGTTCCAGCACCAGTGCGTTGGGCTGCACGCCCGGCGGTCCCATGCGGCGCGCGACGGTCATGCCACGGGTAAATTCGCCACGGCATTCCACATCGACATGCGCCAGGTGGCCGCTGAAAAGACCGGGGCCAAGCAGCGCCAACAGCGGGGCTGCCGCCCGCAGCGAAACATCCACCCCGCTGCCACGCGCGCCACCGTTCCGCGCGGCCACCAGTTCGGCATGCACCCTGCCCGCGACGGAAGCCGGGGTATTACCCATCGGCTCAAGCTGTTCCATCCACACCGCATCCGCCAGCAGCCGCACAGTGCAGTCCAGCGGCACCAGGGTCACCGGCACGCCCGCCGCCAGCACCACGGCCGCGGCTTCCGGGTCAGCTGCGATATTGCGTTCGGCCACGCTGGTGGCATCGCCATGCACGAAAAACGCGCCGCCATTCACAATCACCCCATGCAGGTGCGACGCCATATCGGGGGCCTGCACCAGGGCCAGCGCCAGCGTGGTCAGCGGGCCGGAGCAGCATATGCTGACACTATCCGCCGGGCACGCACGCACCGCCTGCACCAGATGCAGCGCACCCAGCCCATCCTGCCCCGCAGGCAGGTCATGACCCATGCCACCGGCCTGCACCATCGGGGCGGGACAGCCCGTGCATACGGTGACATCGTCCAGCCCGTACTGATGCAGCAGGTCACGCGCATGGGCCTGCGCCACCTCCACCTCGGCAGCCCTGCCGCTGAACAGCACCAGTACCGGGCGCACATGGTCAGGCACCTGCAGCGCCGCCAGCAGGGTCGCCATGCCCTGCGCGCCGGGTGTCAGGTCAAGAATGATGGGGCGTGTCATTGGGCATCCATCCTGCATTGGGTTGCGCGGTTATCGGTGGTGGTGACGTGTTACAACAGTTCAGTCAACATCAGCATGCCGGGGCAGCCAGTACAGCGCGCGCACCAGCGCCCGGTCCACGCCCCACCACAGCAGCACGGTCATGGCCGCCAGCACCGCAAGGGCGGCAAACATGAGGTCGGTCTGGAATCGGGTATTGGCCGTCTGCATGAGAAACCCGAGACCGGACGACGCCCCGACCCATTCCCCCACAACGGCCCCGATCGGAGCGATGGCCGTGGCCATGCGCACGCCCGAGGCAAAGGACGGCAGGGCCGCGGGCAGACGCACATGCACCAGCACCCGCCACCGCGTGGCCCCCATGGTGCGGGCAAGGTCCATCCAACCCGGCTCGGTCTGGCGCAGGCCGTCGCCAAGCGCCGATGTGACGGGAAAGAAAATGACCAGCACCGCCATGACCACCTTGGACGCCATGCCGAATCCGAACCACAGCACCAGCAGCGGCGCCAGCGCGAAAACCGGCACCGCCTGGCTGAGCAGCACCATGGGCATGACCCACCGCCGCAGCGGCGCGCAGACCGCCATGCCGATGGCCAGCGCACTGCCTGCCCCGATTCCCAGCACAAGGCCCATAACCGTTTCTTCCAGCGTGGTCAGGGCGGCGGGAGCAAGCTGCGCGCGCTGCATCCACAGCGCACGCGCCACCGCATCCGGACCGGGCAGCATATAGGGCGGCACGTGCCCCCATCGTGCCAGCGCGCCCCACACGGCCACCAGACCGGCCAGCGTGACAAGCGGGCGCAGCAGGCGCATCCCCCGTGCCGTGGCCGTACCGGTCATTGCATCATCCGCCGCAGCAGCGCGGACTGCGCCGCCAGCACGCCCGCATCATCCACCGCGCGCGGCACGGCTCCCGCCGGGACATCAATCGCGTCCAGCCGTGCGGGATGCCCGGACATGAGCAGCATGCGATCCGCCAGACGGCAGGCTTCCAGCGGGTCATGGGTAATCAGCACCACGGTCCGGCCCGCCAGCATCCGCCCGGCCAGATCCTGCATGCGTGCCCGTGTCACGCTGTCCAGTGCGGAGAAAGGTTCATCCATCAGCACGACCGGACGGTCTTCATACAATACCCGCGCCAGTGCTACGCGCTGCCGCATGCCACCCGACAGCGTGGCCGGCAGGGCCGCCGCATGCGCTGACAGCCCGACACAGTCCAGCAGGTGCCCTGCCCTGTCCCGGTCCGGCCGTTCGCCACGCAGGCGCGCGCCCAGCATCACGTTGTCCGTGGCACGCGCCCAGGGCAGCAGCAGGTCCTGCTGCCCCATCCACGCAACCCGTCCGGCAAGGGGTTGCCCGTCCGCCGCAACGATACGTCCATAATCAGGGGCGACCAGCCCGCCCAGCATGCGCAGCAGCGATGTCTTGCCAACACCGCTGGCCCCCAGCAGCACGGTGATGATCCCGGCCCCGATACACAGGTCCAGATTTCGGAAAAGCGGTGCGGCCCCGAAGTCCAGCCCCACCCCTTCCAGATGGATGGCAGGGGGCGCGTGCATCATTTTCCACGCTTGGGATAGGGAATGCCCAGCGCGTCGCGCGCGGCGGTGGCCATCTGGTCGACGCGTTCGTTGTTCACGTCGCCGGAATGACCACGGACCCATTTCCACTCGATCTCGTGCTTCGCACTGACATCCAGCAGCCGCCGCCACAGATCCATGTTCGCCACCGGGTCACCGGATGCATTGCGCCATTTGCGCCGTACCCAGCCCGTGCTCCACCGCGTGATGCCATTGCGCACATATTCGCTGTCGGTATGCAGCACGACGCGGCAGGGACGCTTCAGCGCCTCCAGCGCCTCGGCGGCGGCGGTCAGTTCCATGCGGTTGTTGGTGGTTTCCGCCTCGCCCCCCGACAGTTCGCGTTCCTGCCCGCGATAACACAGCAATGCGCCCCAGCCACCCGGGCCGGGATTGGGCTTGCACCCGCCATCGGTCCAGATTTCCACCATGTCGGTGGTGGGGGGGGCGTTTTCGACGGGGGCCATGTCCTCGTCCATCACAGGAAACCTTCATCCATGCGGGACGCGAAGAATTCCATGCGCCTCAGATAATCCAGCGGATCCTTGCGCGTCACCAGCGCATCCGGCGGCGTATTGATCCAGTCATACAGGCGGGTCAGCGTGAAGCGGATGGCGGCACCCGTGGCAAGGGTGGCAAGGGCCGCGTTCTCCGCATCCTCCAGCGGGCGGACATGGCGGTAGGCTTCCACCATGGCGCGCGCACGGGTTGGCACGAAACGGGCCATGTCATCAAAGCACCATGCATTGATGGTAATGGCCAGATCGTAGGCGTACCAGTCGGTGCAGGCGAAATAGAAGTCGATGATGCCCGACAGTTTTCCATCACGGAAAAAGACATTGTCAGGAAACAGGTCGGCATGGATCTGCCCGCGCGGCAGGGACGGGTTGTTACCCGTGCCGGGCCATGCGGGCAGCACGCGCGCCAGCGTATCGCCAATCGCGCGCACCAGACCGGGGCGGACCTCATCCCCCCCTGCCCGGCAGGCCTGCAGCAGGTCGGCCCATGCCCGCGGCCCCATGGAATTGGGGCGTTCGGCCACGTATCCTTCGCCCAGCAGGTGCAGCCGCGCCAGCGCTTCGCCCACCTGCGCGCACATGTCCACATCCACCTGCCGCGACCAGCCGCCGGGCAGGAAGGTGGTGATGGCGGCGGGACGGCCGGACAGCGTGCGCAGCGTGCGCCCCTGCCGGTCGGCCACCGGCAGCGGGCACGACAGGCCATGCTGCGCCAGATACTGCATAAGCCCCAGGAACCATGGCAGTTCATCCGGGTTCACCCGACGTTCGTACAACGTCAGGATGAAGGTGGCCTGTGTGGTCTTCAGCAGGAAGTTGCTGTTTTCCACACCTTCCGCAATGCCGTGGCAGGCGACGGGCCTGCCGATGTCATAGCCTTCCAGAAACGCAGCCAGCGCATCTTCCGGCACTTCGGTATAGACTGCCATGTGGGAATACGGTTCAGCCCAGTGGCGCCGGCAGGCGGAAGGCCACGTTTTCTTCCTTGACGGTGATTTCCTCGATCTCAAGCGTGAAACGCTTGGCCAGGGCCGCCACCATTTCCTGAACCAGCGATTCCGGCGCGGATGCGCCCGCCGTGATCCCCAGTGTCGCGACGCCATCCAGCGCCGACCAGTCCAGCGCATTCAGGCGCGGCACCAGCAGCGCGCGCGGCGCGCCCGAACGTTCGGCCACTTCACGCAGACGCTGCGAGTTGGACGAATTGGGCGAACCGATCACGATCACCAGGTCACAGCCGGGTGCGATCGCCTTGACCGCTTCCTGCCGGTTGGTGGTGGCGTAGCAGATGTCCTCACGCCGCGGCCCTTCGATCAGGGGGAAGCGATCACGCAGGATATCCACGATTTCCGCCGTATCATCGACCGACAGCGTGGTCTGGGTAATGAAGGCCAGGCGCGAGGGATCGGCCGGCTGGACCGTGCGTGCTTCCTCGGCATCGTTGATCAGGGTGACGGCGCCGGCGGGCAACTGGCCCATCGTGCCGACCACTTCGGGATGACCCGCATGGCCGATCATCAGGATATGGCGGCTTTCGGGGCCACCATCGGCAAAGTGACGCTCGGCCTCGCGGTGGACCTTGGACACCAGCGGGCACGTCGCATCCAGGTACAGCAGGTTGCGGCGCATGGCCTCGGCCGGGACGGTCTTGGGCACGCCGTGGGCGGAAAACACCACCTGTCCGTCGGCGGGGACTTCATCGAGTTCCTCGACAAAGATCGCGCCCTGGGCTTCCAGCGCCTCGACCACGGTGCGGTTATGGACGATCTCGTGGCGGACATAGACCGGCGCGCCATAGCGGCGGATCGCCTCTTCCACCACGCGGATGGCGCGATCGACGCCGGCGCAGAAACCGCGCGGGCCTGCCAGCAGTACTTTCAGGACACGGGGCGGGGCCTCGGTGGGGGCGGTATTATCGGGCGTATGAATCATCTGGTCGGGCATGGTGTTCCCCAAACATCCGGCGGGCGGTATAGGATACGGGCCGCGATCTGCTACAGTTCCGGCGCCGGTCTCCCGTGCGATGGTCCCGGCCCTACGCAAACCGCGGCAATGGCGCAAGCCATTTTCCCGCTGATCCTAACGTACTGTGCCATGTCTGTCCTCCCCCGTCGCCCTGCCGGCATTGCGCTGCACCCCGGCCACCCCCCGCGGGGCGGGCCTCTGTCCACACCTGACCTACCCGGAATACCCGCATGATTCCTGCCCTTGTGCCATCACGCCTGTCACGAAACGCCCTGACAATCTGCATGCTGGGGGCCGTGTCCCTGCTGGCCGGCTGTTCCAGCGAATCCGATTCGATCGATTTCGCCCCGGCCTGTCCCGTGGTGGAAATCCCCGGTGAGGCTGCCGATTACTACCAGTATTCCGGCAACGACCATGACGTGACCCACCTGGTCGCGCGCGCCAGCCTGACCCGCGTGGTCGGATCGTGCGAGGCGGGGCAGAAGCGCACCGTCATGACCAACATGAAAATCGGGCTGCATGTGGAACGCGGCCCGGCATCGAACGTGAATTTCGTCAACATTCCGTATTTCGTCGCCGTGGTGTTCAATGGCGAGATCAAGAGCAAGAAGGAATTCGTCGCCCACGTGTCGTTTGACAACGGGCGCATGCAGGACCTGACCCATACGCGCAACATTCCCATCACACTGCCGGTGTCGCGCCATATCCACAGCGACCAGTACCATATCGAGATCGGCTTCCAGCTGACCAAGGCGCAGCTTGACTTCAACCGCGCACATCTTGTCATGCCGACCTTCCACAAGATGTAAGGGGCCGCCTTGGCCAACCATTCCCAGACATCCGAACTGACATGGCGCGGCATCGTGATCGGTGCGCTGATCACCGTCGTCTTTACCGCGTCCAATGTCTATCTGGGGCTGCGGGTCGGGATGACCATCGCCACCTCCATTCCCGCCGCCGTCATTTCCATGGCGGTGCTGCGGATCCTGGGCGGGGGCACGATCCTTGAAAACAACCTGGTCCAGACCCAGGCCTCCGCCGCGGGCACCCTGTCATGCGTGTTCGCCAGCCTGCCTGCGCTGGTCATGGCCGGGACGTGGCAGCATTTCCCCTTCGTGCTGACGGCACTGCTGACGGCGGCGGGCGGCATGACGGGGGTGCTGTTCACCATTCCGCTGCGCCGCGTCATGCTGGCGGACCCGGTCCTGCCCTTTCCCGAAGGGGTGGCGGCGGCCGAGATCCTGCGCGCAGGTGCGGCAAGGGAGGACCAGGGCGGCATCCGCGCCCTGATGCACGGTGGCGTGCTGGCGGCGGTCATGACCTTCGCCACCGCAGGCCTGCGCGTGCTGGGCGATGGCATGACGGCGACCGCCATCTGGGGTGTGTCGGCCTTTCGCCTGTCACTGGGATTTTCACCCGCGCTGCTGGGGGCGGGTTACCTGGTCGGGCTGGAAGGCGGCATCGCGATGATGACGGGGGCGCTGCTGACATGGGAAATCATCGTACCCGTCATGGCGCATGTCCAGCCCAACCCGGCAGGCCTGCCCGCGGGTGCGTTCGCCACCAGCCTGTGGAAGGACAAGGCCCGGTTCATTGGCGTGGGACTGATCGGGATTGCCGCGATATGGACGGTGCTGCGCATGGGGCGGCCGCTGCTGGCCAGCGTACGCACCCTGCTGGAACGCAAGCAGGGCGACACGCGTACCGACCGCACCGAAACCGACCTCTCGCCCCGCGCAATGCGCGCCGTCGCCAGCATCGTGCTGGTGACAATCGGGGGACTGTTTTTTGTATTTGCGCATCTTTACGTGCCCACCCTGTCCGCATTCGTGGCCGCTGTCGCGGGGCTTGCGTGCTGTGCGGGTGTCGGACTGTTCGTGGCGGCGGCATGTGGGTACATGGCGGGGCTGGTGGGATCATCGTCATCCCCCATTTCCGGTGTTATCATCCTGGCGGCCATGTGCCTGTCGTGCATATTTGTCATGCTGCGCGCGCTGGGGCTGTTCGCGGGGGTGGGCGGGCAGCATTTCGCCATTGGCTTCTGCCTGTATGTCCTGACCGCTATCACGGCATCAGCCGCGATCGCCAATGACAACCTGCAGGACCTGAAAACCGGCAGGCTGGTGGGGGCCACGCCATGGAAGCAGGAAGCCGTCCTGCTGATTGGCTGCCTGACCGGGGCGATCATCATTCCGCCGGTGCTGAACGTATTGTACCAGACCTATGGTTTCGTGGGGGCGATGCCGCGCGCGGGCATGGACGCGGCCCATGCGCTGGCTGCCCCGCAGCCCGCGCTGCTGCTGCTGATCACATCAGGCATTTTCCTGCATCAGCTTGACTGGAACATGCTGCTGCTGGGCGTGGGAACCGGATGCCTGCTGATCGGGATCGATGCCGGGTTGCGCCGCACGGGGCGGGGCGCGCTGCCGCCGCTGGCGGTGGGGGTTGGCATCTACCTGCCCATGAGCGTTTCCGTGACCCTGGCCATTGGTGCGATCCTGGGCCATGTCATCACGCGCCTGAACGCAGGGACAGGCAGCCATCAGGGCACCATGATCGCATCGGGCCTGATTGTGGGGGAAAGCCTGACGGGGGTGGTGCTGGCCAGCCTGTCCGCGCTGAGCGGGCGCGACAGCCCGCTTTCGCTGCTGCCCGCGGGCATGGATGCGACCCTGACCAACTGGGCGGGGCTTGGCGCGTTCTGCGCGCTGTGCGCATGGTTCTGCGCCATGCAACTGCGACAGGACCGGCGGTAGGCACGCCAGATAATCGGGCATGGACGCAGGCAAGGTTTCCATGGCACCCTGCCCCGCATGTTGCGCCATTTTGACAGCCTTGATTTCCCACGCCCCACGCGCGACGCGCTCGGGCTGCGTTTTGGTCAGGTCTCGACCCTGCTGGACCAGGGCAACGTACCGGATGCCGCCCGCCTGTTTGATACGATCCGTCGCGATTACGAAAGCTGGTCCGCGCTGGTTGACCTGCGCTTCGCACAGGATACCACCAGCCCCGCCGCCCGCGCCGAACGTGACTATGCCGATGCCCTGACGCCGCATGTCACGGCGCATGAAGTCGCGCTGAAGCGCAGGCTGCTGGAATATCCCGACCCCACGGCGGTGGCGCAGGTGGTTACACCCCATACGCTGGAACTGTGGCAGACCGACATCACTACCTTTGACCCCCGCATTGCCGACGCGCTGGAGGAAGAAGCCCGGCTGAGTGGCGAATACACCACCCTGCTGGCCAGTGCGCGGGTGGAAATTGACGGGAACCACGTCAACCTGTCCGGCCTTGCCCCCTATGCCGAAAGCACGGACCGTGCCATGCGCCGCGAGGCGGAACGGGTCAGATGGGCATTTTTCGAACAGAACGCCACACGGCTCGATACCCTGTTTGACCAGATGGTCCACCTGCGTCACGGCATGGCGGAAACGCTGGGCTATGACAGCTATATCCCGCTGGCGTACCGCCGCATGCGCCGGGTGGATTATGGCCCGGCAGACGTCGCGCGCTTTCGCGATGAGGTGCATGAACACGTCGTGCCGCTGGTCCATGACATCCTGCAAAAGCGGTGCGGGACGATGGGATGGGACATCCTGTATTCATGGGATGAACCGCTGATCGACCCGAAGGGCAACCCGCGCCCGGCGGGCGACCACGATCTACTGCTGGCACGCGCGCAGACCATATTTGACCGCATGGGCGGCGATCTGGGCGGGTTTTTCGGGCAGATGCGCGATGGCGGCTATCTGGACCTGGTCAACCGGCCCGGAAAGGCGGGGGGTGGTTTCTGCACATCCTTCCCCACGGTGGGCATGCCGTTCATATTCGCCAATTTCAACGGCACGCAGCACGACATCAATGTGTTCACCCACGAAATGGGCCATGCCTACCAGAACTGGAAAAGCCGCAGCCTGCCCGCCGTTGACCTGCTGTGGCCGACCATGGACGGGGCCGAAATCAATTCCATGGCGCTGGAATTCCTGACATGGCCGCATATCGACCTGATGGTGGAAGCGGGACAGGGCGAGCGCTTCCGGCAGATGCACCTGATTTCCTCCCTGTCGTTCCTGCCCTATGGGGTCTGCGTCGATCACTTCCAGACCGAGATCTATGCCAACCCTGGCATGACACCGGCACAACGCCACGCCACATGGAAGCGGCTGGAACAGCGCTACCTGCCGTGGCGCAACTATGGCGGCCTGTCGCACCCGGCCATGGGGGGACGGTGGCAGGCGCAGGGGCATATCTACCGCTCGCCCTTCTATTACATTGATTACGCGCTGGCGCTGTGCTGCGCGATGCAGTTCTGGATCCGCAGCCGTACGGACATGGACGGCGCATTGCAGGCCTATGTCGCGCTGTGTGCACGGGGTGGGGCGCAACCCTTTACCCGGCTGGTCCGTTCTGCAGGACTGAAGTCGCCCTTCCAGCCGGGCACGCTGGCCGACGTGGTCCGCACGGCGCGCGATATCCTGAACGCCTGATCACCAACGCAGGCATCATCCGCCCTTCATCACACCAAGGGGAAGTCATGTCTTCCACCCCGCCCCCCACCATTACCCGGACCGTGTGCAAGACGCTGGCGGTGCTTGTGCTGACGGGGCTGTTCATGCTCAGCCTGCGATTCAGCGCCGTCGTGGCGGGCATGGTGGACCGTATTGCCGGAACCGGCATGTGGCTGGCGCTGTACCGTCTGGCCGGAGCGAATGACGCGACCGAGCAGGAACGGCTGATCGTCATGGCGGTCGCCCTTGTGTGCTGCCTGCTGGCGATCGCGGTGGTGGAAGTGGCGGACAGGCTGATCAGCCGTCGCCGCGCGTCATCATGACGGGTCACGCTGCCAGAAAAAGGTCAGTTCATGCTTGTTGTGCCACAGGTGCAGCACCCGGCCACCGGGAATGGCGGCGAACGCATCCGCCGTGTCATGATCGGTTTCACCCTGAAACTTGATGGTCATGACAATGCGCGCGGCGCGACCCGACGCAATCCAACGCCGCGCCAGCGCCAGCAGGCGGGCGGGATAGGCGATGATGTCGGAAAACAGCCAGTCCACGGGATCACAGCTTTCCGGGTCCAGCCCGAACGCGCTTTCATACCGGCACGTCACGTTGGGCAGGCCCGCCACGTTTTCAGCAAGGGGTGAGCGGTCGATGGCGGTGACATGCGCCCCGCAACTGGCGGCGACCCATGTCCAGCCACCGGGACAGGCCCCAAGGTCAATGCAGGTTTCGCCCGCCACCGGCCATTGCCCCAGACGCAGCAGGGCCTCCCACAGCTTGAGATAGGCGCGCGAAGGCGGGTCGGTACGGTTTTCGACAAACGGGACCTCGCCATTCACGAAAGGCGAGGACTTGGTACGCGACAGCAGCAGCCGGTCGGCCGAAAGCAGCGTCCATGCCCCAAGATGCGCATCCGGCCCGACGGCGGGAAAGGTAAAGGGTTTTGGCCGCAACGGTGGCAGCGCATCGGTTACCAGCGCACTACGCCGGTGCAACGTTGGCGCATATCCCGCCCAGTTGCGCTGGATCGCCCGCATGATCCGTGCCGCCCCCTTGATGGACGGGACCGCGTGTTCTTCCGGTGCATCCCATATGTCCAGCGCCCACAGACAGGCCACCGGCGGCAGGGCGGATAGCGCCAGACGCCCGTGCCAGCACAGGTCACCTGCCCCCCGGCGGGCCAGTTCCTGTTCCATGACGTCTTCAAACCCCGGTGGCGCCAGATACGCGCTACGCACCGGCCAGGGCGGCTGCGTGCTGTCTGTTGCATTCATGAACGCATGACCCCGACAGCCAGAAGCAGCCACGCAAGCATGAGCATGCTGCCCCCCGTGGGCGCAACCGGACCGGGATGAATGCCCCAGAACGCGGTCAGCGCCACGCCCACACTGAACAGGACGGTGCCTACTGCCATAAGGCAGCCGGACACGGAAACCAGCACCCTGCACCCCTGCTGGATCATCAGGACCGAAATGCCGATAATGGCCAGCGCGTGCCACATCTGCATCTGTATGGCCTGACGGGCCATGTCCCGTCCCCCATCGGCAAAGAAACGGTCAGGCAGATGAGCGGTCAGTGCGCCCCCCATGACACCGGAAAACGCGGCCAGCGCCGCAAAACACAACAGGAACCTGACAACAGTAGGCATTCGGGGTATCCGCAAAACAGGGTGATAGCCCGCATCGGGCGCGGGCGGGCACACCCTACTCTGCGCATGGGTCAATCGTATAGGTCACGCGGGCAGGAAGCTGTCGTGCCAGATGTCGGTATCATGAAATTCCATCCATGCCCGTGGCTGGTCCCCACCGGTACGGTCAGGTCCGGACATTGCGATGAACCTGAATTCGTTACTGCAGAAAGCGAAAATGCGACCCTCAACGCAACGCATCCGTAAAATCCATGCAAATTTCATAAACAAATGCAGCAATATATTTACATATAAATTTATTACTATTTATAACTTATATTGTTTTTATTATTATACATAAATCATCATATATTTTTCCTTATATTCTATATTTTATATAAATATATTTTAATTTTATTATTATTTTTTCAAATGCACTGGTATTTTTATTATCCATATCCTGCACGGAACCGGTTACACAATACCCGTCCTGCCCTGCATGGCCGCTTTGTATGGTCCACCAAAACTGATAAAACAGGGTGACATTCAGTAAAAACCGCCTGAATTTCACACGTTAGGAAGATGACAATATGAAACATCACGCAGTCTGGTTCCTTTTTGCGTCTGTCAGCCTTCTTCCTGCCGTCTCCATGGCCCGACCCACGCCTGCGCCCGTCCCCGCGGCAGCAACCGCAGCGGTACCGACACTGCCGCCGCTGACGGAATCAGATTCCACCTTTGCCGAAAACGTTTCCGCGCTGAACACATTTGAAATGACCATTTCAAAAATGGCCACGACACAGGCCAAGCGTCCGAAAGTGCAGGAATTCGCAGAAAAATCGCTGAAAATGCACACAGCGAACCAGAAAACCCTGTCCACCATGACGCTGAAGCACGGCCTGGAACTGCACAAGGACATGAGTTCGGACGAAACCGAGGTCGCAGACGACCTGAAGACCCAGAACGGGACCAAATTCGACCGCACCTACCTTGACCTGCAGGCCCAGGCGGCAAGCGATGCGCTGGCCATGTTCCAGAATGAAGCGGAATCAGCCAGCGACCCGGACCTGAAGGCCTATGCCTCCACCACGGCGGATACGCTTCAGGCCCACCTGAACGAAGCCATGAAACTCGGGGCCAGCAAGCCCACCCGGTAACCATGGCGGGCGGATCAGGATACCGGATTTACAGACAGGATCATTCATGACCATTCGCATCGACCGGATCGTGACCCGCGGCGGGGATACGGGCCAGACCTCGCTGGGCAACGGGGAACGGGTTGCCAAGGATTCGGCCCGGATCGAGGCCCTTGGCACGCTGGATGAAGCCAATGCCATCATCGGCCTGCTGCGCGGCACCCTGCCCGCAGGCCGCAACGCCACCTTCATTGCATGGCTACAGGGACTGCTGTTCGATATTGGCGGCGCGATCTGCATGCCCGCCAACCCGCCCCGTCCGCTTCCCCATGCGGCGGCCGCCCTTCAGGCCATGGAACATGAAATCGAGCGCCTGCGCGCGGATATTCCGCCACTGCGCAGCTTCATCCTGCCCGGCGGCACGCCTGCCGCCGCCCACGCCCATCTGGCGCGCACCGTCGTGCGCCGGGCGGAACGACGGCTGGCGACACTGGCGCGGCAGGACGATATCGGCACCAATATTCCCGCCTGCATGAACCGCCTGTCGGATTACCTGTTCGTGCTGGGACGGCACCTTAATGACAACGGGGCGGCCGACCTGACATGGACACCCGCCTCCCCTCCGCCTGACCTGAACTGAACAGGCGGGCCACCCGCGTCATGCAGGCAGGCCGGACAGGTGCGCGCAGGCCTGTTCCGCCAGGATTTCCTGCGCTGCATTGACATCCAGCGCCATGACGACCTCATCATCCATGTCAGGTTCTTCCAGCGTCGCGAACTGGCTGTCCAGCATGGCGACCGGCATGAAGTGGCCGGTCCGTTCCCGCAGGCGTGGCGCGATGTCTTCCCGGCTCCCCTTGAGATAGACGAAACAGACATCCTGACCGCTGCCGCCAATATGTTCGCGGTATTTCCGCTTCAGCGCGGAACAGGTCACGATTCCACACTGGTTCGCATCCCCCCACTGCCGGACCTGCTGCGCGATACAGTCCAGCCACGGGGCGCGGTCTTCATCCGTCAGGGGGATGCCGTTGCTCATCTTGGCGATGTTATGGGCGGTATGCAGGTCATCGCCCTCGATCAGGGGCCAGCCCAGACGGTCGGCCATAAGCTGGGCCATGGTACTCTTGCCACATCCCGAGACCCCCATGACAATCAGCACGCATGGCCGGTTACCCTGCCGGAGCCTGCGTGAAAGGGAAACCGAAACGGCCTGGTGGTCAATGTTACACATTCCGCGTCCTGTCGGATGTTATCAGGGATAACCCATACCATCCCTTATCTGGACCAACCGCCCCCATGAAGGCAAGTGACCTGTCGGCGGGAGACCATATGACGCCAGAATATAAAGTGCTATTTTTATGCACCAATTAAATGATATAAAAAATATATTCAAAATTATATTTATGAATTACTATACATTATATTATTAAAATATTATTTTACTTAAAAATAAGCTTCCAATAATAAATAATATGTTACCGTGTTATATTATTCCTTATCCCCTTGCATAAGTTGGCGGGAAAGAATTATATACTCAGTAAATCACCTAAAGACAGGCACCACTGGTATACTGGCTGTAGGAATAGATTCCTAAATATAATTTCAGCCACCCCCTTATGGTGCATTGATTATCGAGAGTTCCGCTGTGTCATCATATAATGATTTTCTTTCCTTCCCGAAAGAAGAAGACCAGAACGCCCATCGGGAAGAAGTGAATGAATCCGCATTCCGGCAGGCGCTTGAACGACTGGGCAAGGGCAAGCCCGCGCCGCGTGGCGCAGGCGGCGGAAAGGCACCGGCACCCAAGGCCCGCCCGGCCCGTCAGGCCGACCCCACGCAGCGCCGGCGCAAATTCGTACAGGATGGCGATGTCCGGGTTGAACATCACTCCCTGGCCACCGGGCGCACCACTCCACGTGCAATCCATGCACAACAGGAAGACCGTGGCGAAATCGAACAGTTGCGCCACAAGGTGCAGTTTGAACAGAAACTGCGCGAACAGGCTGAACTGCGCCTGTCGGAAGCACAGGCGCAGATCCGTTCCCTGACCACACGCATTGGCCATGCCGATGTCATCACGGCGGAACACAAGGGAAAACTGGCGGCGCAGGATACGGAATTACTGGCCGTACGTGCGGAGCTATACAATACCCGTGAAGAAAACGACCAGTTGCGTGAAGAACTGACGCGCCTGAAATCACGACAGCGTACCGCAGACCCCCGCCCCGCACCAATACAGGCCACCGCCCCGCAGGACGAGACACCGGCGGAAGAACCCGAACCCGTCAAGTGGTGGCTGCGCTAGGCGCTGGCGGCGCACCTGCATGCCCCCGGAAGCCCCACAACATAATCCGGCAGCCCGGCAACGTCAGGTCGGACTTGTCATTGTCGCGACATGTACCTCCGCCAGCCTGGCCATCCTGATCCTGCTGCCGCTGGTCAGCGGGCTGGTGAACCTGCTGCGTGATATACTTGGCGTGCTGATCCTGCCCTTTTCGTTCATGTTCGGGCTGGGCGGCGAAGGTGGCCAGTCGCCTGCCCTGTTACGCCTGCTGTCGGATATGGGCATGCAGACACAGGCCCACCCCCTGCGGCTGGGCGGGGCGGCCATACTGGAACTGCTCGCCGTTTTCCTGTTTGTCATTGCCGAACGGCTGGGCGGCCGCACGGGCTACATGGCGGCCTGTGCCGCGTCCGCCGGGGCCATTGGCCTGTCGGGACTGCCACTGGCCATGCCGCTGCTGCCCGCCATCGTGACGGAGGGGGTCTTCCTGCTCTGCCCCCCCTCGCCCGATCCGGACTGAGCACGCGCCCATGCCCGCCATGGGTGTCAGTTCAGTCCATCGACAAAGCGCGCGATCCGTGCGCAGCTTTCCTTCAGGATATCATCGCTGGTGGCGTATGACAGCCGCAGGTAAGGCCCCTGCCCGAAGGCCGAGCCATGCACCACCGCCACGTGCTGTTCCGTCAGCAGGGCAATGGCGAAATCCTGATCCGTTTCCAGCCGGTGGCCACCAGCCGAAACACGCCCCATGCACCCCGCAATACCCGGATAGGCATAGAACGCCCCATGCGGCATGGCGCAGGTCAGCCCCGGTATGGCCCGCAATGTGGACACCACCATTTCGCGCCTGCCTGCATAGACCGCGCACATCTGCGCGATAATGTCCGCCGGGCCATCAAGTGCTGCCGCCGCTGCCGCCTGGCTTATGGAACAGATGCCTGATGTGGCGCTGCCCTGTATGGCCGTCATGGCACGGATAAGGGGCGTAGGACCGCCCACATATCCCACCCGCCAGCCGGTCATGGCATAGGCCTTGGACACGCCATTCAGCGTCAGGATACGGTCCTTGAGATCCGGCGCCACGGCGGCAAGGGAGTGATGCCGCAAGCCGTCATACAGCAGGTGTTCGTAAATCTCATCCGACAGGATATGGACGTGCGGGTGGCGACGCAGCACCTCGGCCACGGCTTCCAGGTCCGCCTGTCCCATCGTCCCGCCGGTGGGGTTGTTGGGGAAGTTGAGGACAAGCCATTTGGTGCGCGGCGTGATTGCCGCTTCCAGCGCCTGCGCCGTCAGGCGGAAACCGTCAGCTTCATGGCAGTCGGCATAGACCGGGGTGCCACCGAACATCTGCACGATCAGCGGGTAGCTGACCCAGTAAGGACGAGGAATGACAACCTCATCCCCCGGCTGCACCGTCGCCATGAAGGCATTAAAAATGACCTGCTTGCCCCCATTGGACACCATGATTTCGGCAGGCGCGTAGTCCAGCCCGTTTTCACGCGCGAATTTGCGTGCAATGGCGGCCTTCAGCGCGGGCGTGCCATCAACGGGCGGATATTTGGTCTGCCCGTCCAGCGCCGCGCGGTGGGCGGCCTCGATCACGGCGGCGGGGGTGGCGAAATCAGGCTCGCCCAGAGCGAGGGAGAGTACCTTCTCCCCCTTCGCACGCAGGTTGCGCGCGCGCTGGGCCATGGCGATGGTGGCTGGTACCGTCAGGCGGTCCATCCGCTGCGCAAACAGCGGATGGACCCGGTCCGCATCCCTATCCATATCCCTTACCGCAGCCCGGCACAGAAACGCTGGATGCGCAGGCAGGCTTCCTTCAGGCTTTCGGTGTCGGTAGCATAGGAAATGCGGAAATGACCGGCAAACATGAATGCGCTGCCATGCACGGCGGCCACACCTTCCTCATCCAGCAATGCGGTAACAAATGCCTCATCCGTGTCGATCAGCGTGCCACCCGCGCTGGTCTTGCCAAGGCAGCCGACCAGTGACGGAAAGACATAGAACGCCCCTTCCGGCACCGGGCAGTGCAGGCCCGCAGCCTCGTTCAGCATGTTCACGACCAGGTCACGCCGCGCCTGATAGGTGCTGACCATGGTGCCGATGAAGTCCTGCGGGCCGGTCAGGGCTTCTACCGCCGCCGCCTGGCTGATCGAACACGGGCCGGATGTGGACTGGCTCTGCAGTTTGTTCATCGCGCGCGTCATCTGCACCGGGGCTGCGGAATAACCGATACGCCAGCCGGTCATGGCATAGGCTTTCGACACGCCGTTCATGGTCACCGTACGGTCGCGCAGGCGGGGTTCCACCTCCACCACCGTCGGTGCGCGAAAGCCGTCATAGACCAGCTTGTTGTAGATATCGTCCGTCAGGATCCACACGTTGGGATGACGCAGCAGCACGTCACACAGGCCACGCATTTCCGCAGCGGAATAAGCGGCGCCCGTCGGATTGTTGGGGGAATTGAGCAGCAGCCAGCGCGTGCGCGGGGTAATCGCGGCCTCCAGATCGGCGGGCTGCAGCTTGAAGCCGTTTTCCGCGCTGCACGGCACGATGACCGGCGTGCCTTCGGCCAGCGAGACGATATCGGGATACGACACCCAGCACGGTGCGGGGATGATGGCCTCATCCCCCGGATTGATGGTCGCGACCATGGCGTTATAGATGATCTGCTTGCCACCGTTGGAGACGATCACCTCGTCCCACGTATAATCCAGGCCGCTATCGGCACGGAACCGTTCGGCAATCGCGCGGCGCAGGGCGGGCGTGCCCGCGACATCGGTGTATTTGGTCTCACCCGCCGCGATAGCCTGCATGGCCGCCTTCTTGATCGTGTCCGGGGTGTCGAAATCCGGCTCACCGGCGGAAAGGCTGATAATGTCCTTTCCCGCCGCCTTGAGTGCACGCGCCTTGGTTGAGATGGCGATCGTCTGGCTGGGGCTGATCCGGTCCAGCCGGGCGGCGGTAAGATCCATGATGTCAAGATCCATCAACAGTGAAAGACAGACCGGCACGCAGCCGGGCAACGGGCGCGTAGCCTAATGCGAACGCGCAGCGGTGGAAACAGCAGATATGTGATCAGGCCGCCCTGCAGCAGCGCATACCTGTTGTGGTGTCATACCCGCCGCGCGCATGGCACGGATGGATACCGCGCCATCCCGCTTGGCCAGCCGCCGGCCCGTGTCATCGCACAACAGGGGATGGTGGCTGTAACATGGTGCGGGCCAGCCCATGACATGCTGCAGCAGGCGGTGCAGCGCGGTGGCGGCCATAAGATCCTCGCCCCTTGTCACCAGGTTTACGCCCTGCAACGCATCATCATGCGTGACACACAGGTGATAGGACGCGGGCACATCCCTGCGCGCCAGCACCACGTCGCCAAACAGTTGCGGCTGGCATGCGCGCGGGCCGTGGCCAAGTTCATGCCATGTCAGTTCCCGCGCCCCGGGCAACCGCATGGCTGCCGCCATGTCCAGCCGCAGCGCATGGGGCTTGCCCGCCGTAAGCCACTCCGCCCGCAGCGCGGGGTCCATATGCCGACACGTGCCGGGATAGACCAGCGTGCCATCGGGGGCGTGATGGGGGGCGCTGGCGGCTTCGGCAATGTCGCGCCGGGTGCAGAAACACGGATACAGCAGGCCACGCGCCTGCAGGTTGTCCAGCACGCGGCGGTAGTCGGGCATGTGCTGCGATTGCCTGCGTACCGGCTGTGGCCATGACAGGCCAAGCCAGGCCAGGTCCGCGTACAGGTCGGCAATGAATTCGGGACGGCAGCGGACCGTGTCGATGTCTTCCACGCGCAGAAGGAAGGTCCCGCCCGACTCCGCAGCCAGCCGCCAGCCCCGCAGGGCTGATGCGACATGACCAAGGTGCAGGCGCCCCGTGGGGCTGGGGGCAAACCGGGTCGTGAATGCCATTATCGAATTAAAACAGCATGATACCTGAAAACACCGTCATTTTCCTGTCTTCCTCCGTTCATGAAGGGCGTCCACAGGCCCCATGGCCATGGCTTGCCACGCCATGCGGGGTCTGCAATAGATTCCTGCAGTTATCTGACGACGACGCACAACGCAGGCGTTCGCTTCGCTACAGGATACGCCCAAGCATTGTGCGCGGCATTCGGAAAGGAATGCGTCCGTGCCCTGTGACAGTCAATACCTGCCCGCGCTGGTCCTGAACGCCGATTTCAGGCCGCTTTCCTACTTCCCGCTTTCGCTATGGTCATGGCAGGACGCCATCCGCGCCGTCTGGCTGGACCGCGTATCGGTGCTGAGCGAATATGACACCGTCGTGCGTTCCCCCACCCACAGCCTGCGCCTGCCCAGCGTCATCGCGCTGAAGGACTATATCCCTTCCGCCCGCAAGCCTGCCTTCACCCGCTTCAACGTCTTCCTGCGGGACAATTTTTCCTGCCAGTACTGCAATACCCGCTTCCCGACACAGGAACTGACATTCGACCATGTCATCCCGCGCAGCAAGGGCGGCCGCACAAGCTGGGAAAACGTGGTAACGGCATGCAGTCCGTGCAACCTGATCAAGGGATCGTACATGCCCCACCAGATCCGCATGTATCCCGACCACACGCCCACACGCCCCACCAGCCGCAGGCTACAGGAAAACGGCCGCGCCTTTCCGCCCAACTACCTGCATGAAAGCTGGCGTGATTATCTGTACTGGGACACCGAACTGGAAAACTGAAACGGACCGGGGCGCAGGCCCCGACACGTTATTTTGTATAGCTGTAACCGTATTCGTCCGCCATCTTCTGCAGATCGGGCGCGCCGCGCAGTTTTAGCGGCAGCGGCTCGGCATGCTTGTGGTTCTTGCTGAAGACGAAGTTATGGTCGCTCATCCGCTGGCAGGTATTCGCCGCGATGGGAAAGCTGAGCTGCATGGTGGTGCCCATCTGTTCACGCAGGCACTTCACATCACTTTCGAAGGGCTTGCGCCCGATTTCAGCGGTACAGCCGCATACCAGAACCAGCCCACATGCCAGCAGCCCGAGGCGGGCGGACATTCTTTCCACGATTTTCAGCTTCATTTCGACCCCGTCGCTTAAGCGGTGCCGACACTGCCACGAAAGTGCTGGTTGCGATAGGGGACATGAAAGCCATCCACGTCCTGCCCCGTTGGCAGTGCATAGGTCCCCTACCACCAAAGCCGGGCATGAAAGAAAAACATACCAGCCCATGAAATACAGCACAGGACCTGCTGGCATTAACTGAATGCATAGGTGATATTACCGTGAACTGGATGACAGATCACGGTTATATTGCCACCCTCAGTCATTATTCTTATTTTTTCTAAATCGTGCCTGATATATAAAAAATACAAATACGACGCTGGTCCGGCTGTAAATTTGTTATCGGATTGCGTATGCACTGGCGTGCTGTGACACCGTCCCCATCGATGCCCTGAGGTAAAAGAATGAGATTACTGGCCGTTCATCCAAGCTCGCTCATGTACACGAAGGTCTTCCTGCGTCTTGAACCGCTGGGGCTTGAACTGGTTGCCGGTGCCGCGCGCAACAAGGGACATGATGTGGAAATCATCGACCTGCAGGTCGAGAAGCATCCCGATTACTGGGAACGCATCGAGCGATTCCGCCCGCATGCCATCTGCTTTTCCGGCAACTACCTGGCCAATGTCCCCGAGATCATTGACCTGTGCAAGGAAACGCGCCGGCGCCTGCCCAACGTGTTCCTGTTCATTGGCGGGCACTCGATCTCGTTCATCGCGCGTGACGTACTGGCACTGTCCGACGGGGCCATCAACTGCGTGCTGAAGGGTGAGGGCGACGCCACCGTCGGCCTGCTGCTTGAAGCATGGGAACAGGGCAAGGACCTGCTGAGCGTGCCCGGCGTCGTTACCATGGATGGTGATGGGCCGCCGCCGATCTTCATCGAATCCCTCGATGAGGTCCGTCCCGCGCGTGACCTGCTGCAACACCGCCGCAAGTACTTCATCGGCACGCTGGACCCGGCGGCATCGATCGAATTTGCCCGTGGCTGCCCGTGGGACTGCACGTTCTGCAGCGCATGGACCTTCTACGGCCGGTCCTACCGCACCGCCAGCGCCAAGGTGATTGGCGAGGAACTGCAGGAAATCAAGGAACCCGGCATTTTCATCGTCGATGACGTGGCCTTCGTCCATGCCGAACACGGCCTTGCCATCGCCGATGAGATCAAGCGCCGCAACATCCAGAAGGAATACTACCTCGAGACCCGCGCCGACGTGCTGATGCGCAACAAGGAAGTGTTCGCAGTCTGGAAGGAAATCGGCCTGAGCTACATCTTCATCGGGCTGGAAGCGGTCGATGCGGAAGGGCTGAAGCGGTTCCGCAAGCGCGTGTCGATGGACCGCAATTTCGAGGCGCTGGAATACGCCCGCTCGCTGGACCTGATCGTCGCCATCAACCTGATCGCCGACCCGTCATGGGATCGCGAACGCTTTGAGGTGATCCGCCAGTGGTGCCTGGAAATCCCGGACATCGTGAACATTTCCGTCACCACCCCCTACCCCGGCACGGAAATCTGGGAAAGCGAGTCCCGCAAGCTGACCACGCGCGACTATCGCCTGTTTGACATCCAGCACGCGGTCATGCCCACCACGCTGCCGCTGCGTGAGTTCTATGAAGAACTGGTCAAGACCCAGCAGATCCTGAACAACAAGCATCTGGGCTGGAGCGCGATCAAGGACACGCTGGGCATCGCCCTGCGTCTTGCGCTGCGTGGACAGACCAACTTCCTGACCATGATCTGGAAGTTCAACTCGGTCTTCAATCCCGACCTGCAGATGGCCGACCATGCGCAGAAGCCGGAATACGAAATGCCGCTGAAGCCGGAAGGCACCGATCAGAAAATTGATCGCAAGACGTTGTATGTCCACGGTCCTGCCGGCCGCAAGTCGCGCAAGCTGGATGATGATACGGAAAAGTTTGTGGATGAAACCCGCATGAGCACGGTTGACTGAACAGCCACACCTCACTGCGTTCATGATCCGAAAGGCCGGTTGCTTCAAGCACCGGCCTTTTTTGCATGCCGACACCCACACCGTCCCGGTTACCTGACAGATCCAGACCCCGCCAGGAATGTGCCCCCGCCTGCCCGGCCAGCACTGCCATGACCCCGCGTAATATAATGCCATGGCCCGTTGTCTGTCGTCCCGGCAAGCCATGGAGTAATACGCTGCGGGCACGAATCATGGCCGTTTACGCCCCCAAAATTCGATAGCAATTTTATTACAAACGATAATATCATGAGGCCTGACTGATCCGGTTACAGCCCCTATCCATCAAGATCGTGTGGCAGCACCGATCATGCCCAAGATGCACTTCCGGTTTCATTTTCATGGAATAGGAGACTGCCTGAAAAATCAGCCCGGGAAACATCCGGCAATCATAAGGAAGTTTTTTGGTGAAGCTTTTTGAAAAAAGACGGCACCTGAAAACTTTTATTGTTTTTTATCAACAGGTTGTTTTCAAACAGTCTTTGAGATGAGGTGATGGCGTTAAACGCCCTTATCTGGTGTAATCGCTCCGGTTCTCAACCACAGGCACCCATACAGGCTGCCAGCAGGTGCAAAGGCGATCAGATCATGGAAACAATAACACTGAACATAAGCGGCATGACCTGTGATGGATGCGCATCCAAGGTCGTACACGCGCTGGAAGCCGTGGATGGCGTCTCGATGGTGGAAGTCTCGCTGGAACAGGGCAAGGCCTTCATCACCTATGACGGACGCACCACCAATCCCGACGACTTGTTCGCTGCCGTTGACGATGCGGGCTTTGACGCGGGTTACTGATCCGCATGGGCAGGCCTGATCGCCTGTCTCGTCCCTTCCGGCCCCAAAAGATAAGAAGTTTTTGGTGAAGCTTTTTCCCAAAAAATTTCAAGGAACGCCGCCTTTCTGAAAAAAGGCGGCACCCGGAAACTTTTATTCTTTTTTGCCAACGGTTCAGGCTGGCATGGCGGCGGCAGCCTTGCGTATGGCCTGCGCCATGGCTTCCACCCCATTGCCCCGGTTGGTGGACAGTGCCTGCACCAGACCAAGGTCACGCAGGAATTTGGGGTCCGTATTCAGGATTTCATCCCGGCTGCGCCCCGAATAAACCCGCAGCAGCAGCGCCACCAGTCCCGACACGATGGCCGCATCCGACGCACCAGCCAGATACAGCAGGCCATCACGCGGCTGCACTTCCATCCAGACCTGACTCTGGCATCCCGGCACGCGATGGGCGTCATCCTGCCATTCAGCGGGGAATGGCGGCAGCTTGCGCCCCAGTTCGATGATGTACTGGTACCGCTGCATCCAGTCATCAAACAGGGCCAGTTCCTCACCAATTTCCGCGATGGCATCTGCGGCGGTATCGTCCTCGGGCTTCACAAAGGGGTCGGTCATCATCTTTCCTGTTACGCAAGGCCCTCAATGCTGGGCCGGAAAACGGGACGGAACACAAAAGGCCGCACCCTGTGGCGCGGCCCCCTGCACCGGCGGTTACTGCCCTACAGGATAAAGCGGCTCAGATCACCCTTGCGGGCCAGGGGTGCAACCCGGTTCTGCACATCTTCCGCCGTAATCACCACATCTTCCCCGCTCCGGTCGGCAGCGGTGAAGGACACGTCTTCCAGAAGGCGCTCCAGCACGGTGGCCAGACGCCGCGCACCGATATTCTCGACACGTTCATTGATGTCAGCCGCCAGTTCCGCCAGCGCATCAATCGCGCCATCGGTAAAGGACAGCGTGACCTTTTCCGTGCCCAGCAGGGCGACGTACTGCTGCAGCAGCGAATGTTCCGGCTCGGTCAGGATCCGCCGCAGGTCCTCACGCGTCAGCGACGCCAGCTCCACGCGGATGGGTAGCCGCCCCTGCAGTTCGGGCAGCAGGTCGGACGGCTTGGCGATATGGAACGCACCGGATGCGATGAACAGGATATGGTCCGTACGCACGGGGCCGTATTTGGTGGAAACCGTCGTCCCCTCGATCAGGGGCAGCAGGTCGCGCTGCACCCCTTCACGCGAAACATCGCCACCACGCGATCCCCCTTCGGATGCACGGGCACAGACCTTGTCGATTTCATCAAGGAAAACGATGCCATGATCCTGCGCATGCGCCACGGCTTCACGCGTCAGGGTTTCGGTATCCAGCATCTTGTCCGCTTCCTGCCGGATCAGGGCGGCGCGGGCGGCAGCCACCGTCATGCGCTTCTGCTGCGGCATGCGGTTCATGAAACCCTTCATCATGTCGGAGAAGTTGATGACCGCGCCGGGCGTCATGTTCGGCATGTCGGACGGTGACGGACTGCCCCCTTCGGCAATCGAGATCTCGACTTCCTTGTTTTCCAGTTCACCCGCGCGCAGCATCCGGCGGAACTTGTTGCGCGTCTCGGATGAGGCCCCTTCCCCCACCAGCGCGTCAAGCAGGATGTCCTCGGCAGCCTGTTCGGCGTTCTTTTCAACGTCCTTGCGGCGCAGGTCGCGCAACATGTTGATCGAGGACTCGACCAGATCACGCACGATGCTTTCCACGTCGCGGCCGACATAGCCGACTTCGGTGAATTTCGTGGCCTCGACCTTCAGGAAAGGCGCCTGCGCCAGCTTGGCCAGACGGCGCGCGATTTCGGTCTTGCCGCAACCCGTCGGCCCGATCATCAGGATGTTCTTGGGCACGACCTCGTCACGCATCGCATCCGTCAGCTGCGCGCGCCGCCAGCGGTTGCGCAGCGCGATGGCCACGGCACGCTTCGCATCGGACTGCCCGATGATGTAGCGATCCAGTTCGGCCACGATTTCACGCGGGGAATGATTGGGGATTTCCATTACGCCGCTCCGTCCTGCGCATCCGCACCCAGTGTTTCCACAATGACGGAATGGTTGGTGTAAACACAGATGTCACCGGCGATCTTCATTGACCGCCGTGCGATATCGACTGCCGACAATCCCTCGATCCCCAGCAGCGCGCGCGCGGCCGACAGCGCGTAATTGCCGCCCGAACCAATGGCGATGATGCCGTCCTCGGGTTCCAGCACGTCGCCATTGCCGGTCAGGGTGAAGGAGCGTTCGGCATCCGCCACCGCCATCATCGCCTCCAGCCGGCGCAGGTAGCGATCCGTGCGCCAGTCCTTCGCCAGTTCCACGCAGGCGCGTTCAAGCTGGTTGGGGTAACGTTCCAGCTTGTTTTCCAGCCGTTCCAGCAGGGTGAAGGCATCTGCCGTGGCGCCTGCAAACCCGGCAAGGATCTGCCCGGTGGGGCCGATGCGGCGCACCTTGCGGGCGTTGCCCTTGATCACGGTGGCGCCCAGCGTCACCTGCCCATCGCCCGCCATGGCAACCTGGCCATCACGCCGGACACATAAGATGGTTGTTCCATGCCACCCAACAGGGTCATGGGGAGATGAATGATATTCTTGCATATCAATAGAAATAAAACGTTCTCACGCCAGCACAAGGGGCAAGACCACCCGGACAGTACGGCGCCCCTATGCCTCCTGCGGGGCGCGGTTCATGATCCGGTCGATATGGGCGGCCAGATCGGCACGGGTAAAAGGCTTGTGCATGACATTGGCGCTGCCCGCCGGCAGGGCGCCGGCATTGGCGTAACCGGTCAGGTACAGCACCCGCAGGCCGGGACGCAGCGCCTGCAGGTGGTGCGCCGTCTCCAGCCCGCCCATGCCCGGCATCATCACGTCCATGATGACAAGGTCGATCGGCCCCGGCCCCTGTTCCATCGCCTTTACCGCGGCGGCGCCGCTGGCGTATTCGTGCACCTCATGCCCACGCGCGCGCAGGAAGCCCGCCGTCACTGCGCGCACGCCCGGTTCATCATCCACCACCATGACATGCAGCGCGCGCTGGCCTGTCCCCTCCGCCGAAGTCGTGGCCAGGGCGGCAACCGGGGCGTCCATGGCATTGCCGCCGCCCTGCACCGGCAGGCACAGGTCAACGCGCGTGCCCTCGTCCGGCCTGCTGCGCACCTGCACCTCGCCGCCCACGTGACGGATGAAGCCATAGATCATGGACAGGCCCAGCCCGGTTCCGCGCCCGACATCCTTGGTGGTGAAAAAGGGTTCGAACACACGGGCCAGCGTCTCGGGCGACATGCCGACACCCTGATCGGTTACCGAAACCATGACGTATTCACCGGGCACGAGGTTCGTGCCCGCCACGATTTCCTTCACCTGCTTCAGCGCCGTCGAAACCTTTATCAGCCCGCCTTCGGGCATGGCGTCGACAGCGTTGATGCACAGGTTGAGCACCGCCAGTTCCAGTTGTCCCGCATCGGTGCAGACCGGCGGCAGCATGCCATCCGACGCCGCCGTATCCACCACGATGGCGCACGGCGCGCCGCCGCTTTTCCCCTGCCGTGACACCACCGTCTGCGCCAGCAGGTCGTTCATGCCATGCAAAAGGGCGTTCACATCCACCGGCTCAAGGCTGAGGTCGCGCGGACGGCTGAAATTGAGCAGCCTGCGCGTCAATGATGCACCCCGCTGTGCGGCGGCGGACGCATTATCCAGCAGGCGCGCCATCGGCCCCGTTTCCGGCCCCATGTCGCGCACCAGTTCCAGCGAGCCAAGGACGGCGGTCAGCAGGTTGTTGAAATCATGCGCGATGCCACCGGCCAGCGTGCCCAGCGCCTGCATCTTTTCCGCCTGCCTCAGGCGGGCCGCCATTTCCTGCTGGCGGGTGATGTCCCGGTTGATGACAACGGAACAGGCCGACCCGTCCCCCAGCGCGCCCAGCACGACGCGCGTGATCTCACGCCACCGCCCCTGCACACCGCCACGGATATGGGCGGGCAGTTCAACGGTTTCCTCGTCCCGCCCCTCGGCGTGCAGGCGTTCATGCGCCGCACGGATCAGGGGCAGCAGGTCCGCGTCACACAGTTCCTCCTCCGTATGGCCAAGGCAGCCTGCGATATCACGACCATAGAAATCAGCGGCCTGCTGGTTGATGCGGATGAATCGACCCTGCGCATCCTTGAACCCCAGCCCCGAACGCAGGTTGTCCAGCAGGCCATGCAGCAGCATGCGCTCGGTGCGCAGTTCACGTTCCAGCCGGTGGTAATCCGCCGCCTGCACGATCATGGCGCGCAGGGCGTCCGGGTCCCATGGCTTGTGCGAATAAAACGAAATCCGTCCCTGGTTCAGCGCCGCCGCCACCGCCCCGATATCGGCATAGCCGGTCAGCAGAATGGCCTGCGCATCGCTGTGCTGGCGCGCGCGCGCCAGCATCACGTCACCGCCCATTTCGGGCATGCGCTGGTCGGATACGATCACGTCCACGTCGTTGCGGGTGGCGAGGATATCCAGCGCCTCGGTGGGGGATGTGGTGGACAGGACGGTAAAGGTATCTTCCAGCAGGTCCGTAAGCGCCACAAGGATCTCGGCTTCGTCATCCACCAGCAGGACAACAGGGCGCGGTTGCGTCGCGGGATTGGTGTTCATTGATCTGCAACTCCCTGCACGAAGGTCAGGATACCTCAGCGCGCTTGTTCGGATAATGGCCGGGATGCGGTTGTCTGTCCGTCATTCCCCGGGCCGGGATTCCATGGCACGGAAATGGTGAAACGCGCCCCGCCCTGCGGCGCGCTGCCAACCGACAGGCTGCCCTGATGGGCCTGCACCACGCTGTAGGCGATCGCCAGCCCCAGCCCGGTTCCCGCCCCGACCGGCTTGGTGGTGAAAAACGGCTCGAAAATACGTTCCTGCACGTCCGGGGCGATGCCGGGGCCGCTGTCGGTAATGACAAAGACATAGCTGTCCCGCCCGTCGCCATTATGCGCAAGGAACGTGTGGATATCGATTTCCCCTTCCGCGATCCCGCCACGGACAGACATATCATCAGGCTGGGCGGCAAGAATTGCATCGGCCGCATTGCTGATAATATTCATGATGACCTGATTGAGCAGCGCCGCCTGACAGTACAGCCGGTCCGGCGCTTCGTACCGGCGCCTGACCACAATGCCGCTGCCCAGCTTCTGTGTCAGCAGCGCCATGACGGTTTCCAGTGCCTCGGGCACGTCGATCAGCTGGAACAGCCCTTCATCCAGGCGCGAGAATTTGCGCAGGTTCAGCACAAGGTTCTGGATCCGCCGCAGCCCCATGTTCATGGACCCCACCCGGTCGCGGCATTTGTTCAGGATCGCGGCGCGATCGTCATGGTCGGGATCGGTGCAGGCGGCTTCCATCCCGATCACACGGTCCAGCCCGCGCGCCACCGTGTCCTTGTGCGCAAGGATGAAGGCCAGCGGGTTGTTGATTTCATGCGCGATGCCCGCCACCAGTTCACCCAGCGACGCCATCTTGGCCGTCTGCACCAGCTTGCCCTGTGTCTCGATCAGCTTGCGGTTGGCGTCGGCCAGTTCGCGGTTGGCCTGTTCCAGCGCCTCGGCCAGCGATGCCTTGGACGCGATGGCGGCAGCCTCCGCCCGTGCGCTCTTGACCGCGATCTCACGCGCCTGACGCTCGACCTCGATGCGGCGCACGTCATCCTGCAAAAGCTTGCGGCGCACCAGCACGCGGATGCGCAGCGCCAGAGCCGCAGGCCCCACATCGCGCGAGACAAGGTCGTCTATCCCCGCCTCGAACACGCGGGCCGAAAACTCCTTCGCATCGGGCCGGGGCGCACCATCCACCCCCAGGATACGCGGCGGCACGTTGCCCGACAGCAGGTCCTCCTGCCGCCATTCATCAAGTTTGCGGCACACCCCCAGCCCGTCGAATTCCCGGCAGGCCAGATCGATCACCACGCAGTCGGGCACATGGTCGGGATCATGCAGCAGCGATGGCCTGAGCCGGGACGGGTCCGGGCACAGGGTGACGATATGCCCGTCACGCCGCAACTGGTCGATCAGTTCGGGCACCGCGCGCCGGTGGGCGGGTTCGGGGGCGATGACCATGATCCGCGCGCGGCGGAACACGCGCTGCGGCAGGAGGGATGGCGCATGCGCCGCATGTTCACGCAGCAGCGCGCGGATACGGAAAACGATCAGTGCGGGATCGGATGATTTGGGGATATAGGCATCCGCCCCGCTTTCCAGCCCCTCGCGCTCCAACCCCGGTTCGATTCCTTCCGTCAGGATCAGGACGGGAATGGTGCGCGTGACCGCGTTCATGCGCAGCTGGCGGGCCAGCTGCCCGCCATTCATGCCCGGCAGGTGGTAATCGGCAATCACCAGCCCCGGCAGACGTTCATCAAGGGTATCGAGTGCTTCTTCCCCGCTGGCCACGCGGTGGACGTGAAAGCCGTGGCCTTCCAGCATGCGGCGGATACGCAGGGCCTGCGTGTCCGAATCCTCCACCAGCAGCAGGGTGTCGGCATGGTCCTGTTGGTCAGTCAGCGGCATCGGTGCGTCATCATCCTGCCAGGGGGTCTTCGGAAGGGATCTGGCCACCTGCCACGATCCGGAGAATATGCGGGGTGATTTCATGCACTGGTAGGCTTATGCACGCAGCCCCCGCGCGTTCGGCGGCGCCGGGCATGCCATGGATGACGGCGGTGCTGCGATCTTCGACAATGGTATAGCCACCGGCACCACGGATACGGCCCAGCCCCTCCACGCCGTCTTCACCCATGCCGGTCAGCAGCACGCCAAGGCTGTCCGCGCCAAACACGCGGGCCACGGAAGAAAACAGCACGTCGGCCGATGGCCGCTGCCCCTGCACCAGTGCATCATCATGCAGCAGCACATCGCCGCGCGGGCCGACCGTCATGTGCCGGTTGCCCGGCGCCACCAGCACCCGGCCGCGTTCCAGCGGCATGCCGTGCTGCGCCAGCATGACCGGCAGGGCCACATGCTGGTCCAGCCAGGCCGCGAACCCTTCCATGAACGACTGGCCCATATGCTGCACCAGCACCACCGGCAGCGCGAAATCCGCCGGCAGGTCATTCAGCACGCGGGCAAAGGCCGTAGGCCCCCCGGTGGATGCCGCAAGGGCAAGGATGCGCGGGCGGATTTCCAGCGGGCGCGTCCACATGCCCTTGTGCCGGAAGGGTTCGGCCTGCATTAGGCGGCGGCGGATCACGGGCACCTGACTCATGATATACAGCTGTGTGGCGATCCCCTGCGCCACGGCCGCACCTGCTGCACCCGACAGGCCCTGCGGCTTCTCGATCACCGACAGCGCCCCCGATCGCAGGGCATTCATGGAAACCTGCGTCGCCTGCGCGCCGACAGTGTCACTGACGATCACGATGGGGGTTGGAAAATGCGCCATGATCTGCCGGGTCGCTTCCAGCCCGTCCATGCCGGGCAGGCAGATATCCATGGAAATCACATCGGGGCGCAGGCGCGGGACAAGGCGCAGCGCCTCCTCCGCCGTTTCCACGGCCTCCACCAGTTCCAGACGCGGGTCGCCCGCCACCACGCGCATCAGCAGGTGGCGCAGCACCGCCGAATCCTCCACGATCAGCACGCGGCGCGGGGCCTGGGGCGTCATATCGTTCACAACAGCCCCTTTATGGTATCGATCAGTTCACCCTGATCGAATTTCTGTTTGGTCAGGTAGGCGCGCGCGCCCCCTTCCATGCCCCGGCGCACGTCATCCCCCTCGTCACGCGATGTCATCAGCACAACCGGTATGCCCGACAGATGGGGGTCGGCCCGCATGGCCGCCAACAGGGCGAAGCCATCCATGCGCGGCATTTCAACATCCGTCACCACAACATCCACATGCCGCGAGGACTGCTGGAGCATCGCCAGCGCTTCCTCCCCATCCACCGCAAGGCAGACATCGTAACCATGGGACTGCAATATGGTTTTCTGCAGTGTCCGGGTCGTGATCGAATCATCCACCACCATGACCAGCGGCGCATGGCGCACGGGCACCACGGGGGCGGCTTCATCCACGTCACTGAAACAGACGCCGTCGCCATTGCCCCGCAGCCGCCAGCGCGCAAACAGCCGGTCGGGGCTAAGGATGAAAACCGGCTGGTCCTCGCGCTGCCAGGCAATGCCGGGCACCAGTTCACTGTCCAGCCCCACGGCGGTCGCATCCGACACCAGCAGCGTGCGTACATCCACCATGCGTTCCACCGCAAAGCCGCAGCGCACGCCATCCACCTCCATCACCACGACGCTGACCGCGCCATCGCGCACGGGCAGTGGCGCGTTCTCATCTCCCACGAAAGCCCGCAGCGGCACCAGCGGCACCAGGTCCTCGGCCTGTTTCCTGGTCTGGCCGGCCGCAGGATGCGTGCCGTCATGGGGATGCGGCACCACGGCGAAGGGCGCGCCATTGAGCAGCCGGATCTCATCACGCCGCACCCGCAGCAGGTGGCGGATCACGCGTCCGGGCAGGCCAAGCGACTGCCCGGCATTTTCCACCAGCAGCACGGTGCGCTGGCGCTGGGACACCGGCACGGTCAGGGTGACGGTCGTGCCCGCGGGCTGGCGCTGTTCCATGCGCACGGTGCCATGCAGGGCGCGCGCGGCTTCGGCCACCACCGACAGGCCAACCCCGCGCCCGGCCAGCTTATCGGCCTGCCCGCGCGTGGAAAAACCCGGTTCGAACACGCGCGCCAGCAACTGCCGCGCATCCAGCGGCGCATCGGCATGGACCAGCCCCTGCCCCGCAGCCCGCGCGGCGATGGCCTGCAGGTCGGGACCACGCCCGTCATCACTGACCGCAACCTGCAGCCGCACGCCCGTCAGGGTGACGGCGATGGTGATGTTCAGGCGTTCGGACTTGCCTTCCTTCAACCGCTGGGCACGGCTTTCATGCCCGTGCACGATGGCGTTGCGCACAAGATGGACCACCGGGTCGCGCAGGGCCTGCATCACACGGCGTTCGGTCTGGACCTCCATGCCGTACATGTGTACCTCCACCCCCGCATCCGGGCCGCCATGTTCGCGTGCGATGCGCCGGGCCATGGCGGCAAGGGAGCCGAACACGCTTTCGGCGGGCACGAGGGTCACCGCATGGACTTCCTCCCCCAGTCGCAGCAATGCGCGGTCGATCTGCCCGGACATGAGTTCACGCTCGCGCCCCACCGTCATGAGCCTGCGCGTCATGCGCGCGAATTCGGCCACGGGATCGGCGCGCATGCGTTCGGGCGCGTGCATGACCACACGGGATTCATCAAGCAGATCCATCACCTGCGCCCATAGCCGCTCATGCCGTTCGGCCACGGACATAAGGTCATGCACCGCCGAGGCCAGCGCATCGAGCCGTGCGACAGGCACCTGTACATAGGCCGGGTTTTCCATGGCCGTGGTGGCAGGTGCCTCCTCATCCGGCGCATGGACGTCCGCCCCCGCCGGGGCGGCGGTCATCAGCAGGTCCACTTCATCAAGTGTATCGGTAATCGCCTTCAGATCGGCTTCATCCGGCAGGGCACGGGCCGCCTGCAGGGCCGACAAGCGGTTTTCCAGCGCGTGGGCCACCCCTTCGACCACCGGCAGTTCCACCGCCCGCGCCGCCCCCTTGAGCGAGTGGACACGCCGGAAGATTTCCGCCAGCCCCTGCGCATCCGTGCAGCCGGTGGCCACGATACCGCGGATCACACGCAGGTGGTCGCGGTATTCCGCATCGAATACCGCCAGAAGTTCGTCGCGAAGGGTGTCCACGGCCCGGCCGTCAGGTCTGGTAACGGGCGGAAATGGTCAGAAGCTGTTTTGACAGCTTGCCAAGGTTGCTGGCCGAGACCTCCAGATTGCGGGTGCCCGCCGATGTCTGCTGGCTGGCCTGTCGGATGCTCTGCAGCGCGGTCATGACCTGTTCAATGCCGATCTGCTGCTGGTTGGTTGACGCCACGATCTGCTGGAAGGCATGTACGCCTTCCTCGATCCCGCCGGTCATGCGTTCGATAGTGCGGTAGGCAATGTCGGTGCGTTCCTTCCCCGCCGAGACACGCTTGACCGCTTCCTCCGTCAGCATGACGGAGGTGTTGATGCCGCGCTGGATGTCACCAAGGATGGCGCGTACATTCTGCGTCGCATCGCGCGACTGGTCGGCGAGGATCTTCATTTCCGCCGCCACCACGGCAAACGACCGCCCGTGCTCGCCCGCCGCGGCCGCCTCGATCGCGGCATTCAGCGCCAGCAGGTGGGAGCGTTCGGACAGGTCATTGACGGACGCGATGATTTCGCTGATCGCCTCGGTCCGTTCGGACAGGGCCACGATGTTCGACGCCACGGCTTCCGCCCCGTCATGGGTATGGGCCATGGCGCGGGCCGTTTCCTCCACCGCTTCCAGACCGCTTGCGGAACTGTGGACGATCACCTCCGCCGAGGAAATCACCTCACGCGCGCGCTTGCTGATCTGGGCACCCGAATGGGTGATTTCATCCACGGTGGCCGCCGTTTCCTGTACTGCGGCGAACTGTTCCTCCACGCTTGCGGCCTGCTGCTGGGTGGAAGCGCGGATTTCGGCCACGGCGGCGTCAAGGTTCTGCGTGACTTCCCCGCTCTGGCGCGCGATTTCCCGCAGGCCGTCAATCATGCGGTTCAGGCCGGCAGCCAGGCGGGCGACCTCGTCACGGTCCTCGCCCATGCCGCCCACCTTGGCGCGGGTGGCAAGGTCGCCCTGCCCCACGCGTTCCATCACATGCATGATGGACGAAATCGGTTCCATGATCGAACGCCGCGTCCAGAAAGTCACGATCAGGGCCACGACAACTGCCCCCGCCATGCCGATAGCCAGCGAACGGCGGCTGTAATCATATGATGCTGCCCCCTGCGTTTCGGCCACCTGCACCCCGTGATCCAGCAGGGACGCCGCCCGCCCCACCAGCAGGTCTATCGACTGTTCGCGGTTGTCGATACGCGATGCCTGTTCGCGCACGCCCGCGTCATTGCCCGCGCGTATGGCCTGGAACAGCATGGCCGCGCCACGCGTATCCATCTGGAACTGCGCGGAAATATCCCGCAACTGGCTGGCGACGGTATTGAACATCTCGCGCTGGTCGTCGCTGCGGGCCAGCCTGCCCCCTTCCTCCGCGCGCGACAGCACGCCCGCCAGCAGCCTGTCCGCGTCGCGCGCTTTTTCATCCCATCCCGCAATGGCGTCTTCCAGTACGGTGGGGGCGGTTTCGAAATCATGCGCGTAATAATGCGCAAGGATGGCAAGCCTGCGGGCGACAAGGTCGTTTTCATTGGCGCGGATATGCGTCAGTTCACGATAGACCGACAGGTCGCGCGTGACGATGATCGTCATTTCATCACGCACCTCCCGGATCTGTCCCAGCGCGTAGATACCCAGCGATACCATCAGCAGGACACCGACCATGAAGCCGAACAGCAGGCGATTGGCGATTGTCACGGTACTTCACACTCCGACATAACGGGAAGAAAACAGGCGCGCGGGATCAATGACGGTCAGGCTGCGCCCATCGGGCAGGCTGGCCTGTGGAAAGCCCGAAGGCGTCAGCGGCGTGGGCGTGCCCGTGATTTCCACGGTGCCCGCGGCACCACTGGCCAGCAGGGCGATGCGCCCCAGCGGAATGCTGGAAACCGAACGCAGCAGCAGCATCACGCCGGGCGCCTCCAGCGGTGCGCCGCCCAGCAGGACCGAAAGGTCGAATACGGTATACAGGTCAGCCTGATAGCCATGCACGCCGCGCACGCCGGGTGGGCAGTCGGGCCTGCGGGGCATATCACTCCAGACCGGATCGGTCACGCGCAGCACGGCATGCAGGTCCACACCGCAGGCCTGCCCCGCAAGGTCCAGCATGACCAGCAGCCGCCCCGCTGCAGCCCCTGTGTGTTCCTGCCCGCGCGCGGCCATGATCTGCGCGCGTTCGTGCAATACCCGACGGGCGAAGGCATCCCTGCCGGATGGTGGCGTGATGTCGCGGTTTTCCGTCACGATGTCACCTGTGCATGACGGATTGCCGGGGCCTCACTGGCCTGTCGGGCCAGACGCAGCAGGCCCCCCGCCGTCATGCCATCCCCATCGGGCAGCACGGTAGCGGGCGGGCAGCGGCGGGCCAGTTCCATCATCTGCAGGCGCAGCCGGTTTGCCTCCACCCATCCGCCCGCATCTTCCAAAAGGCGGGCAAGGTAGCAGCGCGCCATGACATGGTCGCGGCACAGGTAAATAACCCGGCGGAACGATTCCTCGGCCTGCAGCAGGCTGCCTTCACCCCATGCCAGCACGGCAAACAGGAAATGGATGCGGGTATCCATGGGGTGGCGCAGCAGGTGGTCACGGCACATGCGCATGGCCAGCGGAACCTGCCCCGTATCCGCAATCTGCCGGATTTCGGCAGCGACTGGCGTGCTATCCACGGCGGGCATGGGCACAAGCGCGCGCGTGGGCCTGCGCCGGGACGTATCGCATGCGACGGGCGCATCCGGCACGTCCCCACCTGCCTTTGCGGGCCGGCGAAATGCCAGCGTGCCCGGCAGGCGCACGGTTTCAAGGCTGGGCGCAAAACAGGAAACGGGTTCGGAATGCCCCAGCAGGATCCAGCCCTGGGGCGCAAGCCGGCCCGCCATGGCATGGACCAGTGCCTGTGCCTGTGCCTGCGCGAAATAGATCAGCACGTTGCGGCACAGGATCAGGTCGAATGGCCCCGGCGGCCCGCCATCGGGCCGCAGCAGGTCAAGGACATTGCTGTAACGGAAGCGGACCATGCGGCAATAGCATTCATGCAGCCGCCATATCCGGGGACTGACTGGGGTGAACCACGCGGCACACTGCGCGGGCGCTATGTCACGCAGGGTCCATGCGCTGAATTCGGCCTGGCGCGCCTGTTCCAGGGCGCGGGTACTGATATCGGTGCCCAGGATTTCGATATGCCAGTCAGCGGGATTCATCCCCGCGTCATCCAGCAGGCGCGTCAGCAGGATGGCGATGGAATAGGGTTCGGCCCCGTTGGAACAGCCGACACTCCATATCCGCAGGTGGCGCGTAGCGGCAGCCCGGCGGATCAATTGCGGCAGGATGGTGCGTTCAAGGGCCGCGAACTGTTCGGCATACCGGAAGAAAAACGTCTCCCCTATGGTGATGGCGGATTCAAGTTCCCGCCATTCCCTGTCACCCCGCGCCCCATCGGCCAGCAGGGCAAGATAGTCATGGCAGGTACGAAAGCCATGCAGCGCCATGCGCGCGCCCACCACCTGTTCCAGCAGATCGGCCTTGTCCATGTAGTAATGCAGCCCCGTGCGGCGGGTCACCGCATTGAGCAGGCGCCGCAGGCCCGCGGGGGGAAAGGCTGCCGGTCCCGTCATGAACGTCCTTCCCCATGCCCCTCGTCGGGCATGTCGGGTTGCGGTGTATCGATCGCGGCCCACAGGGTGGCGCGCGCACGGGTACGTTCCATCAGGGTGTCCAGCCGCATGCGTTCATCATCATTGATGATGTCGGTCATGCGCAACATGAATGCAATGCCACCATCTGCAAGTTCCAGTTCCCGCCCGGCGTCCGTCCCCCCTGCCATGTCACCGTCAACCGTGGCAGGGGCAACGGGGGCGGGCTGCCGCGTGACCGCGCACACCGCATCCACCAGCAGGGCCACGCTGCCCCCGCCGGGCAGGTTGCACAGCAGCAGCGGGCAGTACAGCAGGTCAACAGGCTGGCGCACCGCCTGCGTGCGTTCCCCCAGCAGCACGCCAAGGTCGATCACCACCACCATGGCCGCCCCCAGCCGGAACCAGCCCGATACATGCGGCAGCGCCACGGCCACCGGCATGAGTTCGGGCACGGGCATGCATTCCCTGACCACAAGGCCCGCGGGCAGGCCATACTGCCGCGAACCGACGCGAAAGATCATGACGGGCGGCAACGGCGGCCGGCCCGATCCATATCCCTTACCCTGCTGTGGCGTGGCGTTATCCATTAGCGACGGCGCACCTGCTGTTTCCCATATGCACAAGGCAGAAGTTTGCATTTAATACAAGCGGTCGCTACCTCGGTCTGGAATGCGTTTCCAACAATCCGGGGAAGCAGCACCCATGACCGGAGTCTTGTTTTAATGGACAGTCCCTTTTCCAACCAGCAGCATGATCGCACGCTGCCCCCTGCCACCAGTGCTGCGGGCGGGATGAATATGCCGCGTATCGTGCGGCTGGCGGTATGGTCGGTTTTCTACTTCCTGTTCTATCTGGTGCAGCAGGTATCGGAACTGGTCGCCCCACTGGTCCTGATCCTTGGCATCGGGTGGAGCGCGCTGCCCCATATCATCGGGATCGTGAACGGCGCCGTGGGCAACGACCCGCAGACACGCGACATGATCGCGCATGTCACGCATTCCATTCCCGACCATCTGGAGGTGGGATCCCACCTGCTGACCCCGTCCTCGCTGGTCTTTGACGGGCTGCTGCTCATGGCGGCGGCGGCGCTGTGCGCCACGCTGTCCACCATTGCCGCGCGCACCATGTAAAGACAGGCAGGGCCGCCCGCATGTTCCGCCTGCATGATGTCAGTTACGCCCATGGCGGCAACGCCGGGGTGGCCGCGCTGTCACATATCAGCCTTGATGTCCCGCAGGGTGAATTCCGCTGGCTGCTTGGCCCGTCGGGTGCGGGCAAGTCGTCGCTGCTGTCCATCCTGTCGCTGGAAGTGCAGGCCAGTGCCGGGATGGTGGAAATACTGGGCGTGCCGGTCATGCAGGCGCGGCGCAGCAGTCTTGCGCGCCTGCGCCGCCGCATCGGGACGGTGTGGCAGGATTTCCGGCTGCTGCCCGACCTCAGCGTGTTTGACAACGTCGCCCTCCCGCTGCGCCTGCAGCACCGCGCGGAGGACGAGATCGCCCATGAGGTGCACGCCATTATGAAATGGGTCGGGCTGGAAAACCGTCTGGACGCGCGGCCGCTGCAGCTTTCGGGCGGCGAGCAGCAGCGGGTCGCGATCGCGCGCGCGGTGATCTACCGTCCTGCCCTGCTTCTGGCGGATGAACCGACCAACGCGCTGGATGAACGGCAGGCGGGGCGTCTCATGGCCATGTTCCACCGGCTGGCGGAACTGGGCACGACCATCGTGGTGGCCACCCATAACGACGCGATCGTGGAAAAATATCCCGCCCCCGCCATTGAACTGGCGCATGGCCACATGGTGCGGGATTACCGCTGATGGCACGCAGGCGCTATCATGACGGGCTGGCCCTGCATCAGGCCTTGCCGGGGCAGTTCCTGCCCTTCCTCGTCGCGGCCATGTCCTTTCTTGCCGCGCTGGCGCTGGCGGGGGGGATTGCGGCACATGGCCTGTCGCAGCGCTGGACCCATGGCGCGGGGGCGGTCACGACCGTGCAGGTTCCCGGCCCCGATGACCCGGCGGCCGGCACGGGCACACGGATCGCGGCCGTGCAGGACATTCTGGCCCATGCCCCCGGCATCATCACGGCGCACCGTCTAAGTGACGCGGAACTGCGCAGCCTGCTGGCCCCATGGATCGAGCAGACCGGGGACGCGTCCCTGCCCCTGCCCGCCGTGATCGAGGTGCATACGACAGCCGGACAGGACCCGATGCCGCCCCTGCTGCCCCGGCTGGAAGCCATTGCCCCCGGTGTGATGGTTGAACATGACAGTGTATGGAGCGACCGGCTGGCAGCCTTGGCTGCCAGCCTGCAGGCCTGTGCGCTGCTGTCCGTACTGATCGTGATGACGGTGGCGGTGTGCGTGGTCATGGCCGCGACGCGCGCGGGACTGCAGACCCGGCGGCAGGCCATTGCACTGATCCACTCACTGGGGGCGATGGACAGCTATATTTCCGGGCGGTTCGCATCGCGCGTGGGACTGCTGGCGCTGGTGGGGGGGCTTGGGGGCAGTCTTGCGGCATTGCCCATGCTGCTGGCCATGTCGCATCTGGCCGCTCCCTTTGCCGCCGTGACCGATGCGCAGGCCACGGCCCCCATGGACTGGCGCGATCCCGCCGCATGGGCGGACATCGTGCCGCACGCGCTGTTATGGATGCTGCTGGCGCTGCCGCCCGCGGCAGGCATGACGGGCTGGGTCACAACCCAGCTGACCGTGCGGGCATGGCTGCGCCGCCTGCCATGATACGGCTGCCACACGGCAACGGACGACCATCCCCCTTCCGCCGCAGGCTGCTGGCCACGGGCGTACTGGCCACCCTGCTGGCATGGATGGCGGGACTGGCATGGTTTACCCGTGACGCCATGCGCCCCCCCGCGCGGCCGCCGCATGTGGACGGGATCGTGGCACTGACGGGCGGACAGGGCCGGATTGACGAATCCCTGCGCCTGCTGGCGGAAGGCGACGCGGACCGGCTGCTGATTTCCGGCGTGGACCTGCATGCAACGCTGGGCGATTTCCTGCGCCACCAGCCACAGCCCACGCCACTGGCGTTATGGATGCGCACGACACTGGGCCATAGCGCCACATCCACGCTGGGCAATGCAGATGAAACGGCGGCCTGGGTACGGGCCTACCATATCCATAGTCTGGTCGTGGTGACGGCGGGGTACCATATCCGCCGCGCCATGATGGAAATCAGGCGCACGGTGCCCGATGTGCGGCTGTATGGTTATCCGATCCGCTCACCCGCGCTGCAGCACCTGCTGCATCCCGCCACCATGCGGCTTATGGTGACGGAATATGACAAATGGCTGCTGGCCTGCCTTGATATCGCGCGCCTGACGCGGCCACTGCACGGCCTGATCAACCATACCGACACCCGCCCCGGCGCACCGCCCGTCATGGGCTGAATACCGGGCCACCGCTTGTCCTGACGCCGGTTTTCTGGTGTTAGGAACACCCATTCATACTGATGGACCCGTTCGTGATGACAGTACTGCGCGCGTTTGCCTTCAACCTGTATTTCCTGCTGCTGACCATCATCATGGGCATTCTGGCCTTTCCCATCCGGCTGTTCGCACCCGGACGGGCGCTGGCCTATGCCAAGGTATGGACGGGGCTGACCCTGCGGGGGCTGCAACGTATCTGCCGGATTGACATAAAGGTCAGCGGCATGGAGCACCTGCCTGCCGGGCCGTGCCTGCTGGCATGCCAGCACCAGTCCGAATTCGACACCCTGGTCTGGATGAACCTTGTGCCGCGCCCGACCTATGTCATGAAGCGCGAACTGGAGCGCATACCGCTGGTCGGTCCCATGCTGCGGCTGAGCGGCATGATCCCGGTGGACCGGGATGGCAAGGCAAAGGCCCTGCGCGCCCTGCTGGCCGCAACCGACGCGGCGGTGGCCGACGGACGGCAGATCATCATCTTTCCCGAAGGTACGCGCACGGTCCCTGGTGCCCCCATCAGCCTGCAGCCCGGCATTGCCGCCCTTGCCACCCATACCGGGCTGCCGGTCATTCCCGTGGCGACGGATGCGGGGCTGTACTGGAAACCCGGCGGTCTGCTGAAACGTCCGGGCACGATCCATATCGTTGTGGGCGCGCCCCTGCCTGCAGGGCTGCGGCGGGCGCAACTGCTGCCCGCCATCGGTCAGGCGTGGCGGCAACTGTGCACCAGTCACGGGCTGCCGGTGCCTGCGCAGGCAGCCCCGGCTGATCCCGCTCAAAAGACCAATTGATTGATAGATAAAGTTTTTGGCGAAGCTTTTTTCACAAAGATTCGCCAAACGCCGCCGTTTTGAAAAAAGGCGGCACCCAAAAAACTTTTATTGTCTAAGGGAAAGCAGGCTTTCCCATCCGCAAGACAGGCTCAGCGGCTGCCCTTTTCATTCGGTGCTTCTCCATGGCGATCCTGTAGCGCCGCCACCTGCTGGCGCAGGTCCATGATTTCCTGCAGCAGGTTTTCCACCGTCCGGTTACCCACCCGTTCCACGGCATAAAGGGAAGTGAACAGGGACATGGCCTGCCGCACCACCGCAGCGTTTTCCGTCCCCAGCTGTTCCAGTCCATCCGGTGTCGCGGAAGGGGGCTGCCGGTCCATGAATTCGGCCATCATGCGTTCCAGGTAATCGGATACCTCACCCTGCCTGCTATCGCCATAACAGCGGATAAGCTGGCGCAGGAAGGCAACCGGCAGCATGGCGCGCCCTCGGGTTTCCTCTTCCAGCATGACCTGCGCCAGCACGCCACGGGTTATGTCATCACCCGTGCGGGCATCCAGAATAACGAAGGCACGGTCCTGCTTGACCATGTCCATCAGGTTTTCAAGGGTGATATAGGCCGAAAGCTCGGTATCGTACAGCCGCCGATTGGCGTATTTCTTGATGATTACCGGGACAGAAGATACCGACAAATGCCTTCCTTTCGCATGGATCTGGCCCGTAACACCCCGATGGGCCATGACGTCGCCCACCAGATGGCGGCCATCCCGGCCAGACATTGTGCATGCAGGCCAGATATGGAGTTTTACCGGTCGGGTCTCCCCCGGCATGACCCCTTCATACCTACCCCCTGGCCACGTCCAGCCTTGCGGCATGGATCCAGCGCGGGGCCTGCGCCTGTCCCTGCATCCATGACCGCCAGACAGCCAGCATTATGTCATAATATCAGGGGCTGGCCATGAGCCGGATCATTAATTGTGATTGCGGACGGGAAAACAATATCGCCATCCGGTTCCCTTTTCCCATCCACATGGTCGGGCCATGACCGGATGATGGCCATTCCCGCCGCATGCCCCGCCATGAATCCCGCTTTTCGTGCCTGTAAAACGCAGACGTAACCACCCGCGTTTCACAGGTCGCGGCAAACATGACGTAGTATGTCAGAAACTGTCCTTTTCACTGCGCAACCGCGCCAGGGTCGCCACATCCGGCGCGCGCAGGAAGGGATTGGTCAGACATTCCACCGACAGGGGAACCGGCAGCGTGGGCAGCCCCCTGCGTCGCAGGTCGGCCACCTGTGCGGCACGCTTTTTCAGCGCGATGTTGTCCGGGTCGACATGCAGCGCAAAACGGGCATTGGACTGGGTATATTCATGCCCGCAGCAGATCTGTGTGTCATCAGGCAGTGCCCTGATCCGTTGCAGGCTGGCGAACATATCGGCCGGCGTACCCTCGAACAGTCGCCCGCATCCCATGCTGAACAGCGTATCGCCACAGAACAGCGCCGGGCCGTCGGGGAAATAATACGACACCTCCCCCGCCGTGTGCCCCGGTGTTGCGATTACCTGCGCCCGGGACTGCCCCAGGGCCACGACATCCCCGTCGCGCACCGCGATATCAAGGCGGGGCAGCCGGGCGACTTCTGCTGCCGGTCCCACGATCTTCGCGCCATAACGCTGGCGCAGGGCATCAGCCGCCGCGATATGGTCGGCATGGTGATGGGTCAGGAAAATCAGGTCCAGCCTGCCCCCCGCTGCGTCGATGGCGGCAATCAGGGGGGCCTCCTGCGCCGGGTCAACCATGCCGGCCGCCCCTGTTACGCCATCATGCACGAACCAGGCATAATTGTCCGACAGGATGGGAATCGCCTTTATATCGAAATTCTGCGTCATGGCTGTCCTCCATTACTCCGGTTGCATGGCCTGAATGCCCGACATGACGTGATGGCTCGGGCAGCGAGGTATGCTAGTGTGTACCAATGCCAGCGAACATGCACACCGCCGCAAGTTTCTATGCCACCCGCCGGGGTCAGGCGGCTGCCCGCCTGCTGTGCCAGCGCATGGCCACCTTCTGGCCCGATGCCACGCAGGGGCATACGCTTGGCCTTGGGTACGCGCTGCCTTTCCTGCCGCTGTGGGACCGGCCCGACAGGCCGTGCATGTCGGCGCGGCTGGACACGCACGTCACGCGCGATGCGCTGCCATGGCATGGGCGGGACTGTATCGTAAGTGGCACGCATCTGCCATTCGATGACCTGAAGTTCGACCGCATCGTGATGATCCATGCGCTGGAGGTCAGCGAGGACAAGAACAGCCTGCTGCGGCAGGTCTGGAAAATCCTGAAGGATGACGGGCGGCTGCTGCTGGTCGTGCCCAACCGGGCGGGGCTGTGGGCGCATACCGACAATTCCCCTTTCGGGCAGGGCACGCCATTTTCACGCCGGCAGATCACGCGCTGGCTGGCCAATGCGTGTTTTCAGGCGCAGCGCCATGAAGACGCGCTGTATGTCCCGCCCGCCGGGCCATGCCCCGCAGGCCCGGTCCGCATGGTGGAATGGACGGGCCGCAACCTGTTCCCCCGACTGGGCGGAGTGTGCATGATCGAAGCGGTGAAGGACATATACGCCGCCGTGCCCGCGCGCCCCGTGACACTGGTACCGTCGGGGCTGCGCCTGCGGCAGGCACGGGTTTTTTCACGAAATACCACGCCACGCCGGCAACCACGCGATATGCAGAATACTTGACCAATTTTACCGAAATCTCCATGAACATTATCCCATGTCGCTGATTCAATCCCTCAAGCTCGTCATCGCCCCGCCGCACCCGGCCGCGCGCCCTTTTCTCCTCGCGTCGGGGGCCGGGGCCATCATCGGTCGGCTGCTGCCGTTCCGAGTGACCAGATGGCTTGGTACGGCCAGTGGCCTGTTCTTTGGCTTCTGCCTGTATTTCTTCCGTGACCCCGAACGCGTCACACCAGCCGAACCGAATCTGGCGGTCGCCCCTGCCGACGGCCACATCGTGTCGATCGAGAAAGTGGCCCCCCCGCCGGAACTGGACATGGGCGACGCCCCGGTGTGGCGGGTTGCGACCTTCCTGTCGGTTCTGGACGTGCATGTGAACCGCATGCCGGTGGCGGGCACGGTGACACGGATCGCCTACCATGCCGGGCAGTTCCTGAATGCCAGCCTGGACAAGGCATCCGAACTAAACGAACGCAATGCGCTGCGCGTGACGCTGAAGGATGGCCGGCAGGTTGCCGTGGTCCAGATCGCGGGGCTGATCGCGCGCCGCATCCTGTGCGATGCCGAGGAAGGCATGCAGTACGAAACCGGCGAACGGTTCGGCCTGATCCGCTTTGGCTCGCGCACCGACCTGTACCTGCCGCCCGATGTCACGCCGCTGGTTGAGGTCGGTCAGACCATGATTGGTGGCGAAACCGTGATGGCGCGGCTTTAGTCCGGCATGGCCACCCCCCCCACTACACCGGCACGCCGCACGCGACGGTTAAAAAAACGCCAGCGCCCCCGCGTCCGGGGCCTGTCGTTCAACCGGATGATCCCCAACCTCATGACCATGCTGGGCCTGTGCGCGGGCCTGACGGGCATGCGCTTCGGGCTGGAGGAACGTTTTGGCAGTGCCGCCACCGCGCTGCTGATCGCCGCCTGCATTGACGGGCTGGATGGCCGCATTGCGCGCCTGCTGCGCGGCACCAGCCGTTTCGGGGCGGAATTCGACAGCCTGTCGGATTTCCTGTGCTTTGGCGTAGCCCCGGCTTTCGTGCTGTATCTGTGGGCGCTGCATGAAGGCGGCCGTTTCGGCTACATCCCGTGTATCATGTTCACGGTCTGCATGGCGCTGCGTCTGGCGCGCTTCAACGCCAGTCTGGATGACGATGCCAACCAGCCCAAATACGCCAGCAACTTCTTTACCGGCGTCCCGGCCCCTGCGGGTGCGGGGCTGGCGCTGTTCCCGCTCTTCCTGGGGCTGGAGGCACAGCACCTGCATTGTGACTGGCTGTATGAACTGACGCGCGACCCGCTCCTGCCCGCACTGACGCTCAGTGGCACGGCCTTCCTGCTGGTCTCGACCCTGCCGGTCTGGTCATTCAAGAACTTCAAGGTCCCGTCCCCCATGATCCTGCCCACCATGCTGGGTACGGGGGCCTATGCTGCCGTTCTGGTGGCCGAACCGTGGGGCGCGCTTGCAGCCGCCGGGATCATCTACATCCTGCTGCTGCCCATCAGCAGGCGGAGCTTCCACCGCCTGCGGCGTGAGGCCGAGGCCCTGCAGGAAAGCGATGACCAGCCCGTGGCCGCGCCTGCAAACTGATAAAGCTTCAGGAAACGCCGCCTTTTTGAAAAAGGGTGGCACCCGGAAACTTTTATCCTTTTTATATTATGCGGATAGCCCGTCTTCGCCCTGCATGCGCCAGCGGATCAGGGCGTCGAGTACCTCCGCAGGCGATGGCGGACACCCCGGCAGCAACAGGCTGGCACGCGCACGTCCCCCCACCCCACCCATTACCGCATAATTGGGTGTGAACACGCCCCCATCCACCGCACAGTCCCCGACCGCAGCCAGCAGCCGCGTACCGGGCATGGCCTGCCACGCCAGTTCCACAACCGGAGCCATTTCCACCGTCAGGCTGCCGGTCACCAGCAGCAGGCCGGCCTGTCGCGGCGTGGACACAAAACGGATATCGGAATGCCCTTCCACCAGGGCGCGCGACAGACTGCGCAGTTCCAGCGCACAGCCGGAGCACCCCCCGGTTTCCATATGGAAGATGTCCAGCGGCAGCATACGGGGCAGCACCGCGCCTTCGGGCCAGAACAGGTTCAGATATGCCATCATCCCATCCTACAGGTCTGCCGACGCCGCCGACAGGCCGAGGGAGGCAAGGATAAGCGGCACATCTTCATACACAGCCCCCGACAGTACCTGCGGCAAAGCCTGAAACAGCAGCAGGGACGGGTCACCACACCACCATGCGGCCACCCGGCCATTTTCAACCCGCAGCCAGTGCCAGACAGGCCCGGTCGGCCCTTCGGCACAGCCAATGCCCTCACCCGATCCATATTCATGCACAGATGCTGTCATAAGTGCCGCTGTATCCAGCCTGGACAGCATTTCAACCGCCGTTTCGACTTCATGCAGTCGCAGCGCAAGCCGGGCGGCCACATCACCCGCCATTGTGGGGTATCCGTCCGGCCAGCCGCCGGGTGGGCGGACCATATAGGGTCTCAGGTCTGATTCAGCACCGCCTGCACGCCCCACGCATCCGGCGATCCCCCATTGAGCGGCCATATCCGCCGACAGGACACCCCGCCCCCGCGCCTGCATGGCCATGCCACGCGGCCGCCAGAACAGGCGTTGCAGCGCCTTGCAGCCCGCGCGCAGTTCCGTCAGCAATTCAGGGGGGATGGACAGGATCCGTTCTGTCCCACCCGCGGGCGGCAGCACGTCAAACAGCAGGCGACTGCCACACATGTCCCGACAGGCCTGCCGCACCTGTTCCAGCAGGGTTGCCGCAAGGATGGCGAAACGCCCGTCCGCCAGCAGTTCGGCCGCGATCGTCAGCGTATCCAGATGGGCCATGATACGCCCGAGTTCACCCACGAACATATCTACATCGCGCATTCCCCCGGCGCCATCCTCTTCCATTGCCGCAAGCGCGTCAGAAAAAGCCAGCTGGTGGGCCACTGTGGCCGTTGCGTCAATCCGGGCCACCAGTCGCGCGGCCTGCGCCACGGTCGCCCCGCGCATGCGCGCGTACAGGCCACGATGGGCGTAACCCATGCGGGACTGTACCTGCATGATCCGTTCCCCCGGCAGGCCCAGACGCAGGTGAAAGGGCGCGTTAAAATCCCCCTCCGCCGGACCATGGCCCAATACGGTGCCACCGGCCCGCACCATGGTTGCATCATCAGTGAACTCCACGCCTTCGGGCGGCGCGGGGGCCGGTGGGGGCCGATCATGCAGGGGCCATGTCACCGGCCATCGCCCCTGATCCAGCCACGGGGCGCTGTCTGTTGCCCCCATGGCCTCGATCCCCCACAGATCGTGCATGATGCGTTCAGACGCACTGCCCCCGGTCCGCGCCGGGGACAGGGCCAGATAGCGTCCGTCCGTCACCGCGACACTGGCCAGCAGGGGACGCGTTCCCTCCATGAACAGGGCATGCACCTGCATTCCGTCCGACCATAGGCCAAGAAGCGGCAGGGTGGACCGGGACAGGGCCGCCGCCATGTCACGCCACCCCCCCTCATCCAGCACAAATCGTCCGTTACAGCCTGCGGGCGTACCCCGGCGGATCAGGGCTGCCACCTGCATCACCACGATCCGCCCCCCATCTGATAATACGCAGCACAGGCAAGCACCGCGCATCCCATGACCATCAACAACGTCGCCTGCACCCATGATGGCGTGCCATGCCCCGCCCCCATGCGCGCCGTCATTATCGGCCACAGACTGGCACCAGCCAGCACCGCCACGGGGGGCATTTCACCCATTTCCCCCACCAGTACCAGCACGACCGCCATGCCGGGCAGGGAGGGCGGCCACAGCATGTATCCCGACAGCCACCCGCCCGATGACGGCGTGCAGGCCACGACCAGCAGACAGGCCGCCAGTGGCAATCCCCCCATGAACCCATCCGGCAGGCCCGCAGCCAGCATGGCCCAGCCAGCCCAGTACCCTCCGGGAAAGGACCGTCCCTGCCGCGACAGGACCGCCCATGCCAGCCATACGCAGCCCATGAAGGTCAGCGCAGGCAACAGGCCCGACCAGATATGGGCTGCCTGCGCCACAACCGGCAGAACGGCCAGTATTTCCATGTTCCAACCCGGCGCAACCGGCCCCGGACGGCCCGGAATGCCGCAGGCCAGCAGCAATCCGCCCACCAGCAGGATCGCCCCGGCCTGATCCTGCACCTGTCCCCATCCCGCCTGCAGCATGAACAGGCCACCCTGCGCCACCAGCAGGCCACCCAACCCCATACGCAGTGCCTGCCACCCGTCCCGGTCCAGCCCGCGCGGCCCGATCGCCAGCCCAAGCCGTGCCACCAGCCCGCAGCCCAGCAGGGCACCAAGCAGGTCACACCGCCCGAACGCACCGGCAAGGGCTGCAATACCGGACAGGAAAAAGGGCAGCACATCCTTCTCGCGCGGAAGCACCTCATCACCATGACGCGGCCCGAAAACCCACACGCATAATGCCAGCGCGGGGCCACATCCCATCATGATCCGCACCATATCGGGACCATGGCTGCTGCCCATGCCACACAGGATCAGCAGCAGCACAGCCAGCAGGCCACGCAGCGCCAGCGGTCCACCCGTCACCAGCAGGGCGATCAGGGCCAGCACCATCCAGCCACCCAGCAGGCTGGCGTAAAGCGGCAGCGCCATCATGCCGCCCCGCCATGCGACCGGGGATGCGTGGCCAGCAGGATGTTCAGGCCAATCGCAGCAATGATCACCTCCGCCATGACCAGCAGGCTGCCTGCCCGTGCCGCCAGCAGCATGACGCCATCCAGCCCGCAGGCCAGCCCCGCGCACAACGCGACCGGCCCGCGGGCGATACACGCCCCCCACACCCCGCACAGGATGGCGGCCAGCCCCGTCATGCCCATAAGGCGCGCCGTCATGTCCACCTGTGGTCCCTGCATGATGACCTGCGCCAGCACGGCGATACAGGTCAGTCCGCCCACAAGGCGCAGGCCGCTGCGTTCACGTCCCGCTGCGGGGATATGCAGCATCTGCACGCCCAGCAGCCCAAGCAGTCCCGCCAACCCCACCGCCATGACGCAGGCCAGCCCGACCTGCCCCTGCCCCCAGCGCGACAGGCACACGCACGCAGCCATGCACGCGCCATGCCAGACCGGGCCGCCCCCGCGTCCCCCCGACGTTGAAAGCGAAAGAATGACCAGAACGCCAAACAGCAGCACAAGCATGATCAGCCCATTCCCCGTCCGGCAAACAACAGCACGCCGGCCATGACGGCACATAACAGCGCCAGTCCCGCCCGCCAGCCCGCATGAAGCTGTCCAGACACGACAAAAACCCGTATCGCCGCGACACACCCGCACGCCAGCAGCATATGCACCACCCACAACGCCACTGCCTCCAGCATGGGCACCAGCACCCATGAACGTGACAGGATGTCGGGTTCCACAATCCCTTCGGGCCAGATCAGGTCACGCGCCAGCATCATCCATACCACCGCCAGCAGGTCACGCGCGTACTCGGCCACGGCCCGGTCGGGACCGGCAAGGTCCTCCAGCATGGCTGAAAACAGCCGCGACGTTGTACCGTCGCCCTCACCCACCCCCGCCATGACCAGCGCACCGGCAACCAGCGCCAGCGGCGCGCGTACAAGGTTCATGTCCGCCACATGCGCCTGCCGCACCAGTCCCGCCAGCGTGCCATCGGGCAGGCACATGCCCAGCACGGCGCATGCCAGCAGCATGACAGGCTGGATCATGATCCCACCTGCCACGACCCGCAGTCCCGCATGGCCCGGCCGCGCAAGACCAGGCGCAAGGGCCGCCACCACCAGCGCCAGGAACGCCATTTCCAGCAATCCGCCGATAACCAGCACATCCGACAGGTCACCACCGGGCATGCCAGTGGAAAAGGATGGCACCAGCAACACCGCCACCATGCCCGCAGCCACCGCCAGCCATGGGGCAACCGCCGTTACCTGCGCGCCAGCCGCCGAACGCACGCCCACCTGCCGCCATGCATGCAGCAGGGCGCGCCAGTGCGCGGTCGGGTCAGGCAGGCGGCGTTCGCCCTCCATCATCGCGGCCATCCAGCGCAGTAGCCCGATCCATACGGGCACCGTCACCATGACCAGCGCCATATGGCAGCCCGCAAGCAGGATGGCCTGCATCCGCGCGGCAAGGGAAAACGATGTCATCATGCAGCCCTACCCATGCCACGCGATGAATATCAGCGCCGCCATGCACGCCATGGCCATCACCACCGGCGCGGATGCCATGACGCCACCCGGCCGCAGGCGATCCACGTATCGTACCAGCAGCGTGCATGACCGCCCCATCTGTCGCCGCAGGCGCACGTACTCACGCAGGCACCGCCTGCGCATCACGGGCATCATCACCATATCCAGCAGCATGCGCGCGGGGTTACCCGGCCCCACCTGCGTCAGCGGGTCGCCGAACACCATCCACGGCGGCACGGGGGGCGCGCCCTGCTGCCAGCCCGCGACCTGACGCGCGGGCGTGGGACAGGCCATGCGCCGCAGCACCACGACCACACCCCCTATCAGTGCCACCAGCAGACAAAGCCGCGCGGGATGCAGTAACGCCGCCCCATCGGGCGACGCCAGCGCGACATTGTCCACCAGCGGCCACGTCATGCCATCCGGACCATGTCCCGCCACCAGTCCAAGCCAGTATCCCGGCCAGATGGAGGCACACAGCACCGGCAGCACCGCCAGCAGCAACGTCGCCATTTCCCGCCCCGACGGATCGGACGCCCCGGCGCCGCGCGGCGTACGTGGCCTGCCACACAGCATGACCGCGACAATGCGGACGAGCGCAAGCATGCGCACCGCCCACCCCACCCCCAGCGCCAGAAGTGCGAGCAGCAGCGGCAGGTCCGCCCCCAGCCCCCCGCCACGCGGCATGGCCGCCAGCAGGTGCAGCAGCATCCAGATAATGGAAAAACCCAGCAGGGGCGGCAGCCCGCTTTCCGCCAGAAGCCCGATGGAAAACAGGGCCGACAGGCGCGGCATCAGCACGCCCAGCCCCCCCAGACGGTGCAGTACCAGGGCACCGGCCTCACGCTCCATCGCATCCATGGCACGCGCCATGAACATCCATGTCAGCAGCGTGCCCACAACCAGCATGAACGTACGGCTGGCGCACGTGGCCATGGCGGGCAGGTCATCGGCGCGGGCCAGCAGGCCCAGCCCCGCCAGCACGATCACCAGCGCGCCCGTGCCCCCCAGCAGTCCCGTCATGACCCTGCGCCCGTCACCCGCGCACAGCGCCCGCCACGACGCCGTCATGTACAGCCCGCAGCCCACCACGATCAGCACGCCACCCCAGCGCATGTCCGCCACCATGCCGCCAGCAGGCAGGTGCCCCCACAGCGCCATGGCGGCGATCATCGCGGCGATATCGGCCATGTAAAAGGGACGCAGCCCACGCGGTGATACGCGCGGGGAAAAGGAAAGGCCCAGCAGCCCGCGCGTGGCCAGCCAGCACAGGCCGGGCAGCAGCCAGTCCGCATGGGCCGGAAACACCAGCACCGCCACCATAAGCAGCAGGGCAATCAGGTCGGGCGCCTGGCGGGCATCCATGCGCGGCCCATCATCATGCGGGACATGCGCACGCGCGATCAGCACCCATCCCGCCCCCATGCAGGACAGGACCGGCCCACCGATCACCGCAAGGGCCGCCCCGGCGCAGGCCGCAAGGTCACGCCCACGGGATGCCGCGAACCCCACGATGCCCAGCGGCGCCAGCAGGGCGATATCACGCGCCCCGGAGGAAAAACCGGCCCATGGCACGCCCCCGCCGGACAAGCCGACCCCAAGGCATGACAGGACGGCCATGGCGCATATGGCCAGCCACCCGCCGCGCAGGACGGGCACCATTCCCGCAGCCGACCGTGGCCAGCAGACCGGCAGGACACCTGCCACCCCCACCAGCATTACGGTTACGACAAGGATGACAGGAATGATGACGGTCCTCCCGCATGCCGCCCGGAGGAGGCCGGACGGGTCAGATCATGGCCAGCGGCTCCTTGCGGCGCGGCGGCGCTATGGCTTCATCAATCTCCGCCAGATCATCGCGCGTCAAGGTGATCTCGGTCGCGGCAAGGTTTTCATGCTGATGGCGCGGGCTGCCCGCCTTGGGAATGGCCAGCACGTTTTCCTGCCGCAGCACCCATGCCAGCGCGATCTGCGCCGTGGTCGCAGGCCCAAGGGACGTCGTGTGCCGCTGCGCGATGCGCTTCAGCACCGGCGCACGCAGCAGGTCCCCCCCCTGCCCCAGCGGGGAATAGGCCATGGTCACGATGCCCGCGTCCCGGTCACGTTGCAGCAGGTCGAATTCAACGCCACGGTAATCAAGGCTGTACAGCACCTGATTGGCCGCACAGGGCGTGCTGGCCGGTGTGCTTTCGACCTCACGCATGCCATCGGCATCAAAGTTGGACACACCCCAGCTACGGATCATGCCTGCATCAATCAGGTCATCGAAGCCGGCCAGCGTTTCCTCCAGCGGCACGCTTCCGGGCCAGTGCAGCAGGTAGAGGTCAAGATGGTCGGTGCCCAGACGCTTCAGCGATGCGGCACAGGCCTTGCGCACGCCATCGCGCGAGGCGTTGGAGGGGACGACCTTGCTGACAAGGAACACGTCGTCACGACGTCCCTTTATCGCTTCGCCCACCAGCTTTTCGGAACGGCCGGAGCCGTACATTTCCGCCGTGTCCACCACGCGGATACCCGCGTCGAGACCTGCATGGATGCTGTTGATTTCATCCGCACGGCGGCTGTCGCTGTCCCCCATGTTCCATGTGCCCATGCCCAGCGCGGGCACCGTTGTGCCATTGGGGAAAGTAACCGTCTTCATTGCGCAACCTGCCTTTCGTCCATGTCATCACCCCCACCGTGGCGGAAGGGGGACTATTTACGACGCGCCCAGCCTTTGGGCTGCTGTTGCCAGTAGCTCAGTTCATGGCCACCCTCGCGCCATGCCACCCAGCGTCTGCGCGCGCTTGCGACGGCGGCTTCATCATGGCCATCAAACAGGTCGAACACCCGTTCGAAAGGGGAAAGGTCGGGGACTTCCACCCCATCGAGCAGGAAGGCGAAGGTCGCGCCATTGGGCACGTCCCCGCCTTCCGTCAGCCAGATCGGCTGCCATTGTCCATGCCCCATGGCCTGTGTGCCATGGGGAAGCCATAGCGGGTCGGTCGCCCGCCACAGCCCGTCATCAAGCTCCCGCACCCGTTCCGCTGTCACGCAGCGGACCACCGCCCGCTTGCCTGCCGCCAGCGTACGGCCCAGCAGCGCGGGCAGGACCGCCAGCGCCGGTGAACGCGTCAGGTGATAGAAGCCGATCTGCGCCATGGAGTTCCCTGTTCCGATCCGGCCTGCCGCGCGGGGCAGGCATTACCCTTCGTAATACGTGCCGACCATGCGATCGAGCAGGCGCACGCCAAAGCCGGTCGCCCCCTTGGGCGCGTGCGATGTCGGCTTGGATGTAAACGCCGTCCCCGCGATGTCCAGATGCGCCCACGGCACGTCATTCACGAAGCATTCAAGGAACTTGGCCGCCGTGATCGACCCGCCGGGACGCCCACCGATGTTCTTGAGATCGGCGATATCCGAACGCAGCAGTTCAAGGTAGGCAGCATCCATGGGCATGCGCCACAGCTTCTCGCCTGTCTTTTCACCCGTGGCCGAAAGGTGGCCCGCCAGTGCATCACTGTTGGAGAACAGGCCCGCGCGCTCGATCCCAAGGCTGACCACGATCGCCCCGGTCAGGGTGGCGAGGTTGACCATGAAGCGCGGCTTGAAGCGGTCCTGCGTGTACCACAGCACATCAGCCAGCACGAGGCGGCCTTCGGCATCGGTGTTCAGCACCTCGACCGTCTGGCCCGCCGCCGTGCGCACCACGTCACCCGGACGCTGCGCATTGCCCGACAGCATGTTTTCCACCAGCCCCACGACACCGACGGCGTTCACCTTCGCCTTGCGGCCGGCAAGGGCCGCCATGGTGCCGACCACGGCGGCGGCGCCGGCCATGTCGGTCTTCATTTCGTCCATGCCGGCGGCGGGCTTGATCGAGATGCCGCCCGAATCAAAGGTCACGCCCTTGCCGACGAAGGCCACCGGGGCATCGTCCTGCGCACCGCCATTCCAGCGCATGATGACCGTGCGCGGCGGCGCGTCACTGCCCTGCGCCACACCCAGCAGCGCGCCAAAACCCAGCTTGTGCATGGCGTCGCGGTCCAGTACCTCGACCTCCACCCCAAGGTCACGCAGGGCAAGGATGCGCTGTTCGAATTCGGGCGGCCGCAGCATGTTCGCGGGTTCGGATACAAGGTCACGGCACAGGCATACCCCGCGCGCCACCGCCGAAAGCGGCTGCCATGCCTGACTGGCGTGCGCCGGGTCGGCACAGGCCACGGTCACGTCCGTCAGCGGTCCCGCATCGCCCTTGCGCGGCTGGGTGCGGTACGAATCGAAACGGTAGCTGCCCAGCACGATACCCAGCGCCACATGGGCGGCAAGGTCCGGGGCAACCGTATCCGCCACCACCACGCCGGCCGTTCCCGCATCGGACAGGCCGCGCGCGGCCGCGACACCGGCCTGTTCGGCCACGGTGGCGTCCAGCGCATCCACCTTGCCCAGCCCCACCAGGACCACGCGGTCATAACCCGCGCCGGGGGCAAGCACGACACAGGTTTTTGCAGCATCGAAGCCGAATTTCGCGGCCTTTGCCGCGCGGGTCAGCGCGCCACCCACCGCCGCGTCCAGCGCAGCGAAAGCCCCTGCGGGCGCGCCGGGGGCGGCAAGGATGGCAAGGGTGCCGCTGGTGGGCAGGCTTGCATCGGAAAAGGCGATATCGAGCATATGGATCACGGTGCTCCGCTACGAAGGTGTTGGGCCAACAGGATAAATTCCCGCGCCAGCCTATCACGTCCCGGACCGATACACCCCGTCCGGGGCCATCGGCACCGATAAGGGCATGACGGCGCGCCGTGAGTAAGCTAATGCGAACAGCATGAATACGCCATCCATGCCAGCATATGAGGACGGATTCCTTCTGGATCTGGCCCTGCGTCTTGCCGATGAGGCCGCCGACCTGATCCGCGCCATCCGCGCACGCGGGTTCGCGACCAAGGTCAAGACCGACAGCTCCCCCGTGACCGAAGCCGACCACGCGGCGGAAAAACATATCCTTGCGGGCCTGCGCGCCCATGCCCCCGCCATTCCCGTAGTGGCGGAAGAAGAAGTCGCCGCGGGCATCATGACCGATACCGGGCATGAGTTCTGGCTGGTGGACCCGCTGGATGGCACGCGGGAATTCGCCGCCGGGCGCGACGACTTCACCGTCAATATCGGCCTTGTGCGCGATGGCCGCCCGGTGCTGGGTGCGGTGGCGCTGCCCGCCTATCACCAGCTTTATGGCGCGGGTGCCGGACGTGGGGCGTTTCGCATCGACGCAAATGGCACGCAGGCCATCCATGTCCGCAAGCCACCGGCGGAGGGGCTGACCGTGCTGGCGTCGCGCCATTACGCCGATGACCCGCGCCTGAAGGAATTCCTGGGCGGGCATACCATAGCCCATCTGGGCAATATCGGCTCGGCAGCGAAGTTCATCCGCGTGGCCGAAGGACTGGCCGACCTCTATCCCCGCCTTGGCACCACCATGGAATGGGACACCGCCGCCCCGCAGGCCGTTGTCGAGGCCGCCGGCGGGTCCATCACCACGCCGGATGGCAAGGTGCTGGGCTATGGCAAGACAGGCTTTCGCAATCCGCATTTCCTGTGTCGCGGCGCGGCCTGACGCAGGCCCATGCATACACGCCTGCTGCATAATGACCCGCAGGGGATCGCCACCGCCGCAGCGATACTGCGCGCGGGCGGCCTGGTCGCCTTCGGGACGGAAACGGTTTACGGCCTTGGGGCGGATGCGGGCAATGATATCGCCGTCGCCGCCATTTACACCGCCAAGGGACGACCGGGCATCAACCCGCTGATCAGCCATTTCGCCAGTGCGGAAGCGGCCTTTTCACAGGTGGTGGCCACACCGCTGGCCCGTCGGCTGGCCGAACGGTTCTGGCCCGGTCCCCTGACCATGGTGCTGCCGCGTGCTGCGCATTGCGGCATTTCCCCCATCGCCACCGCGGGCCTGCCCACCGCCGCCGTACGGGTCCCGGCAGGGGACACCACGCAGGCGCTGCTGGCGGCATGCGGGTTTCCGGTCGTGGCCCCTTCGGCCAACCCGTCGGGCCGGGTCAGCCCGTCCGACGCGCAGCATGTACTGGCGGGACTGGAGGGCCGTATCGACGCGGTCCTTGACTGCGGGCCATGCCGCGTGGGTGTGGAAAGCACGATCATCGACCTCGGTGGCGACACCCCTGTCCTGCTGCGCCCCGGCGGCATTACGCTGGAGGCGCTGGAGGAAGCATGCGGCATGAAGCTGGCCCAGCCCGCGCGCAGCGATGATGCCCGCCCCAGCGCCCCCGGCCAGCTTTCATCGCATTACGCGCCCGGCCTGCCGGTACGGCTGGAGGCAACGGCGGTCGAGCCTGATGAGGCCCTGCTGGCATTCGGTCCCCCGCTGCCCGGTAGCGGGCTGGTATGGAACCTGAGTGAAGCGGGTGATTTGCATGAAGCGGCAGCGCGCCTCTTCGCGGGGCTGCGGTTTCTTGATATGGAGGGTCACCGCCGGGGACTGGTCAGGATTGCGGTGCAGCATGTGCCCGGACATGGGCTGGGCCGTGCGATCCGTGACCGCCTGATCCGTGCGGCCAGCCCGCGAGTATAATAGTTTCAACCGCATGATCCGATCCCGGTGCCCCTGAAATGAGCGACACAATCGACCCCAAGGAACTGAAAATCCTTTCGGATATCCTTGCACTCGTACTGGAAGACCATGCAGGCCAGTCGGAAAACGCACTGGCTGCAATCCGCACGCGGGCGAAAAAGAATCAGGTGACGGGCGGCGCACTGAAAAACCTGTTTGCCGCCATCGCCCCCAATCCCCCCAAAAAGGCGGCGCCAAAACCGCGCGCCCCCCGCGCCACGAAGGCCAGTGCGGCGGCGGCAAAAGAGATTCAGGAGTCGCACCAGCGGATTTCCCAGCTGACGGAAAGCATTCGCCGGCTGGACACGGAAATCCGTGACCTGAAGGTGAATAATGGTGCGCTGATGGCGGAACTGAACCAGACGCGGCAGGCCCGTGCCGAAACGCAAGCCGCGCTGTCGTCCGCCGTGCAGTACCGCCCCGCCCCGCGCCGTTCGGGCCTGCTGGTGGCGGCGGCGGTGGGTGCGCTGACCGGCTTCGCCCTGACCGAAACGTGGCACCTGTTTATGTCCGGCAGCCCCGCGCAGGCCAGCGCCACCTACCCACCCGTCCATCATCATGGGCAGGCCTGGCTCATGCCGCCCGCCCATCCCCTTCTTGCAGGAAACATGCCGTCATGACCGTCTCCCCCCCCACCACACCGGCACGGCAGGACCTGATTGCCCGTTTTACCGACATGCTGGGACCGGTGGGCGTGATTACGGGTGAAACCGATACCGCATCCTACTGCACCGACTGGCGCAACCTGTATCATGGCCGCGCACTGGCGGTGCTGCGTCCCGCCAGCACGGAAGAACTGTCACGGCTTGTGCAGTTATGTAACGAACATGACGTGCCCATGGTGCCGCAGGGCGGCAATACCAGCATGGTGGGCGGCGCCACGCCTGATGGCAGCGGGCGTGAAGTCATCATCTGCCTGTCGCGCATGAACCGTATCCGCAACATCGACCCCAATGACCTGACCATGGAAATCGAGGCGGGCGTAACACTGAAGGCGGCGCAGGATGCGGCAAGGGAAGCCGGGTTCATGCTGCCGCTGTCCATCTCGTCCGAAGGGTCGGCGCAGATCGGCGGCGTGCTGGCCACGAACGCGGGCGGCAACAACACCCTGCGTTACGGCAATGCGCGTGAACTGGTGCTGGGGCTGGAAGCGGTCATGCCCGATGGCGGGGTGTTCCATGGCCTGCGCCGCCTGCGCAAGGACAATACGGGTTACGCCCTGCGCCAGCTTCTGATCGGGTCCGAAGGCACGCTGGGATTCATCACCACGGCCATCCTGCAGCTTCACCCGCAGCCGCGCGCGATCGAGGCCGCCCTGTGTGCGGTGGATGACGCCGAAGCCGCGCTGAAGCTGCTGGGGCTTTTGCGCGCGCGCGATCCCGCATTGCTGCAGGCGTTCGAGTTCATGTCCGGCATCGGCATGGACATGGTGATCGACCTGATCCCCGGCACGACCCTGCCGCTGGGGGAACGGGCCCCTGCCTATGTGCTGCTGGAACTGGCCACCCCCCGCCCCGATGCCGACCTGCGCGAATATGCCGAGGACGTGCTGGGCGATGCGCTGGAAGAAGGCATCATCACCGATGCCGTCATTGCCGAAAGCGAGGGCCAGCGCACCGGGCTTTGGAAACTGCGTGAAGAACATGCCGAAGCCCAGCGCCGCGCGGGCGCCAGCGTCAAGAATGACGTATCGGTGCCCGTGACCCACGTGCCCGAACTGATCGGGCGCGCCACCGTGGCGTGTGAGAAACTGATACCGGGCATCCGCCCCGCCCCGTTCGGCCACATGGGCGATGGCAACATCCATTTCAACCTGGTCCAGCCCGAAGGCATGGCGCCCGACGCGTTCCTGGCCCGCAGCCATGACATCATGGATACGGTGGCGGCGATCGTGAAGGAACTGGATGGTTCGTTCTCGGCCGAACACGGGGTGGGGCAGCTCAAGCCCTACATGATGCCGTCATGGCGTGGTGGCGCGGAACTGGCGGCCATGCGCCATATCAAGGCTGCCCTTGATCCGAAAAACCTCATGAACCCCGGCAAGGTCCTGCCCCCCGTCACACCGGGGACATGAGGCCGCCAGCCTGCGCACGGCGGGCCGAAGGCCGGATCCAACCCCAATGCATGAAGGGATCACCCCTTTTGCACCGGCGGGAACAGGGTTAGACAGGGGCATGCCTGCCGTCCGCCCCGTTCCTGACCGCCTTGCGCCGCGCCTGTCGATTCTGGACAGCTACATACTGCGCCAGCTTCTGCTGGCGCTGGTGGCGACGACGGGTGCGCTTGTAACGCTGATCTGGCTGACGCAGTCCCTGCACTTCGTGTCGCTGGTGGTGGGGCGCGGGCTGTCGCTGCGGGTCTTTCTGGAACTGACCAGCCTGCTGATCCCGTCCTTCATCGCGGTCATCCTGCCCATTACCACATTCGTGGTGGTGCAGTTCATCTACCAGCGCCTTGGCACCGACCGGGAACTGACGGTCATGCAGGCAGCCGGGCTGTCACCCGCCATGATGGCGCGTCCCGGACTGGCCTGCGCCGCCATTGCGACAGCGGCGTGCCTGGTGCTGAATGTCTGGATCGTGCCGGTTTCGTATCATGCCTTCCGCCAGTATGAATTCCAGATCCGCAACCGCATGGCCGCCTTCCTGGTGCAGGACGGGGTGTTCACGCAGGTATCGGACAACATGACCGTGTATATCCGCGCGCGCGACAAGGACGGCACGCTGCACGGCATCATGGTGGAAGATGACCGCACCCCCGGCGCCGAGGCCACCATACTGGCGGAAGAAGGCAATCTGGTCATCATCAATGACCAGCCGCGCGTGGTGCTGTTCAACGGGTCGCGGCAGGAAATCGACAGCCATACCGGACGGCTGAACGTACTGACCTTCACCCGCAACACGATCGACCTGTCCAGCCCGCATACCGCGCATACGCGCCTGCCCGATGCCAATGAACTGCCGATCTCGCAACTGCTGCACCCGGACATGCGGCTGTATTCACGCCGGGATGAAAGCAAGATGTTCATTGAGGCATGGCGCAGGCTGAGCACCCCTTTCTGCGCCTTTTCCTTTGCCATGATCGGGTTGGTGGGGGCGATGGGCGGCAGCTATTCCCGGCAGGCCAGCATCATGCGCCCGGTGCTGGCCATACTGGCCGTGGTCGCGGTGCAGGCGCTGACGCTGCTGGTGCAGAACCTGGCATCGCGCAATCTGCAGCTCATGCCGCTCATGTGGGTGTGTACGATCGGGCCGGGGGTGATCTGCGCGGGCATCCTGTTCTGGCCTGAACTGCGCGCCGACCGTGAAGCCCGGGCGGTCGCGGGCGGCACGCGTCCATGAAGCTTGCCTTCACGCTGTCGCTGTACATCGCCCGGCAGTTCACTTACGCCACGGTGTCGGTGATCGCCTTCCTGACCGGGCTGATCACCATGTTCGACTTCATCGACCTGCTGCGCCGGGTTTCCACCCGTCCCAACGTGCCGACCTCGCTGGTCAGCGAGATCGCCTTCCTGCACATTCCCTTCGCCTGTCTTGAAATCCTGCCCTTTGGCATCCTGCTGGGCGGGATCATATGTTTCTGGCGGCTGGCGCGGTCATCGGAACTGGTGGTGGCGCGGGCGGCGGGCATTTCGGCATGGCAGTTCCTGGCGGGGCCGGTCACGTGCGCCGTGCTGATCGGGACGCTGGCCACCACCTGCATCTCCCCCCTTTCGTCGGTCATGTACCGGCGGGCGGAAATGCTGGACCGCCAGTTCCTGCGGGACAACAATGGCAAGTCGCTTAACCTGAGCGGGGGCACGCTGTGGCTGCGACAGGGGGATAACGGGCTGGTGGACCATGGGGTGGACATCATTCACGCACGCCATGTCAGGCTGACGGGCAGCGTGCTGCATATCAGCGGCATCACCATTTTCCGGCTTGGCCCCGATGACAACCTGCTGACCCGCATCGAAGCCGACCGTGGCTATCTGGGCAAGGAGCGCTGGGTACTGGAAGGGACGCGACAGCTGCGTCCCGATGAACTGCCCATTGATATGGGCGAGATGATGCTTCATGCCGACCTGACGCTGGCGGGGGTGGAAGAAAGTTTCGCCTCCCCCGACACGTTGTCGGTCTGGGCGCTGCCAGGCTTCATCCGGCAGCTGAAACGCGCGGGCTTTTCCACCATCCGCCACCGGCTGCATTTCCAGACCCTGCTGACGCTGCCGGTGCTGTCAGGCACCATGGCACTGGTTGCGGCCGGGTTTTCCATGCGGCCCGCGCGGCGTGGCGGGGTCATACGCATGATCAGCTTCGGGGTTGCGGCCGGTTTCGCGCTGTTTGCGCTGTCCAAGATCGCCGCCCAGTTTGGTGAAACGGGCACATTGCCGCCCCTTCTTGCCGCATGGGCCCCCACCGGGGCCGGGCTTTGTCTTGCAGTCACGCTACTTCTTCATCTAGAGGACGGTTAATGGACCGTCCTGCCCCCCTCATGCGCGCGCCGTCATCGCCACGGCTTGCTGCCGTTCTGCGGCAGTTCCCGCGCGGGTTTCTGCTTTCGGCCACCATGCTGGGGGGGATGATGTGCGCGCTGGTCCCCTCGACCGCCCAGGCGGATACGCCACCCGATGGCCCCAGGCGCAGCAGGCCCATCCATGCCCCCAAAAGCCAGCCACAGGCACCCGTCACCTTTTCAGGCACGGTTTCCAATACCGACCCGATGACGTTCCAGGCCGACCATGTCGCCTATGACAGCCGCAACGGCATCGCGACATGGAGCGGGAACGTACAGCTGTGGCAGAACGACCAGATCATGCGCGCCGACAAGGTGGTGTATGACCGCAATACCGGCATAGCCTCCGCCCGTGGCAACGTGGCCATGGTGGAACCGGACGGCACGGTGCTGTTTACCGAATATGCCGAACTGAGCAACGGCATGCGTGACGGGATCATGACGCGCCTGTATGTCCGCATGCAGGACAATGCACGCATGGCCGCGAACGGCATGCGCCGCACCGGCGCCAAGGTCAACGACCTGACGCGCGTGGTCTATACGGCGTGCGAGATATGCGCCCGCCACCCCGAACGCGCGCCGTTCTGGCAGTTGCGCGCCTATGACGCCACGCATGACATGCAGCACAAGCGGCTGGAATTCCGTGACGCGTTCGTGGACTTTTTCGGGGTGCCGATTTTCTACCTGCCCGCCTTCTCCATGACCGATCCGTCGGTCCGGCGGCAGAGCGGCTTCCTGACCCCCGGCTTCACCCCGCATGACCGTTACCTGGGCACGTATGTCACCATTCCCTATTACTGGGTCATTGACCGGCAGTCGGATGTCACGCTGCAGGGCCTGTTTTCCACCCGCACCGGGCCGGAGCTTACGGCAAACTACCGTCGCTATTTCAGCAATGCGCGCCTGAACCTGACCGGTGGCATCGCGTACGATACCCATCATGACACCGATTACGTCAACACCTTCGGGCAGGAGGTGGACAGTTCGGGAAACCACGGCGTACAGGGCTATATCTTCGCCAATGGCCAGATCTCGATAAACAAGACATGGCGGGCCGGGGCGAACATACGCTGGGCCAGTTCGCCCAACTACATGCGTGACTACCGTGTCAGCGGGTACGGGCAGGATACGCTCAATTCCAACGTCTACCTGGAAGGGTTCGGCACGGGATCGTATTCACGCCTTGATGCCGAAGGCTACCAGGGCATGAACCAGGGCGTCATCCATAACCAGGACCTGCCGTGGGTACTGCCGCGCTACACCTACAGCTATTTTGGCCAGCCGGATTCGCTGGGTGGCCGGTTCAGCCTCGATACGACGGATTTCTATGTCTATCGTGAAAACGGGACATCAGACCAGCGCGGGCAGCTTTCGCTCAATTGGGACCGGCCGTTCCACAACTCGCTGGGGCAGATATGGAACCTGACCCTGCATGTTGAATCGGCCATCCACCGCGCGACCGAACTGAACCAGCAGCCCAACTACGCCCGCACCACCCGCGCACAGGTGGAGGGGCAGGTGCTGCCCACCGTCGGCCTGAAGATGAACTGGCCCTTCCTGCGCAGCTTCAACCACAATACCGGCACCCAGATCCTTGAACCCATCGTGCAGTTCCTTGCCGCGCCCAATACGGGCAACAGCACGTCGCGCAACATCCCCAACGAAGACAGCCTGTCATATGAATTCACGGATTCCACGCTGTTCTCGCTCAACCGCTATGCCGGCACGGACCGGCTGGATGGCGGCCTGCGCGCCAATGTCGGGCTGCATAACAACTGGACATGGAACGGCCACCAGATCGACGTGCTGATCGGTGAAAGTTTCCAGGAACATATCGACCACAACCGCCTGCCCTATTCCGGCCTGAACCACCACCTGTCGGATGTGGTGATGGGCACGCATATCGTACCCAACCAGTTCTTTGATTTCGACGGCAAGATGCGGCTTGACCCCTATGGTGGCAAGGTTGACTTCGCCGATGCGCTGGGCAGCGCGGGCTTCAGCCATTTCCGTGTCACGGGCGGCTATCTGTTCGAACCGGTCACGCCCTATTATTATTATGCCCAGCGTCCCTACACCTCGGCGGCGCCCGACGTCTATTACAAGCCCGTCAGTGAACTGACGGTGGGGGCGGCCTCCAATTGGGACAACTGGCACATTGCCGCCTATCTGCGCCGCAGCCTGTCACGCAAGGAAAGCGTCGCGGTGGGTGGCGATGCAGGGTACCAGAATGACTGTTTCGGGCTGGATGTCATGTATCTCAAGCAGTACACCACGATTGGTGGCCAACAGAGCAATTCAACCGTAATGTTCTCCCTTACGTTCAAAACCATCGGTACATTTGGTATCAATGGCTGACCTGATGCGCGAAAGACCGAGCTGGATGTCCTTCTTCCCCACCTCCCGTGGCGCTGTCGCCTCCCCTGCATCGCGGCGGGGCCGCATGGGCCGCACCCTTGCGGCAACCCTGCTGGCGTGCGTGGCGCTGGTGGGTCATGAACAGGCGGCCAGCGCCCGCACGGCCCGCGCCATTGCCCAGCAGGCGCAGGCGGCGGAAGACCAGGACGCCATCATCGCCACCGTGAACGGCGCGGTCCTGACCAAGCGCGATGTCGATACGCGCGGGCGGCTGTTTGCCCTGTCATCGGGGCTGGATGTCAGCGATGACGTGATGCAGCGGCTGCGCCCGCAGATCGTGCGGCAGCTGATTGATGAAAAACTGCGCATGCAGGAAATGCTCGACCGCCACATCAACGTGCCGATCCAGCAGATCGGGGACGCCATTGCCGGCATCGAACAGCGTAACGGCATGCCCCAGAACGCCCTGCGCAACAAGCTGGCGGAAGATGGCGTATCGCTGACCACGCTGATTGACCAGATCCGCGTGCAGATCGGCTGGTCGCAGGTGCTGCGTCAGGAAACGGCCGAACATGGCCGCATTACCGCATCCGAGATCGAGCAGCGCATGGCCGCGCTGAAGCGTGAGGATGGCAAGCCGGAATACATGATCAGCGAGATTTTCGTGCCGGTGGACGATCCGCGCCATACGGAAAACGAACTGAAATTCACCGAAACCATCATTCAGGAACTGCGTGAGGGCGCGCCCTTTCCCATTGTCGCCGCACAGTTCTCGCAGGGGCAGAGCGCGCTGGATGGCGGCATGATGGGCTGGACACAGGAAGACGGTCTGGATCCGCAGGTGGTGGACGTGGCGCGCAAGATGCCGGATGGCGCCATTTCCAACCCCATCCGCGTCGCGGGTGGCTATGTCATCGCCACCATTGCCGAACGGCGGACGGTCGGCCACCAGATGGCCACCATCCTGACCATCCGGCAGGTTTTCTTCCCCTTCGACACGCCACTGGACCCGGAAAACCCGACCGACCAGCAGAAAGCAACGCTGGACACCGCCACGGCGTTCACCAACGAAGCCAAGAGCTGTGACCAGATGGAAGCCGAGAACAAGAAACTGGGGGAAAAGCACCCCAGCGACCCCGGCGAACTCATGCTGAACCACCTCAACCCCCAGATGCGCGAAATCCTTGAGCCACTGGCCCCGGGCAAGACCAGCAAGCCGCTGGTTTCGGGCGAAGGCATACTGGTGCTGATGGTCTGCACCCGTGAGGAGCGCAACATCGCCATCCAGACCCCCAGCCAGATTGCCGACCACCTGATGAACGAACGCGTGGAACAGACATCGCGCCAGCTGAACCGTGACCTGCAGCGCCGCGCGATCATCGACATGCGTTCCAAGATCTGATCGGCCCATGACCATGACCGAACGCCCCCGGGGGCTGGAACCCCTGCGCGAGACCATTGCGCGGCACGGGCTGGACGCGCGCAAGGCGCTGGGACAGCACTTCCTGCTGGATCCGGCCATTACGGCGCGTATCGCGGCGCTGGCTGGGGATCTGGCGGGGCAGCACGTGGTGGAAGTCGGTCCCGGCCCCGGCGGCCTGACCCGCGCACTGCTGGATACCGATGCCGCCAGCATTGTCGCGGTGGAGGTGGACACACGGGCGGTTGCCGTCATTACGGAACTGGCCGCCCTGGCCCCCGATCGCCTGCGGATTATCGAAGCCGACGCCATGCGGTGCGACCTGACCACGCTGTGTCCCGCCCCGCGCCAGATCATCGCCAACCTGCCCTATAATGTCGGCACGCCGCTGCTGGTGGGCTGGCTGCGGCAGGCGGCGGCGTGGTCACGGCTGACATTGATGTTCCAGCAGGAAGTGGCCGAACGTATCTGCGCCGCCCCCGGTTCGGCGCATTACGGCAGGCTGGGCGTGCTGGCGCAGTGGACGTGCCGCTGCGGTGTGCAGATGCATATTCCCCCCGGCGCGTTTTCCCCGCCGCCCAAGGTCCATTCTGCCGTGGTCGGGCTGATCCCCCATGCGCAGCAGCCCGATGCCCACGTTTTCCGTGCCATGGAACAGGTTACGGCGGCAGCGTTCGGCCAGCGGCGCAAGATGCTGCGCGGCGCGCTGAAATCCATTGGTGGTGAAGCCCTGCTGGCCGAAGCGGGCATTGACGGCAGCCGCCGGGCCGAGACACTGGACATTGCGGAATTCGACCGTCTGGCCCGCCTTCATGCCCGCAGGGCCGCGACCCCGGCCTGACCATCCTGCATGGTCCCCGGCTGCGGGACGTACATGTAATCGCGCACCAGGGGTACGGCATCGATTTCACGCACCAGCTGCAACTGGAAATTCAGGTGCCCCTGCACGCGGAAGGCAAGTTCGGACACCACAAGATAGAATTCGAACATGCGGCAGAAGCGTTCATCATACAGCCGCGCGACCTGCTGCCGCCGTGCCGCGAAACGGCTGCGCCAGTGGGCGATGGTACGCGCGTAATGCAAGCGCCAGATCTCGCAATCCGTCAGCCATAACCCGGCGCGTTCCACGGCGCTGACGGCTTCACTGACCGCCGGGGAATAGCCACCGGGAAAGATGTAGCGGTCGATCCATGGATTGGTCACGCCCGGCCCTTCCCTGCGGCCGATGGAATGCAGCACCATGACCCCATCGGGGCGCAGGGCTGCGCGCATGGTGTCAAAAAACGCCGGGTAATGGGCCACGCCCACATGTTCGAACATACCGATGGAAATGATCCGGTCGTACTGCCTGCTGACGGCACGGTAATCCAGCAGTTCAAAGCGCACGCGCCCGTCCAGTCCCGCAGCACGCGCCCGCTGGCGGGCGATGTGCAACTGTTCCACCGACAGGGTAATGCCCGTGACCTGCGCGCCGTAATCGCGCGCCAGCGTCAGGGCCATGCCGCCCCAGCCACACCCCACGTCCAGAACGCGCATGCCGGGGCGTGACAGGTGCAGCTTGGCCGCCAGGTGATGTTTCTTGGCCGCCTGCGCCTGTGCCAGCGTTTCGTTGCCCGTAGGGAAATAACCGCACGAATACTGCATGTCCCCATCAAGGAAATGCCGGTACAGCCGACTGTCCAGATCATAATGATGCGCCACGTTACGCCGGGCACGCCGCAGGGTGTTATCCTGCAGCCATGTCCGCGCGATATAACGCAGGGAACCAAAGATCCGTTCCCCCGCGGGGCTGCGCCGCATGACATTGAGCATGAGCACATGCAGCAGGTCATACAACGTGCACCCCACTGGGCGCAGCGTGCCCGCCATGTAGGCTTCCCCCACCTTCAGCGCGGGATCAAGCAGCAGGGCACGCACCGTTTCCCCATCCGCGATCCACAGGCCGGCCTGCGGCCCGGGGCTACCGACATACACGCGCCTGTCCCCGCCGGGGTAATGGACATCCAGCCGCCCTAGGGTAATGAAATGTGCAAAGGCCCGGTCCAGCAATACAGATGCCATCACTCGTCCCCTTCACACATGCCTGCCCGGCGACAGGCGGATGCACCCGCCCCGGAAACGACAAAAGCCCGGAAGAGTTTCCTCTTCCGGGCTTTCGCAACCGGTCAGGCACCCCGTATGGAGTACCAGATCAGGTCAGTCAGACAGCCGGGGTTTCCTCGACGGCGGTTTCTTCCGAAACCTCGCCTTCGGTTACCGCGCCTTCTTCGGCCAGAATCTGATCGTCGTCCTGATCGACGCCGATTTCCTCACCACGCGCCTGACGTTCCGCTTCTTCTTCAGAACGGGCAACGTTGACGGTGACCTGCATGGTCACTTCCGGGTGCAGGGCGACGCTGACTTCATACAGGCCAAGCTGCTTGATCGGTTCGGGCAGGATGACCTGGTTGCGGCCGATGGTCAGGCCGGCCTTGGTCGCTGCTTCCGCGATGTCACGGGTCGTGACGGAGCCATACAGGCTGCCGCTGTCGCCAGCCTGACGGATCAGGATGACGGACAGACCGTGCATCCGCTCGGACAGGCGCTCGGCCTCCTCGCGGTTCTTGAGGTTCTGGGCCTCAAGCTGCGCACGTTCACGTTCGAAACGCTCACGGTTGTGTGCGTTGGCGCGGATCGCCTTGCCCTGGGGCAGCAGGAAGTTACGGGCATAACCCGGCTTCACCGTGACGATCTCGCCCATCTGGCCCAGCTTCTCGACGCGCTGGAGCAGGATGAGTTCTACTGCGGACATGGTTCTGCCTCCCTCAGCTTACAATGTAGGGCAGCAAGGCCAGGAAACGCGCGCGCTTGATGGCCTGGGCCAGTTCACGCTGCTTCTTGGCGGACACTGCCGTGATGCGGCTGGGAACGATCTTGCCACGTTCGGACAGGAAGCGGCTCAGCAGGCGCACGTCCTTGTAGTCGATCTTCGGCGCGTTGGGACCGGAGAACGGGCAGGACTTGCGACGACGGTAGAACGGGCGGCGCGCGCCAACCGCAACGCGGCGGGCGGCGGGATTGATCTCGGTTGATTCGGACATCAGCTCTTACTCCGCTTCGGCGCTGGCAGTGGCGTTGGCGCGCTGCTGTTCTTCACGCTCGTTACGGGCGCGGAACTCCTCGCGGTCATCGAAATTACGGCGCGTGCCGCGACCGCTTTCAAAACGGCCGGTGGGCTTGGGCCCACGGAAGCCACGCTCACGCTCGTCACCCTTGCGCGACAGGATGACCGACGGTGCTTCGTCAATCTCATCCACACGCAGGGTCAGCACGCGCAGAACGTCTTCGTTCAGGCTGAGCTGACGCTCGATTTCCTTGATGGCGGTGGAAGAACCATCCAGGCCCAGAAGCATGTAATGCCCCTTGCGGTTCTTCTTGATACGGTAAGCCAGCGTGCGCAGGCCCCAGTATTCACGCTTCTTGACGGAACCGGATTCCGCTTCAAGCTGGGCGGCGATGCCATCGGCGATGGCTTCGACCTGCTGCTGCGACACGTCATTACGTGCGATCAGCACGGTTTCATACAATGGCATTGGGACTCCCTTCGGATCACTTCAACCCCCGCATGGACGGACACGGTCCGCCATGTTGCCACCAGGGCACGGGTATAGCCGGGGGCGATGCCACGCACCCGGCAGGGAAGAGGCGGTTTGAAGCACAAACCCGGCCAATAGACAAGGAAAAAGTCAGGTCAGCGCCGTTTCAATCGGTGCCAGCCACGTAAAGACCGGCATGGGCCTGACATCCTGCTGGCGGTCATGGCGGAAACCGGTCACGGCCCTGACCAGTTCCAGCGGCACATCAAGCATGCTGCCCGGACCACGCGGGTCAGCCAGTCCCCGCTCCACCGCGGCAAAGGCCTTTTTGTGCAGGTCGGGCAGCGCGTCCGGCGCGTTCCCTTTTATATCCAGATCCAGATAGTCGCTGTTCCGCCCATCATGCTGGACGGTCCAGATTTCTTCGCCATCTGCATAGCCTGCGGCCTGGCTGACCGGGTCAACCGACGCCACGTCGCACGTGACCAGCCTGCCCTCACGGCACAGGGTCCTGCGGTCATAGCTGGAAATCAGGCCGCTATCGTTATTGGTGCGGATGACAAACCAGCCATTGGGAAGGTTCGCAATGGCGTATGGCGCTTCATCATTCGGGTCGGGTTCACCAGTATCGCGCAGGCCGAGGGCTTCCAGCAGCGCCGCGCGATCGACACCGTGGAACTTATAATACGACATATCAAAATCCATGCTCTCCACTCCTCATTGACCTGAAGGGAGAGATGGTCACGTCATATTGTTATAACAAGAACCGGGATCACGATTTCGTGCCCCGGTGCCGTCCTTCATTCAGTCCAGACGCAGGTGCTGCGGCACCTTCAGCCCCAGCGTGTCGGGAATGGTCCAGATTTCATGAATCGTCCGCACCTTGCGAAAACCGGCCCGCTGGTAATTGGGCAGCGCGCGCGGGTGGTCAGCCGAACAGGTATTAACCCGCAGCACCGCCGGATTCATCGCCCATGCCCGCGCCACCATCTGGTGCAGGAAGACCTGCCCAACCCCACGGCCGATCCATGCGGGCAACAGGCCGAAATAGGCGATATTGATATCGGGGGCATACCGGCTGTCGAGTTCACAGAACCCCGCAGGCACGTCCCCATCATACAGCACATGCACGCCAATGCCGGGACTGGACAGCAGGGCCGCAAGGTCACTGTCGGGCATGACGCGGCGCAGCCACCAGCAGTAATCAGCCCCCACGGCGTCATACAGGTCACGATACCACGCAACACCGGGGCGAAAGACCTGCCGGATACTGTAGCCATGCGGCAGGACAGGCGGAATGCCGGGGGGCGCACGATCCATGCACAAGAACGTCACGTCCACCCCGACCCGTGTTCCATCACCGCCCGGTTCATCACGGGCGGGCGGGCATGGAACCTCAGTTATCATCAAGGAAGGAACGCAGCTTACGGCTCCGGCTGGGATGCTTGAGCTTGCGCAGGGCCTTGGCCTCGATCTGGCGGATACGTTCACGCGTCACGTTGAACTGCTGGCCCACTTCTTCCAGCGTGTGATCGGTGTTCATGCCGATGCCAAAGCGCATGCGCAGCACACGTTCCTCACGCGGGGTGAGCGAGGACAGCACGCGCGTCGTGGCTTCACGCAGGTTGGTCTGGATCGCGGCATCCAGCGGGATGACGGCGGCCTTGTCCTCGATGAAGTCGCCAAGATGGCTGTCCTCCTCGTCCCCGATCGGGGTTTCGAGCGAGATCGGCTCCTTGGCGATCTTGAGCACCTTGCGCACCTTCTCCAGCGGCATGCCCAGCTTTTCGGCCAGTTCCTCCGGCGCGGGTTCGCGCCCGATCTCATGCAGCATCTGGCGTGACGTGCGGACCAGCTTGTTGATCGTCTCGATCATGTGGACCGGGATACGGATGGTCCGCGCCTGATCGGCGATGGAACGCGTGATGGCCTGACGGATCCACCACGTGGCGTAGGTCGAGAACTTGTAGCCACGGCGGTATTCGAATTTGTCCACCGCCTTCATCAGGCCGATATTGCCTTCCTGAATCAGGTCAAGGAACTGCAGGCCACGATTGGTGTATTTCTTGGCAATCGAGATCACGAGACGCAGGTTCGCCTCGATCATTTCCTTCTTGGCGCGCGCCGAATCCCGTTCACCCCGCGACACGGTGGCGTAGACACGGCGGAATTCACCCACCGGCAGGCCGGTTTCCTGTGTCAGGTCAGCCACCTGGTTACGCAGGCGGATCACCGTCTCGCCATGCTTGGCAAGGAAGTTCTTCCACGACTTGGCCGGCAGGGTGGCGACCATGTCCATCCAGCCGGGATCGAGTTCGCGGCCACGATATTTCAGCAGGAAGTCATCACGCGACACGCGGGTGCTTTCCGCCAGTCGCAGCATGCGCCCCTCCAGCCCGTTCAGGCGCTGGAAGATTTCCTTCAGGTGTTCGACCAGTACCTCGATACGCGCATTGTGCAGGTGAACCTGCTGGACCTTGCCCACCAGTTCCATGCGCAGCTGTTCGTAACGGCTTTCCTCATCGGCGGAAATTTCCTGACCCGCCGTGAATTTTTCCAGCCGTTCGGCCTGCACCCTATGCAGGGCGTCGTACAGCGCCTCGACTTCCTCGAACTGTTCAAGGATTTCGGGCTTCAGCTTTTCCTCAAGTGCGGACAGCGACAGGCCGGCCCCTTCGCCTTCACCCTCACCTTCGCCCTCGGTTTCCTCGGCTTCCTCGTTCTCGGTGCCTTCGTTTTCGCCAAAGGCTTCCTCGCCTTCCGCGGCCTCGACGGGATCATTGCCGCCAGACTGCATGGCCTCGAGGTCCACGATGTCACGCAGCAGCATTTCACCGGCCTTGAGCCGGTCATGCCACGAAATGATGGCGCGGAAGGTCAGCGGGCTTTCGCACAGACCGCCGATCATCTCGTCCCGGCCGGCCTCGATGCGCTTGGCGATCGCGATTTCGCCCTCACGCGACAGCAGTTCGACCGACCCCATTTCGCGCAGGTACATGCGCACCGGGTCATCGGTGCGGCCCAGGCTTTCGGTATCGACGTTACCGGCGGCGGGTTCCTCGCTCTCGCTTTCTTCCTCGGCCGTGTCGTCGCTCTTGGTTTCAGCGGGGGCCGGGGTTTCGGTTTCGTCGTTGTCCTCGTTCTCGACAACCTGCATGCCCATTTCCGACAGGGCCGCCATCACGTCCTCGATCTGCTCGGAGGACATCTGGTCCTGCGGCAGGACGGCATTGAGTTCGTCGAAAGTGATGTAACCGCGTTCCTTGCCGCGGGCGATCAGTTTCTTGACGGCGCCGGACCGGGTGTCCAGCAGGGTCGTATCGTTATCCTGATCCCCCGAAGCCGTGTCCGTACCCGTGGCTGTCTTTGTCGCCATGCCCGATCAATCCCTACCCAGCAAATCCGTTTACGCAAGCGCGCACACCCTGCCCGCGCACAGTGGCCGTTCCCTTTTCCGTCCGCCGGTATGTAGCGGGACAGGATACGGCCAATCATACCGTTTTCATCTGCTTTTGTCTGGTGCAGGTGGTCGATAACATGGCCGAAGTCAAGGGTTGCTCCGGTTCATTTCATGCATTCGGTCAATTTTCCGCCTTATTCATCAAGGTCGGTACCGCCCCGGCGCAGGGTATCAAGCGCCAGCAGGCGGGTGCGCAGGCTGGCCCATGCGGCCTCATCCAGATCACCCGTGCACATCCGTTCGGTATCAGCGCGAATTTCGGCGGCAAAGCGTTCAACATTCAACAAAGCGTAAAAATGCCACCACTCGTGCCGCGGGTCGGTACCGAACAGATCGTCATCCCCATGCCCGCCCTTGCGCCGCCCGCGCACCGCCCGCACGCGCAGGCATACATCATCCAGCCCCGCGGTGGACAGGCAGGCCGCTAGTTCATCAGGGGGCGGCAGTTCGCCACGAACGTCATACAGGTCCAGCAGGTCCTCACGCAGGGCGGCAAGGTCGGCGGGCAGTTCAAGGCGGCAGTAGGCGTCCTGCACTTCATCCAGCACGCCGGGCTGTTCCAGGATGATGGCGCTAAGGATGCACTGGCGCTGCAGGTCCGCATCCATGACGGCGACGGGGGATGTGGCGATTCCGGCCTTTTTCACGCTGCCGCGCGCACCGTTGCGGCGGAAGGTCTGGAAAAAACTGTCCAGCAGGGTGGAACGGTATTCGGATGCCAGCGCCTTGTCGGGAATCAGGCCCGCGACCTCCACCAGCCTGCGGCGCAGGGCTGCGCGCTGTTCCGGGCCGGGGTTGCGCACGCCCTCGCTCAGCAGGCCGAACAGCACGTCCCCCATCGGGCGCGCGCCCGTGACCAGGGCCGCCATGGCGGCGGGGCCGTCACGGCGCACCAGGCTGTCGGGGTCGTCATTTTCCGGCAGGACGCAGAACCGCAGGCTACGGTCCACGTTCAGCAGCGGCAGCGCGGTTTCCGCCGCCTTCACCGCCGCACGCTGCCCCGCCGCATCGCCATCGAAACACAGCACCGGGGCCGGGGCGACCTGCCACAGCGCTTCAAGCTGTTCGGATGTCAGCGCCGTGCCCAGCGGGGCCACGGCACCGCGAAAGCCCGCCTGGTGCAGGGCGATCACGTCCATGTAGCCTTCCACCACCAGCAGGTCGGCTTCCGGCCCCGTGCCCCGCACGGCTTCGCGTGCGCGATCAAGGCCGAACAGCACCCGACGCTTGGAAAAAATGGCGGTTTCCGGTCCGTTCAGGTATTTGGGCTGGCCATCGCCCAGTATGCGCCCGCCAAAGGACACCAGCCGCCCGCGCCGGTCACGGATGGGAAAGGTCACACGGTTGAAGAACAGTTCGCGCGATGGCGTGCCGTCCTCATCCGCGCGCATGACACCCGCGTCGCGCAGCATGGCGGGGGTTATGTCCAGCGCCGCCATTTCGGCAACCAGTCCCCCACGCCCTTCCCCCGACCAGCCAAGGCCGAAGGCGGTTATGGTTTCATCCGTCAGGCCACGGCCCTGCAGGTAGGCCAGCCCTTCGCGTCCTTCCGGCTGGTACAGCCTGCGCTGCCATGACGCCTGCACCGCGTCGAGCACCTCACCCAGCGTGCGGGCACGTTCGGCCTGTTCGCGCTGGTTGCGGTCGGGCCTTGGCATTTCCATGCCGGCGGCGGTGGCCAGTTCCTCCACCGCTTCGGGGAAGGAGCGGCCCTCGCTCTGCATCACGAAGGTGATGACATCGCCATGGGCCTGACAGCCAAAGCAGTGGTAATGGTCATCATACACATAGAATGATGGCGTCCTTTCCCCATGGAAGGGGCAGCATGCCTTCCAGTTCTTTCCCGAACGCACCAGTTTCGTCCGCCGCCCGATAATGGGGGCAATGGGCGTGCGGGCACGCAGTTCGTCAAGGAATGCGGGATCAAGCGCCATCGTGTCGTGTGTCCCTGCCCTCAGGCGGCAAGGCGCGCGCGCACCACGGCGGAGGCGCGTGCGGGATCAAGGGCCGCGCCAAACTGCTGCTTCAGCGCCGCCATGACCTTGCCCATGTCCTTCATGGATGTGGCGTCGGTGCGTTCGATGGCCTCGCGCACGGCGGCCTCGATGGTGGCGTCATCCAGATCGGGCGGCAGGTAGGCGCGGATGATCGCGATTTCGGCGTTTTCCTTTTCCGCCAGTTCGGGGCGGCCGCCCTTTTCATACATGGACGCTGATTCCGTGCGGGACTTGATCATGCCGCGCAGCATGGAAATCACGGCTTCATCGCTCACCTGGTCCTCACCCTTGGCGCGACCGGCGATATCGACATCCTTCAGCTTTGCGGTGATCATGCGGATGGTGCCGACCTTTTCACTCTGGCCTGCCTTCATGGCTGCTTTCAGGTCATCCATGAAACGTGCGCGCAAGGACATGACTGTCAACTCCTCTGCCCGGCGGGCGGGGCGGGATGCCCCGTTCGTGCCGGGAATAATTTTCCCATCATCTCATTTCGCAGGTACGTGGGAATTTTCTTCCCAATTACCAGAGACGCTGTTAGGCAATACTCCCGGAAGGGACATCATCCAATGCCGATGACGATAGAAAGTATTATCGAACGCCTCGGCGGCGCCGAACAGGCCGCCCGCCTGACAGGTGTCAGCACCGAGGCCATTCGCAAATGGCGGCAGGCCCGCGCCATTCCGCCCAAGCACTGGACAACCGTGCTGCGGGCGACCGGCCTGTCACTGTCCGACCTGCAACCCGACACAGAATCCGACCGACCGGAGCCCATGATGAGCACGTCAAACCCGATCGCACCGGCCGACAGGCCCAAAGCCGCGACAGCCGCCCTGATCCTGGCGGATGGCACCGTTATGTGGGGCCGCGGATTCGGCGCGCACAGCACGGAGCGCGCACTGGGTGAAATCTGTTTTTCCACCGGCATGACCGGGTACCAGGAAACGCTGACCGACCCGTCCTTTGCTGGACAGATCATCACCTTCACCTTCCCCCATATCGGCAATACCGGCACCACGCCGGAGGATGATGAGGCAACCCGCATCCATGCCCGCGCGCTGGTGGTCAAGGAAGACCTGACGGCGCCGGCCAACTGGCGTTCGACCGAATCGCTGGACGCGTGGCTGAAGGCGCAGGGCATTCCGGGCATCTGTGGCATCGACACCCGCGCGATTACGCGCCGCATCCGCGAAGGCGGCCCGCAGACAGCCATCGTGGCCTATCCCGCCGATGGGAAATTCGACATCCCCGCCCTGCTGGCACAGGCGCGCGCATGGCCGGGGCTGGAGGGCATGGACCTTGCAGGCGAAGTGACCTGCGCCAAGGCCTATACATGGGCCGAAGGCGTGTGGCAGTGGCCGCACGGCACCGCTCCCCTCCCCGCGCAGCGCCGCAGGGTGGTTGCGGTCGATTACGGGGCCAAGCGCAACATCCTGCGCTGCCTTGCCACGGCGGGCTGTGACGTGACCGTGGTGCCCGCGACCGCAACGGCGGAGGACATCCTCGCCCTCGATCCCGCTGGCGTGTTCCTGTCCAACGGGCCGGGCGACCCGGCGGCGACGGCGAAATATGCGGTCCCGGCCATCCGGGGCGTGCTGGAAGCAGGCAAGCCGGTGTTCGGCATCTGCCTTGGCCACCAGCTTCTGGCCCTGGCGCTGGGGGCCAAGACCTACAAGCTGGCGCGCGGCCACCGTGGCGCCAACCAGCCGGTGAAGGACCTGGCGACAGGCAAGGTGGAAATCACCAGCCAGAACCACGGTTTCGCGGTGGATGACAAATCCCTGCCCAATGACGTGCGCGCCACCCATACCAGCCTGTTTGACGGATCGAACGAAGGCATTGCCACCAGCCGTTACCCGGCATTTTCGGTGCAGTACCACCCTGAAGCCAGCCCCGGCCCGTCCGACAGCCACTACCTGTTCCGCCGTTTTGTCGACCTGATCGACACCACAACCAAGACCGCGTGAAAGCCGACCCATGCCAAAACGGACAGACATCAGCTCCATCCTGATTATCGGCGCCGGCCCGATCGTTATCGGCCAGGCGTGCGAATTCGACTATTCCGGCGCGCAGGCCTGCAAGGCCCTGAAGGAAGAGGGCTACCGCGTTATTCTGGTCAATTCCAACCCCGCCACGATCATGACCGATCCGGGGCTGGCGGATGCGACCTATATCGAGCCGATCACCCCGGAATTCGTCGAACGCATCATCGAGCGTGAAAAGCCCGACGCCGTGCTGCCCACCATGGGTGGCCAGACCGCACTGAACACGGCGATGGCGCTGGACAAGTCGGGCTTCCTGAAAAAGCACAATGTCGAACTGATCGGTGCCAATGCCGAAGTGATCGACCGTGCCGAGGACCGGCAGAAATTCCGCGAAGCGATGGACGAAATCGGGATCGAAAGCCCGCGCAGCCTGATCGCCCATACGCTGGAGGAAGCGCGCGGCGCGCTGGCCACCGTCGGGCTGCCCGCGGTCATCCGCCCGTCCTTCACCATGGGCGGTTCGGGCGGCGGCATTGCCTATAACAAGGAGGAGTTCGACCGCATCGTCTCCTCCGGGCTTGATGCCTCCCCCACCACGGAAGTCCTGATCGAGGAATCCGTGCTGGGCTGGAAGGAGTATGAGATGGAGGTCGTGCGCGACACGGCGGACAACTGCATCATCATCTGCTCCATCGAAAACATCGACCCGATGGGCGTGCATACCGGCGATTCCATTACCGTCGCCCCCGCGCTTACGCTGACCGACAAGGAATACCAGCGCCTGCGTGACATGTCGCTGGCCTGCCTGCGCAAGATTGGCGTGGAAACCGGCGGGTCAAACGTGCAGTTCGGCATCAACCCCGTTGATGGCCGCGTGGTGGTGATCGAGATGAACCCGCGCGTGTCACGCTCCTCGGCACTGGCATCGAAGGCGACGGGCTTCCCGATCGCCAAGGTCGCGGCCAAGCTTGCGGTCGGCTATACGCTGGATGAACTGACCAACGACATCACCGGCAGCACGCCGGCGTCGTTCGAGCCGACGATTGACTACGTCGTGGTCAAGATCCCGCGCTTTACGTTCGAGAAGTTCCCCGGCACGCCTGCCCTGCTGTCCACTAGCATGAAATCGGTTGGGGAGGCGATGGCCATTGGCCGCTCCTTCCCCGAAGCACTGCAGAAGGGCCTGCGTTCGATGGAAATCGGGCTGGCGGGTCTTGATCCGGTGGAAGCACCGGGGGATGGCGGCACCGATGCCTTCCGCGCCGCCCTGTCGCAGCCGCGCCCCGAGCGTATCCTGATGGCGGCACAGGCCCTACGCGCGGGGCTGAGTGTCGAGGACATCCACGATGCCTGCCGGTTCGAGCCGTGGTTCCTGCGCGAACTGGCCAAGATTGTAGCAGCCGAACACGTGGTGGTGCGTGACGGCCTGCCGGAAGATGCGGACAGCCTGCGCACGCTGAAGGCCATGGGCTTTTCCGACATCCAGCTGGCCCGCCTGTCCGGCACCAATGCGGATGAAATCGCGAAGCTGCGCGAAAGCCGGGGCGTGCTGCCGGTCTACAAGCGTATCGATACCTGTGCCGGTGAGTTCGCGTCCCCCACGCCGTATATGTATTCGTCCTATGAAGGTGGGTACGGGGTGCCGGAATGCGAAAGCAGGCCGACTGACCGTAGGAAGATCGTCATTCTTGGCGGTGGGCCGAACCGGATTGGTCAGGGGATCGAGTTCGACTACTGCTGCGTCCATGCCGCCTATGCCCTGCGTGAGGCCGGGTTCGAGACGATCATGGTCAACTGCAACCCCGAAACCGTTTCCACCGACTACGACACGTCCGACCGCCTGTATTTCGAGCCACTGACGGCGGAAGACGTGATCGCCCTGATCCGGCGCGAACAGGAAAACGGCACGGTTCTGGGCTGTATTGTCCAGTATGGCGGCCAGACGCCGCTGAAGCTGTCGCACGCGCTGGAAGCTGCCGGCATTCCCCTGCTGGGCACGCCGGCCGATGCGATCGACCGGGCCGAGGATCGTGAACGCTTCCAGGCCATGCTGCACAGGCTGGGGCTGCGCCAGCCCGCCAACGGCATCGCCCGCAGCCCGGCAGAAGCCGAGGCGGTGGCCGAGAAGATCGGCTACCCCGTGGTGGTCCGTCCGTCCTATGTGCTGGGTGGGCGCGCGATGGAAATCGTGCATGACCGCGCCAGCCTGCAGCGTTACATGCGCGTGGCGCTACAGCTTGCAGGGGCGGAAGTGGCCAACGGCCCCGTGCTGATCGATCATTACCTGAACGATGCGATCGAGGCGGATGTGGACTGCATCGCCGATGGCAACGAGGTATATGTCGCCGGTGTCATGGAGCACATCGAGGAAGCAGGCATCCATTCCGGGGACAGCGCGTGTTCGCTGCCACCCTACACCCTGTCGCCCGCCATCGTGACCGAACTGAAAAGCCAGACGGAAGCCATGGCCCGCGAACTGGGCATTGTCGGCCTGATGAACGTTCAGTACGCGATCAAGGGGCAGGAAATCTTCGTGCTGGAGGTCAACCCGCGTGCCTCGCGCACCGTGCCGTTCGTGGCCAAGGCCACGGGTGTCCCGGTCGCCAAGATCGGCGCGCGCGTCATGGCGGGTGCGAAGCTGGGTGAATTCCGCCTTGATGACCGCGCCGTCGCCCCGCATGTGGCGGTGAAGGAAGCGGTCTTCCCCTTCAACCGCTTCCCCGACGTGGACACGATCCTTGGCCCTGAAATGCGCTCCACGGGTGAAGTGATGGGCCTTGATGCCTCATTCGAACGCGCATTCGCCAAGTCACAGCTTGCCGCTGGCGTGAAGCTGCCCCTGTCGGGGGCCGTGTTCCTGTCGGTACGCGACAGTGACAAGCCTGCGGTGAAATCCATTGGCCGCCTGCTGTCGGACATGGGCTTCCGTATCGTTGCCACGCGCGGCACGGCCAAATGCCTGCGTGAGGCGGGCGTGAGCGTGGACGTGGTCAACAAGGTGCTGGAAGGCCGGCCGAACTGTGTTGACGCCATCCGCTCGGGCGATGTCCAGATGGTCATCAACACCGCACAGGGCGCGCAGGCCGTCAGCGACAGTTTCGACATCCGCCGTTCGGCGCTGACGCATGGCATTCCCCACTACACCACCATCGCGGGCGCACGCGCCGCAACGCATGCCATTTCGGCCATGCGCGAGGGGGTTCTTGAAGTCGCGCCCCTTCAATCCTATTTTAAGGGATCATTCTGAGCGTATCGTATCAAAACGGGTGGCCTGCCGGTCCGAAAACCGGCGGCCACCCGCGTTGCATTGACGCGATAGGCCCGGACACGGCAACCAACAGTCAGTTGTGGAAACTGACCTTCACCTCGGGGACAAACCTTGCAGAAATTTCCGATGACAGGCCCCGGCCTGGAACGGCTTGAAGACGAACTGCGCAAGCTCAAGAGTGAAGAACGCCCCGCGATCATTCGTGCGATCGCCGAAGCGCGGAGCCATGGCGATCTTTCGGAAAACGCGGAATACCACGCGGCCCGCGAACGCCAGTCCTTTACCGAAGGCCGTATTCAGGAACTGGAGGAAATCGTCTCCTCCGCCGAAGTCATCGACCCTGCTTCCCTGTCGGGCGACCAGGTGAAATTCGGCGCGCGCGTCAAGCTGGTGGATGAGGAAACCGACAAGGAAGCCACCTACCAGATCGTTGGCGTGTACGAAGCCGACATCAAGCAGGGGCTTCTGTCCATTTCCTCGCCGCTTGCCAAATCCCTGATCGGCAAGAGCATTGGTGACAGCGTATCCGTGCCCGCCCCCGGCGGTGACCGGACGTATGAAATCCTGGAAGTCACCTACGGCTAGGCGCACCCACCGTGATCACGCTTGAAGACATCACCGCCGCCGCACAGCGGATAAAGGGGCGCGTGCTGCACACGCCCACCATACCCTGCCAGACACTGTCGCGCACGACCGGCGCGGATATCGTGCTCAAGCTCGATAACCTACAGGCCGTGGGTTCATTCAAGGAACGCGGGGCGGCCAACAAGCTGGCCCTGCTGACCCCGCGTGAACGCGAACGCGGCGTCATTACCGTCTCGGCCGGCAACCATGCACAGGGCGTTGCCCGCCATGCCTCCCTGCTGGGTATCGACGCGGTCATTGTCATGCCGCGCTTCACCCCCGCCGCCAAGGTCACGCGCACCGCCGCGTGGGGGGCGACCGTGGTGCTGGAGGGCGACAACTTCGCCGAGGCCACCGCGCACGCCAACATGCTGTGCCAGCGCGAGGGCCGGGTATTCGTCCACCCCTATGACGATCCCGAAGTCATGGCAGGACAGGGTACCTTCGCCCTTGAACTGTTCGAGGACGCGGGGCCGCTGGATACCTTCGTCTGCCCCATCGGCGGTGGCGGCCTGCTGTCGGGCTGCGCGGTTGCGGGGCAGGCGCTGCAGCCGGATATGGATATCATTGGCGTGCAGGTGGAAAATTTCTCCTCCCTCGCCGGTTTCCCCGGTGATGAGGTGCTGCCACCGGGTGGCCCCACCATTGCCGAGGGCATCGCGGTGCTGCAGATCGGCCGCCAGCCACTGGAAGTGATCCGTGAACTGGTGTCGCGCGTTCTGGTCGTGCCCGAAAGCGCGATCGAAACCGCGATCACCATGCTGGCGGAAGGGGCCAAGCAGGTCAGCGAGGGTGCGGGGGCAACCGCCCTTGCCGCCGTGCTGACCTATCCGGAACTGTTCCGGGGCAAGCGGGTGGCGCTGCCGGTGACCGGCGGCAATATCGACAGCCGCATCCTGGCCAACACGCTGCTGCGTTCGCTGCTGCGTGACGGGCGGCTTCTGTGCCTGAAAATGGAAATACCCGACCGCCCCGGCGTTCTGGCCGACATTTCACGCAAGATCAGTGATGAAGGCGGCAATATCATCGAGGTCTCGCACCAGCGCCTGTTCACCACGCCCAGCGTACAGGCTGCCGAGCTGGAGGTCATGGTCGAAGCCCGCGATCCCGACCACGCCCGCGCGCTGGAAGCGGAGCTGGCCAAGACCTATATCGTGCGCCGCGCCTGAACCCTTGCCGTAACACGACATAAAAAACCTGCGGAGGAATACGCCCCGCAGGTTTTTTTGAATTTGATAAACAATAAAAGTTTCCGGGTGCCGCCTTTTTTCAAGAAGGCAGCGTTCTTCGAAGCTTTTGGAAAAAAGCTTCACCAAAAAACTTTCCTTATTTGGTACCGAACAGACGGTCGCCCGCATCCCCAAGGCCGGGACGGATATAGCCATGTTCGTCCAGCCCCCGGTCAATGGCGCAGGTGACGATGCGCACATCCGGATGCGCCCTGCGCAGGCAGGCGATCCCTTCAGGGGATGCCAGCAGGCAGACAAAGACCATGCGTCCGCACCCCGCCTGCTTCAGCCGGTCAATGGCGGCCACCGCGCTGTGCCCCGTCGCCAGCATGGGATCGACGACCAGACAGATGCGGTTACCGACATCATCAGGCAGCTTCAGGTAGTATTCGACCGGTTCCAGCGTTTCGGGATCACGGTACAGCCCGACATGACCAACCCGCGCCGAGGGCACAAGGTCCAGCAACCCGTCCAGAATCCCGTTCCCCGCCCGCAGGATGGAAATCAGGCACAGCTTCTTGCCCGCCAGCCGCCATGCCTGCATGCGTTCCATGGGGGTATCGATTTCCACCGGTTCCAGCGGCAGATCCCGCATGGCTTCATAACCGATCAACAGGCTGAGTTCACGCGCGAGGCGGCGGAACTCGCCCGTTGACGTATGACGTTCACGCATGAGTGTCAGCTTGTGCTGCACCAGCGGGTGGCTGACGACAACAACACCTTCATCATGCGTGGCGGCGGGCTGGGTCATATCCATTCCTTCAATCGGGTTCGTTCTGATCAGGTAGCGCCATCACGCGGGACGAAAGTCAATGCCAGTCCGTTCATGCAGTAGCGCAGGCCGGTCGGCGGTGGCCCATCAGGAAAGACATGGCCCAGATGCCCATTGCAATGGGCACAGTGCACTTCCGTGCGGGTCATGCCATGGCGGGTGTCGGTCGTGGTGCCGACAGCCCCTGGAATCGCATCGAAAAATGACGGCCACCCGCTGCCGCTTTCATATTTCGTGCCGGAGCGGAACAGCGGCGTCCCGCAGCCCGCGCAACGATATTCCCCGGCACGCTTTTCATTGTTCAGCGGGCTGGAACCGGGGCGTTCGGTCCCGTGTTCGCGCAGGATGCGCAACTGTTCGGGGGTCAGGCAGCCACACTGTGCCCCACTAGTTCTGGCGGTATCGGTCATGACGATTTCCTTCCTCCTGCACACGGGCATTTCACGCCCGCTTCTTTTAGGGCATCATGCCACCCAAAATAAAACAGGGAGACAATACCCATGAACGACCAGGCTCACGTAAACAAGGCACCCCGTCCCGTCATGCTGGCCATCCTTGATGGCTTTGGCTGGCGCGAGGACCCGGCGGACAACGCCGTGCGGTCCGCCCACACCCCGGCATTTGACCGGCTGTGGCAGGCGGGACCGCATGCCTTCCTCAAGACGTGTGGGGAGGATGTGGGCCTGCCGCAAGGGCAGATGGGCAATTCGGAGGTCGGTCACCTGAATATCGGCGCAGGCCGGGTGGTGATGCAGGAACTGCCGCGTATTTCCACCGGACTGTCCGACGGGTCGGTGGCGCGCAGCGCGGTCATGCGCGATTTCATTGACGCGCTAAAAAAAAGCGGCGGCACCTGCCACCTCATGGGCCTTGTCTCCCCCGGTGGCGTCCATGCCCATCAGGACCATGCCGTGGCCCTTGCGCGGATCGTGCGTGACGCAGGCGTGCCCGTGACCGTCCATATCTTTACCGACGGGCGTGACACCGCGCCGCAGTCCGGCCATGGCTATGTCAGCCAGATGCTGTCCACGCTACCCGATGGCGTGCGGATCGGCACCGTGTCGGGGCGTTATTACGCCATGGACCGCGACCGGCGCTGGGACCGGGTGGAAAAGGCCTATAACGCCATTGTCGCAGGCGATGGCCCCCACGCGGGCGACACGCTGGAGGTACTGGACCGCGCGTATGAAGCGGGCACCACAGATGAATTCGTCCCCCCTACCGTGATCGGGGAATATGGCGGCATGCGTGATGGTGACGGCGTGCTGAGCTTCAATTTCCGCGCCGACCGCATCCGCCAGTTGCTCGATGCGCTGCTGGAGCCGAATTTTGATGGCTTCAAACGTGCAAGGCTGGTCAACCTTGCCGCCGTGACCGGCATGACCCGCTACAGCGACCGGCTGGCGGAACTGATTACCGTGCTGTTCCCGCCGCAGGAACTGCATGACCTGCTGGGTGACGTGGTATCAGCGGCGGGTCTGAAGCAGGTCCGCATGGCCGAAACCGAAAAATATCCCCACGTCACCTATTTCCTCAATGGCGGGCGCGAAGGCGAACTGCCGGGCGAGGACCGGGTCATGGTGCCCTCGCCCAAGGTCGCGACCTATGACCTGCAACCCGAAATGTCAGCCCCGGAACTGACGGACCGCGCGGTGGAAGCCATCAACAGCGGCAAATATGACCTGATCGTGCTGAACTTCGCCAATGCCGACATGGTGGGCCATACCGGTGTGCTGTCGGCCGCGATCAGGGCGGTCGAGGCCGTGGATCAGGGGCTGGGCCGCATTGCGGATGCGATCCACCATGCCGGTGGCGCGCTGCTGGTCACGGCTGACCATGGCAATGCCGAAACCATGTTCGACCCCGAAACCAATGGCCCGCACACGGCCCATACGCTCAATGTCGTACCGGTCGTGCTGGCGGGGGTGAAGGAGGCGAAACTGCATGACGGGCGTCTGGCCGACCTTGCGCCCACGCTGCTGCAGCTTATGGGCCTGCCGCAGCCCGCGGCCATGACCGGCCATTCCCTGCTGGATGGGGCAACGCCATCCTGACACCCGGCCTGACCCTGACTGCCCGCTGGCGTGGCTGCATGGCCAGCGGAATCGTCCTTGCCTTCTGCATGGCGGTGCCGGCATGGGGGGCGCCTGTCGCCCACCATGCCGCAACCGGGACCGGTGCCCATAACGCCACCCATGCGTCCACTGCGCGCGAACAGCGCATCCGCCAGCAGCTTGAAGCCGCACGCAGCGCGCGTGAAAACCTCCTCGCGCGCCAGCAGCAGCAGGCGCATGACCTGGAAGAACGCCGCAAGGTGGAACTCGAAGCGCGCGAACAGGCCCGCCAGGACGCGCAGAAGGCCGCCAGCCTGTCCGCCGCCACGGTCGATGCCACGGCCCGCCTGCAGCATACCGAACAGCTGGCCGCCGATCTAGACAGCCGCATTACCGGCCTGCACACCGAACAGGCCGCCCTGCGCCAGCAGCTTGCGCGCGAGGTCGCGCGCCTGTCCCCGCTTCTGCCGCTGGCCGAACGCCTGTCGCTTTACCCGGCGGATACGCTTCTGGCCGTGCCCCTTCCGGCCGACCGCGCGGTCACCGGCCTGCTGGTGGTGCATGGCATGATGGGCGATATTGCCAACCAGACCCGCGCCATTCATGACCGCCGTACCCGTCTGGCCCAGCTGGATGGTGAACTGGCCCAGCAGCAGCAGCAGATGCGGCAGGTGGTCAGTGAACGTGAAAGCCAGCGCGATACGGTCAATCGCGCCGCCCACGCCGCGCTGGAGGCGCAGCAGCGGTCCAACGCCGCCGCCGCCAGTGCCACGCAGGCGGTAGAAGAGGCCGCCCGCCGCGCATCCAGCGTGCAGGACGCCATCGCCCGGATCGAGGCGACGGAAGAACAGGCGGAAAAAAATCTGGAAGAAGCCGCCCGCGCCGCCGAACGCGCCCACAACATGCAGGCCGCCGCCGCCGCCCGCAGGCAGGCGCATGAAATGGCCACCGGTGCGGGCCCCGGCATTACCCCCGCCACCAGCGCCAGCGCGGGCGCGCCGGTGGCGGGCACGGTGCTGACCGCATGGGGCCACCCGACCGAAAGCGGCCCGGCCACGGGCATTACCTATGCCCCGCCGTCACGCGCGACCGTGCGCGCGCCATGCACGGGACGTATTGATTTCGCGGGCACGTTCCGCACCTATGGGCAGATGATGATTGTTGATTGCGGCAAGCATTACCGTTTCGTGCTGGCGGGGCTGGGTGAAATCGCGGTGGCGGCAGGCCAGCAGGTCAGCCATGGCGCTGCAGTAGGACAGATGCCACAATGGAATGGCGGCGGCAGCAGGCCCACGCTGTTCGTGCAGTTGCGCCACGGAGGTGGCACCGTCAATCCGGCCCCCTATCTGTGATATGGGCACGAGACGGTTTTATCCGCATGCAGGTTCGGTATATGCTGCGCCCCCGTGACGGATGGGCAAGACCACGTTACAACGCAACGCGAAGAGTACATGCAGGCCAGCCAGATCATGATGGCAGGCATCCAGGAGACAACGACGCATGAAGTTCCGTAATGGCTTGCTGATCGGTTGCGCCTTTCTTGCAGGGATCGCGGCAGCCCCGCAGGTTGCACATTATACAGTCGGCCGGTGGGGCGATATCGCCCCCATGGCCCATGCTGCGGACACTGTCTCCAAGGATGACAATTCCCCACACGAGATCGAACAGCTTATGTTCCTGTTCGGTTACGTGCTGGAAAAGGTGAAGGCCAATTATGTCGAGCCCGTCTCGACACGTGACCTGATCACCAATTCGCTCAACGGCATGCTCAGCGGTCTTGACCCGCACAGTTCCTACATGACGGAAAAGCAGTTCTCCGACCTGCAGGTGCAGACCAAGGGATCATTTGGCGGTCTGGGGCTGGAAGTACAGGGTGAGGATGGGCATGTGCGCGTCGTCTCTCCCATTGACGACACGCCTGCCGCCCGCGCGGGCATCAAGCCCGGTGACTTCATTGTCGCGATCGATGGCAAGAACATTGACGGGCAGCCGCTGGATCAGGTCGTGACCCAGATGCGCGGCAAGCCCGATACCCGCATCACGCTGACGCTGATCCGGGAAAAGGCGCCCAAGCCCATCATTGTCACCCTGACCCGCGCCATCATCCCGCTGCAGGTCATCAAGTCCGCGCTGTATGACAATATCGGCTACATCCGAATCGCGCAGTTCAATGAAGAAACGCAGTCCGGCCTGCTGGCCGCCTACAAAAAGCTGCAGGCCCAGACCCATAACAAGATGGCGGGGCTGGTCATTGACCTGCGTTCCGATCCGGGCGGATTGCTGACACAGGCGATCGACGTGGGATCCGACTTCATCCGCAGTGGTGAAATCGTCTCCACCCGCGCCCGCCACCCGCAGGACAGCCAGCGCTGGGACGCGCACAATACCGACATTACAGGCGGCCTGCCGATTGTCGTGCTGATCAATGGCGGTTCGGCCTCGGCCAGTGAAATCGTGGCCGGCGCGCTGCAGGACCACCAACGCGCCGTGCTGCTGGGTGAAAAGACATTCGGCAAGGGATCGGTGCAGACCATCCTGCCCATCCCGGGCGAAGGCGCGATCCGCCTGACCACGGCGCGGTACTACACGCCGTCGGGCCGTTCCATCCAGGGGCTGGGCATCGTGCCCGACATCCCCGTGCGTGAAGCCCATGATGATGCGGGCTACAGCATCCACGAAGCGGATCTGGCGCATATCATCAAGAACCGGGGCGGCAATACCGCGCAGCCACCGTCGCGCACCGACCTGCCCGCAATCGCCAAGTCCATTCCCGCCCAGCCGCCCGCGAACTGGCCCACATTCGACCCGACCAAGCCCACGACCGACTTCCAGCTACAGGAAGGGCTGAGGGTCGTCCGTTCCATGGCGGGACTGCCGGTTGCGGCTGAACCACCGATCCATGATGACAGGGCGAAGGCCACTCCGGTGCCGTCCGCCTCTGTCCCGCCCAAGGCTGCGGCCCCTGCCGCACCGACAGGCACACCCGCGACGCCGGCCACGCCCGCCACCCCATCCGCCCCGGCGGAAAAGGAAGGCCCCACGGCGCCCTCCGCCCCTCCGGCGACGGCGCCTGCAACGCCTGCCCACCCCTGATCCAGCCGGGAAGCCACCGCCATGACCGACCTGCCCTACCGCCCCAATGTGGGGGCGCTGCTGTTCAACCGACAGGGCATGGTACTTGTCGCGCGCCGCACCGACATGGAGGGCGCGGGCGGTCCACCGGATCAGGGCGTATGGCAGTGCCCGCAGGGGGGCATTGATGCAGGGGAAGACCCGCAGACCGCCGTCCTGCGCGAACTGCATGAGGAAATCGGCACCAATGCCGCTGAAATCATTGGCGCCTATCCCGAATGGCTCAGCTACGACCTGCCTGCGCACCTGATTGGCAAGGCGCTGGGGGGACGTTACCGGGGGCAGACACAGCAATGGTTTGCCCTGCGCTTTATGGGGCAGGATTCCGATATCAGGCTGGATACGCACCTGCCTGCCGAATTCGATCTGTGGAAATGGGTCAGGCTGGAACAGTTGCCGCACCTGAATGTCGGCATCAAGAAAGATATCTACACAAGGCTTGCGGCGTATTTCGCCCGCTACGCCGTGGCGGCCTGAGGCATAAGTCCCGCCCGGACAAGGGCGGCCATCGTCCTGCCCCGCAACAGGGGTGCGAGGTCCAGACCCGCCATATCCCCTGTTCCGATCCAGCGCAGTTCCGCGATTTCGGCGGCAGCGTCCGGCGTGCCATGCAACTGCCCGGTCCAGATGCGCGCGTGAACGCTAAAGCCGGGTTCATTGGCCGCAACATCGGTGAAATTTCCCGTCAGTTCCGTGCCCGGCGTCAGGCCGCAACCCAGTTCCTCGCGGATTTCACGCATCAATGCCTGTTCGGGCTGCTCGCCTGCATCGGGCTTGCCACCGGGCAGCATGAAGGCGGTCGTGCCACGCTTGCGCACGACCAGCAGACGTTCGCGCACGATCACCGCCGCACAGACAACCCTGATGATACCCGGCATGTACCCAATCCCTTGCAGCCTTGAGAAAAATACAAAAGTCTCTGGTTAAGCTTTTTCAAAACACTTCGAAGAACGTCGCCTTTATTACAAAAAAGGCGACACCCAAAAACTTCTACTATTTATCCCCGCCCTTGAGCGGCGACATGAGGAAACAGAAAGGTACGACAAGCATGCAGCCAATACCAAGGATCATGAAGACCTCATTATAGGCAAGGATGGCCACCTGCCGCTGGAATTCCTTGTATAACCGCCCCATGGCCACGTTATTGACTACCCCCTGCGCATAACCGCGCGCGACCGCAACCGCACGGCTGTGGGCCAGGTATTCGTTAAATGGCTGGTGATACGGCGTCATCCAGTGGACCATCTGGTTCTGGTGCGCCTGACGCAGTTCGGTCACCAGTGCCGTGGCCCCTGAAATACTCAGTGATCCCAGAACGTTACGCGCCATGCTGAACAGGGCGGACCCGTCGGCGTTCAGTTCGCGTGGCAGGGTGGCATAGGTAATGGTCGAAATCGGCACGAACAGGAAGGCCATGGTGCCGGTCTGGCTCATGCGGAACAGGACCAGATGCCGGAAATCCAGATCGGGCACCAGTTGCGCCGACCACAGCATGGACACACCCATCAGGAAGAAGCCGAATGCGATGATATAGCGCAGCTGGATGTACTTCATCCCGATACCCACCAGCGGGATCAGCACGATCACCACCATACCACCAGGCGACAGGATCAGGCCGGACAGGGTGGCGGTATAGCCCATGATCTGCTGTGAAAACTGCGGCACGATAATGGCCGAGGAATAGAGCAGCGCGCCCACTGCCCCCATAAGCCCCGTGCCCACCGCGAAATTACGGTCCTTGAATACCCGCAGATCCACCGCCGGGTTTTTCGCCCGCAACAGCCAGATTACCGCCCCCCCGATGCCAAGGACGGCAAGGATGGCCATGATGATGATCATGTGCGAACCGAACCAGTCTTCGTCCTCACCCCGGTCAACCGCCACTTCCAGACAGCCGAAGCCAATGGTGATCAGCCCGATGCCTACGAAATCCAGCGGCGCCTTCTGCTTGCGCGCCCATGGGGGGTCCTCGACCATGATCGACACCGCGATCGTGGCCAGAATACCCACCGGCACGTTGATGAAGAACACCCAGCGCCATGAATAGTTGTCGGTAATCCACCCGCCCAGTGACGGGCCAAGCACCGGGGCGACCACGGTGGCGATGGCGGTCAGGCCGAATGCTGCCGCGCGTTTGTCGGGCGGGAAGGTATCAAGGATGATCGACTGCTGGTTGGGCTGCAACCCGCCGCCAAAGAATCCCTGCATCAGCCGGAACATGATCAGTTCGGGCAGGCTGGTGGAAATGCCGCACAGAAAGGACGACAGCGAAAACATGGAAATGCAGATCAGGAAGTAGTGCCTGCGCCCGAACAGCTTGCCCAACCAGCCCGAGATCGTCAGCACGATGCCGTTGGCCACAAGGTAGGATGTCAGCGTCCATGTCGCGTCATCATACGTGGATGACAGGTTGCCCGCGATATGCGGCAGCGCCACGTTGACGATGGTGGTATCGAGAATTTCCATGAAGGCGGCCACCGTCACAACCACGGCGATCAGCCATGGATTGTGTTTCGGTTTCCAGTTCGTGCCATCCGCCGCCCCGGTGGACGCTGCCTGCGCACTCATTCCGTGTGGACCGTCGGCTCAACCGACAGACCGATCGACAGCGGCAGGTCCTGTCGCAGCCCCTCGTCAATCAGGATCTTGACCGGTACGCGCTGCACGATCTTCACATAGTTGCCCGTGGCGTTTTCTGGCGGGAAGGCGCTGAAGGTCGCCCCCGTGCCCAGCTGCAGCGAATCAATATGCCCCTTCAGCTTCAGGAACGGATAGGCATCAATCGCAATGTCCACCTTCTGGCCCGGGCGCATGTGGGTCAACTGCGTTTCCTTGTAGTTTGCCACGACCCATATTTCGGGTTCGACAATGGACACCACGGTCTGGCCTGCCGTGACATAGGTGCCGCGTTCAATGTTACGCTGGGAAATCCAGCCATCATGCGGGGCGCGGATCTGGGTCCATTCCACGTTCAGCTCCGCCTCGCGCAGCTTGGCTTCGGCCTGCGCAAGCTGGGCCTGCTGTTCGGTCACGCGGGCTTCGGTGCTGGAAATGTTGGGAATGACCGGCAGGGCGGTTTCAAGGTTGCCCTGTGCCTCAAGCACCTGCGCCTTGGCCGCATTCAGCGCCGCGGTGGCGTAATCGATGTTCTGCTGCGATGTGGCTTCACGCGTTACGCCATGCTGGCGGCGGTAATCGGTTTCCGCCTTGAATTCCTGTGCCTGCGCTTCCGCCAGCTGTCCCTGCGCCACCATCAGGTGACCCGGAAAATTCTTTTTCGCCACTTCGGCCAGCAGGCTGTAGTTGCGGACCTGCGCGCGCGCGATATCCACCGCCGCCGCCGCCTGGTCACGCTGGGCGCGCCAGTTGCGGTCATCAATGCGGGCAATGACGTCACCCTGATGGACGAACTGGTTATCGTTAACCAGCAGTTCGGTCACGTAGCCGGATACGTGGGGTGCGACCGCCACCGCACGACCGGCGGTAAAGGCATCATCCGTTTCGACTTCATTGCGGTGCAGGAACCAGTAAAGCCCGCCCAGGACAAGCAGCACCACAAGGCCACCGATCAGGATTACCTTGCGCCGGGGGGATGCTTCCTTTGCCTTTTCCTGCTCGTGCCCAGTGTCCTGTGCCCGTGTGTCCTGTGTGGTCTGTCCGTCTTCAGCTGCCTTGCCTTCGTCCGCGGCCATCTGCTTCCCTCATCATCACTTTTATTGCAGCCCCTGATCCTGTCATCCACGCATTGACCGAACGGGTCGGTCAATCCATTGCACGAAGCTTGCAACACTTCAACCGCCATCACCGGTCCGGACGCACATTCAGCGCAGTTTACAGCGTAAAGGCCTGATTGCGTACCATGCGGGCATACAGCCCGTTTTCATCCATCAGCGCATCATGCGTGCCACATTCGACCGCACGCCCCTGCGCCATGACCACGACCAGATCAGCTGAACGGACGGTGGACAGACGGTGGGCCACAACAATGGTCGTGCGCCCGTGGCGCAGATGCGTCAGGGCGTTCTGGACAATGGCCTCGCTTTCGCTATCCAGCGCGCTTGTCGCCTCATCCAGCAACAGGACGCGCGGGTTGCGCAGCAGGGCGCGCGCCAGCGCCACGCGCTGCCGCTGCCCACCCGACAGGCGCTGCCCGCCGGGGCCGACCACCGTGTCGTAGCCCCGTGGCAGGGCCTGAATGAATTCATCCGCCGCCGCCGCCCGTGCGGCAGCGCGCACCTGCTCATCATCCGCCTGCGGGTTGCCCATGCGGATATTGTCCATCACCGACAGGTCAAACAGCAGCGTATCCTGACTGACATAGGCAATCGCGTCACGCAGTTCCGACAGGATCAGGCGACGCAGGTCCACGCCATCCAGCGTGATGCGGCCAGCCGATACGTCATGCAGGCGCGGGATCAGCGACAGCGCCGTGGACTTGCCCGCCCCCGACGGACCGACAAGGGCCACGGTCAGGCCGGGGCTTGCCACGAAATCCAGTCCCTCCAGCCCCATGCGCCCATCGGGATAGCGGAACGTCACCTGTTCAAAGCGCAGGTCGCCCCCACCGGGCGGCAGGGCGATCGCATCGGGCGCCTGCGCCACGGCCACGGGTTCATCAATCACGTCAAACACGCGCTGCAGGCCGCCAAGACCTTCCTGCAGGGCGATATTGAGCGTGCCCAGCGCACGCAGCGGCCGCGCGGCCAGCAGAAGGGCTGCGACAAATCCCGAAAAATCACCCAGCGTGGCCCCGCCCTGCGTCGCGCGCCACCCGGCAAAACCGAGGACGGCCGCAACCGCGATCCCGCCCAGCACTTCCAGCATCGGGTCCACGCGCGCGCGTCCCCGGGCAATGCGCAGCAGCCCCGCATGCAGTTCGTCCAGCACATGCCCCGCCCGGCGTTCTTCCGCGTCTTCCAGCCTGTAGACGCGGATGGTGCGTGACTGGCTGAAACTTTCAGTCAGCATGGCGCTCGTCTCGCCCACCTGTTCATGCACGCCACCGGACTCGCGGCGCAGGCGCTTGCCCAGCCTGCGCACCGGCATGGCCGCGATGGGATACAGCACGGCGGCGATCAGGCTGAGTTCCCAGTCCATGTACACCATGGAGACAATCAGCCCCACCACCGTCACGGCGTCACCCAGCGCGTTGGTCGCACGGATCATCGCCTCCCGAATCGCTACGGCATCGGTGGTGAAACGGGCGGCGATCTGGGCCGGGGCCTCGGTTTCGATACGGGAGATGTCAGCATGGACCAGATGGTGGAACATGCGCTGCTGCAGCCCACGGATGACCAGCAGCACCAGCGACTGCACCGCGATCGACTGGCCATACTGTGATATGGCCTTCGCCACCGTAATCACCACCACCAGCAGCGGCACCTGATACAGGATACGCGGGTCATGATCGGCAAACATGTCCAGCGCGCGCTGGATCACCAGAGGGTACAGCGCGCTGAATATGGCCATAAGCGCCGTCAGCACCATGACGGCCAGTATGCGCAGCTTGTGACAGGCCAGTTCATCATGCCACAGCCGTCGCATCAGGCTGCGTGACGACACCGTTTGCGTGGGTGTGTCCTGCCTGTCGGGCACGGGCGTTTGAATCGCGTTCATTAACCGGCCTATAACCGCATGGTCGCCCAAAACAAAGAGCCGCGACACACGGTTACAAATTATGTCGCGCCAGAAGGGCCGTCGTGCAATACCCTGTCCATGTGTGCCACGCAGGCCGCATGGCCTGCCGTGCAGCCATTTTCCAGCCACCACTGCCGTACCTGCGCCAGCACCCGGCCCACCATTGCGCCCGATGCGCGCCCGGTAGCCATGACATCACGCCCCGCCAGCGGGAATACCGGCTTTTCCATCGCTTCCAGCCTGGCCCGCAGGTCGTCCCACGCATCCGGACGCTGTCCCGCAAGGTCGGCCTGACGCAGCCATGCGCGCCATGACAGGTCACGCAACGCATGATCGGCCAGCATGGGTGCGAGTACGTCCACCCCCATGCTGGGCATGGGCACGGGTGCGCCACGCGTCTGTGCCAGCGCCGTAGTGTCGGCACGCGACAGCTTGAGCCGCCGCGCCACTTCGCGCACATCCCCCGACACCAGGCCCGCAAGGCGCAGCACGGCATCCGCTGGCGCCCCACAGGCCAGCAGGCGGCCAAGGCGGTCGATGTCATAACCTTCGGGCAGGACATGGGCCAGCACACCGGCATCATGCATCTGGGCCAGCGTGCGCACCACATGCGGCCCGACAAGGATACGGCGCAGTTCCGACCACACCCGTTCGACCGACAGCCGGTCAATCATGCCCGACAGGGCCGTAATGGCGGCAATCGCTTCCGGGTCAGGCACATCCCCACCATAACGGGCCTGAAAGCGGAAAAAACGCAGGATACGCAGCGCATCTTCCGTAATGCGCAGGCGGGCTTCCCCCACAAAGCGGATCCGCCCCGCGGCAAGGTCGGCCCGCCCGTTGAAATAGTCATGCAGCACGCCCGCGCTGTCGCACGACATGGCGTTTATGGTGAAATCGCGCCGGGCCGCGTCCACGCGCCAGTCATGGGTCCAGGCCACGGTCGCGTGGCGGCCATCGGTTTCCTCATCCCGGCGCAGGGTCGTGATCTCGAACGGATGGCCATCCAGCACGGCGGTAACCGTGCCATGCGACAGGCCCGTGGGCACCACGCGTATCCCCGCCTGTTTCAGCCTTGCCATCACCATATCGGGCGCAAACGGGGTGGCAAGGTCGATATCCGATACCCCCCGCCCGCACAGCAGGTCGCGCACGGCCCCGCCCACCAGCCGCGCATCGGGCAGGATGGACCATATCCGCGCAAGCTGCCCTGACACAGCCGGCATGTCCCGACGCAGGCCATCAAGCGGGTTATCGCCCGCCATGATCAGATTTCATCCGGCAGGGTCGATAGCGGGAAAAATACATGCTGGCTCCATACCCCCAGGCAGGGTACGCCACGGCAGTTCCCTTCCACCGCCAGTGCGGCCAGTTCGTAATAGACCGGGCGCGCGATCCGTGCCTCGATCGGCAGCGCGCCATCCCCGTCTCGCACATGCAGGTAGGGCACCGGCCCCGTGCCGCAGCCTTCGCACGGCACGTCCCACGCACAGCGAATCGGATGGTCCGGCCCCGCGCAGATCACCTGGTCCACATTGGTGCGGAACGACAGCACCTGCCCGCGCCCGCAGCCATGCCATTCCAGGTGGTTTGCGACAAAAGGCGCGTCCTCCACCTCGATCGTGCCCTGCTCGACCGGGGTCTGCAGGCGGTACCCACCCTGCGCATCACGCCGCAGGGTGGATGCGAACAGGCAGACCATCGGCTTGCGACGGATGGGGGAGCCACGATACAGCCATGTCCCGTCACGCCTGATCAGGAACGGCAGCGCGCCGCATGTGCCTGCCTGCCCCATGGAAAGGGAGGGCGCGGTCTCACCTGTCTCGAAATCGTCCATCAATTGCGTTAACCCGACACTATGGAAGCTGCTGGACTTGATATAGGGATCAACACCGGGTTGATGAAACCCCCGGACCTGTCAGACTGTTGGAATGATGACCATGGATGATACCCCTCCCCTCCATGCGGCGCCGCAGGCGGGCATGACATCTCCCTCCGCCCCCACGGGTGAACAGATTGCAGCCCAGGCCGAAAGCATGGGCGTGCGCCTGCGGGATGCACGCGCGGAAATCGGCCGCGTCATACTGGGACAGGACCAGGTGATCGACCTTGTGCTGACATCCATCCTGTCGGGGGGGCATGCGCTGCTGGTGGGGGCGCCGGGACTGGGCAAGACGCTACTGGTCACAACGCTGGGTCACGTGCTGGGCATGGATGCGCGGCGCGTGCAGTTCACGCCCGACCTCATGCCGTCCGACATTCTGGGCAGCGAGATACTGGATGAAGACGAAAGCGGCCGCCGCAGCTTCCGCTTCGTCGCGGGACCGGTCTTCTGCCAGTTGCTGATGGCCGATGAAATCAACCGCGCCAGCCCCCGTACCCAGTCCGCCCTGCTGCAGGCCATGCAGGAGCATGAGGTCGCGATTGCCGGGACCAACCACCTGCTGCCCCGCCCCTTTCACGTTCTGGCCACCCAGAACCCGATCGAGCAGGAAGGCACCTATCCCCTGCCCGAAGCGCAGCTTGACCGCTTCCTCATGCAGGTGACGCTGGACTTCCCCGATGCCAGCGCCGAACGCGCCATGCTGCTGGCCACGACCGGCACCACCACGGCCACGGCGCGCGCCGTCCTGGCGGCCAGTGACATGCTGGCGGCACAGGAACTGGTGCGCGCGCTGCCGGTGGGTGAACAGGTGGTTGATGCGATCGTGCGGCTTGTCCGCGCGGCCCGGCCGGAAACGACCGATGACCCGACCATACGCGAAGCCGTGGCATGGGGCCCCGGTCCACGCGCGGCGCAGGCACTGATGCTGGCCACCCGTGCGCGCGCTTTGCTGGATGGCCGCCTGTCCCCCACGATCGAGGACGTGGCCGCACTGGCCCATCCCATCCTTGCCCACCGCATGGCGTTGTCCTTTACCGCGCGGGCGGAAAACGTCCGCCTGGGCACGCTGATCGACACGCTGGTCGGACGGATCGGCTGACATTGCGCGCAGCCCTGTCCTTTCTCACGCGCCTGTCCGGGCGGACCCGACCGGGACCGGGCAGGACGTCGTTTCCATCGGGCCATGACGGGGATGATACCGGCTTCCTGCCCCGCCACCCGGTTTCGGCCACGGCGGTGGCGGATTCACTGGCCAGTCGCCTGCCGACCCTGATCGTGACGGCACGCCGGATCGCGCAGAATGCGGGTGCCGGTCCCCACCCGCGGCGCAAGGCAGGCGTGGGTGAGGAATTCTGGCAGTACCGCCCCGCCATGTCGGGCGAGGCCGCGACCCATATCGACTGGCGGCAGTCGGCGCGCGGGGACCGGGCGTTCGTGCGCGAACATGAAGCCCAGACCCCGCACACCATATGCATCTGGTGCGATAACAGCGCATCCATGCGCTGGCGCTCCGATGACAGCCTGCCGCTGAAGGCCGAACGCGCCTTCCTGCTCGCGCTCGCCTGCGCCGCCATGCTGCTGCGACAGGGGGAGGACATCCGCCTGCTGGGTGCTGCCGGCACGCCCCCGCTGCGCCTGCGCGGGCGGCAGGCGCTGGAACGCATGGCGCATGCGCTGATCGCCGCCCTGCGCACCACGGCAGACGATACCACCCTGCCACAGGCCGCCGCCATTCCCGCGCGCAGCCGGGTGCTGCTGTTTGGCGACGGGCTGTATCCCGCGACGCAACTGTCGGCCTTCCTGCGCGCGGCCACGGCGCGGCAGGCGACCTGCACGCTGATCGAAGTGATTGACCCGGCGGAAACCGCTTTTCCATATGAAGGGCATACCCGCTTTACCGGGCTGGAGGATGACACGGCCTTACTGCTCAATGGCAGCGCAACCCTGCGCCATGACTACGCCGCGATATGGACCCGCCATCAGGACCAGTTACGAACCCTGTGCCAGGCGGCGGGCAGCCCGCCGGTGCCGCACCTGACGGACCAGCCGCCGGAAAAAGCCCTGCTGGCGCTGCACGCCCTGCCGGGCATGGGGAACAGGCCATGATGCTGCTTGCGCCCTGGATGCTGCTGGGCCTGCTGGCACTGCCTGTGGTGTGGTGGCTGCTGCACGCCCTGCCGCCCGCGCCACGGGTGCAGTCTTTTCCGCCCATGGCCCTGCTGCGCGCGCTCAACGCGCCGCCGCCGGATGCGACCTCAGCCCCCCTGTGGCGACTGCTGCTGCGCTGTGCCGCCGTGGGGCTGCTGGTGCTGGGGCTGGCGCAGCCGATCTTTCCGCGCGGGCAGGCAGGACTGGCGGATGCCGACTGCCTGATCGTGGTGGATAATGGCTGGGCCGCGGCGGGCACATGGCCCCAGCGCATCCACGCGCTGGACGGGCTGCTGGATCACCTGTCACGCACCGGGCATGGGGCGCGGCTGCTGCTGACGGCGCGCAGTGACGCGCTGGACCCGGTAACCGTCCAGCCCACGCAGCAGGCGCAGGTGCTGCGCGGCATGATTGACCCGCTCCTGCCCCGCGCATGGTCAGCGGACCGGGCGGCGGCCACGCGCGCGCTGGCGCAACTGGCGCAGCAGGGCTGGCACGGGCCGGTCATCTATGTTTCGGACGGGCTGGCCACACCGGCGGATGCCGCGTTTGGCGCGGCATTATCCAAAATCGGACCGGTGCGGGAAATGTACCTGCCCGGTTCGGACATTACCCTGCTTGCGCCGCCGGACGGTGGCGAAAACGGACTGGCCACCCGCCTGCGCGCCGTGCCACGCCCACATGCACGCACATGGCAACTACGGCTTGAAACCACCACCGGGGGCACGCTGGCCCTTGTGCCCGCAACCCTGCCCGCAGGCAGCGACCATGTGGACATCACACCCGACCTGCCAGCCGAGCTGCGCAACAAGGTCGACCACCTGTCGCTGGATGGCGTAAACGGGCCGGGTGGCGTGCGCCTGCTGGATGAACGTGAACGCCAGCGCCCCGTGGGGCTGATTTCCAGCACATCATCCGACACGCCGCTTATGGGCAGCCTGTTCTACCTGCGCCGCGCGCTGCAGCCCACTGCCGAACTGCGCGAGGGCGATCTGGACACGCTGCTGGCCCGCCCGCTTTCGGTCATCATCGCACCCGACGGCACGCTTGGCAGCCCCGACAGCCGCAGGAAGGTGGAAGCATGGGTGCGCGGTGGCGGTGCCCTGATCCGTTTTGCAGGCCCCCTGCTGGTCAAGGGCAGCGACAGCCCCGCCCCCGACCCGAAGCCCGCCGATACGCTGCTGCCCGTACCCCTGATGGGGGGCGAACGGGTGCTGGGCGGCACCATGTCATGGAGCAGACCCGAACATCTTGCCCCCTTCCCTGCATCCTCCCCGTTCCATGACCTTGATATCCCGGGTGATGTCACGGTGTCGCGGCAGGTCCTGGCCCAGCCCTCCACCGATCTGGACAGCCATAGCTGGGCGCGGCTGACCGATGGCACCCCGCTGGTGACCCATGCCGCCCTTGGGGCGGGGCAGGTCGTGCTGTTCCATGTCACCAGCACGGCGGAATGGTCCAACCTGCCGCTGTCGGGGCTGTTCGTGGGCATGCTGCAGCACCTGATTGACGAGGCATCGGGGATCGAGACACCGGCCGGCGCAACCCTGCTGGCTCCGTACATGACGCTGGATGGCGATGGCGCGCTGGTAACGCCACCCGCGGGGGCACAGGCGCTGCGGGCCGATGCCTTCGGCCACACGGCCCCCACACCGGAACACCCGCCAGGACTGTATGGCCCACGCAACAGCCGCCGCGCGCTCAACCCCGGTGATGGCCCGGCCCCGCTTGTGGCGCAGGACACCATCGGCACGGCATCGGACCTGCGCGGACAGGTGCCTGATCTTGCCATCGGGCCGATGCTCATGCTCCTGGCCGCCCTGCTGCTGATCGTGGATGGCGCGATAAGCGTGCTGCAGCGCGGACGGAAATGGGCCCGCCGTACGACGGTCGCCATGCTGGCGCTGGCCTGCATGCCGCACGGCCATGCGCATGCGGCGGACATTCCCCCCGACGTGCCGCGGGCGGCGCTGGAAACCCGGCTGGCCTATATCATCACCGGGTATGCGGATGTCGATGATGTCTCGAAAGAAGGGCTTCAGGGCCTGTCTGATTACGTCAATGCCCGGACATCCGCCGTGCTGGGCCACCCTGATGGCGTGGTGCCGGAACGCGATGACCTGTCATACTACCCGCTCATCTACTGGCCGGTGACGGCGGATGCCACCACCACGCCCGCCCGCACGGCAGCGCTGAATACCTACATGCGCCATGGCGGCATCCTGATGATCGACACGCAGGGACAGGACCCCGCCACGGCAACCGACAGTGGCGGCAGCTATACCGGTTCAGCCCCCGGCACGGCGGCGGCCCTGCGGCGCATGACGGCGGGGCTGGATATCCCGCCCCTTGCACGGATGGATAACCACCATGTGCTGTCCCGCACGTTCTACCTGCTGCACGATTTTCCCGGCCGGTACGACGGCATGCCGGTATGGGTGGCGCAGGAAGGCGACAGCACCAATGACGGCGTCAGTCCCGTCATCATCGGCAGCAATGACTGGGCGCATGCATGGGCGGTGGATGACAGCGGCAACACCCCCTATGCCCCCGTGCCCGACGGGGCGGAACAGCGCGTGCTGGCCTACCGGTTCGGGGTCAATGCGGTGATCTATGCGCTGACGGGCAATTACAAGGCGGATCAGGTCCATGTGCCTGCCCTGCTGAAACGGCTGGGGGAATGATGGGCATGCCTGACCTGTCACGCCACATGATGGCATTCAGCCCGCAGGTACCGCTGTGGTGCATCTACATATTGCTGGCCGCCGTGATTGTCATGGCGGTGGCAGGCCTTGTGCGCCGGGTGCGTGGCAGCGTGTGGCGGCTACTGGCGGGCATGGGCGTGATCGCATGGCTGTGTGACCCGCAGCGCATTACCGAAACATGGCACCCGCTGCCCGAAACCGCGCTGATCGTGGTGGACCAGTCGGCATCCATGTCCGAACGCAACCGGGGCGACATGGCGCGCAACACCGCCGAACGCCTGCAGGCCGAAATGAACCGCGTGCCGGGACTGGTGCCGCGCATAGTCACACTGCGTGAGGCCCAGCATGGCGGCACGCGACTGTTTGGCGCGTTAAGGCAGGCGGCGGCGGATATCCCGCCCTCCCGCCTTGCGGGCGCCGTGCTGGTGACCGATGGCGAGGACCACGACATCCCCGCCAGCGTGCCCGACATGCTCAACCCCGATGACGGGCACGGCCACCGCACAATGCTGCCGCTGCATGTGCTGCTGACCGGCAAGGGAGAGGAAACGGACCGTCACCTGCGCGTGCTGCAGGCCCCGCCATTTGCCATAGTGGGCAAGGATGTCACCATCCGTGTCGAGATTGATGACCAGGGCGCGCGCCCGGCGCCCGACGCCACCACCACGCTTACCCTGACACAGGGGGATGGCACGACCTTTTCACGGCCCGTGCGGATCGGGCAGCCGCAGGACATCACCCTGCCCGTCACCCATCCCGGTGAGATGCTGGTCGGCCTGTCGGCCCCGGAACTGCCCGGCGAGGTCTCGACGCGCAACAACCATGATGTCGTGCGCATAAACGGCGTGCGGGACCGGCTGCGCGTGCTGCTGGTGTCAGGCACGCCCAACCAGGGCGAGCGGGTATGGCGGCGGCTGCTGAAGGCCGACCCGTCCGTCGATCTGGTCCACTTCACCATCCTGCGTCCGCCTGACCGCGATGACGGCACGCCACTGTCCGACCTTGCGCTGATCGCGTTTCCGGTGAACGAACTGTTCCAGCAGAAGATCGACCAGTTCGACCTCATCATCCTCGACGGGTTTGAAAACCGGGGCATCCTGCCCGAAGCCTACCTGCGCAATATCGTCAACCACATCCGTGCGGGCGGTGGGCTGCTGCTGATCGGGGGACCGGAATTCCTGACCCCCGGATCGCTGCAGGACACGCCACTGTCGGACATCCTGCCTGCCCATGTGGCGTCCGGCGATGGCATGACCGTGCGCCGCTTCCGGCCTGACCTTACGGAAACCGGCATGCGCCATCCCGTGACCTCCGGCCTGCCGGGGGCGCCGGACAAGGCGGGCGCGCAACCGGGCTGGGGGCCGTGGTATCGCGGACTGCGCACGGATTCCGCCAATGGCGAAGTGCTGATGACCGGCCCGGACCAGCAGCCCCTGCTGGTGCTTGACCATGCGGGCAAGGGACGCGTCGCCTTCCTGCTGTCGGATCAGGCATGGCTGTGGTCGCATGGCGAAGGCGGCGGCGGACCGCAGTCGGAACTGCTGCGCCGGATTTCACACTGGCTGATGAAGGAACCGGAACTGGAGGAAAACCAGCTGGAGGCGGGGATATCGGCAGGGCAGCTGACCATTACGCGGCGTTCGGTCACCGCCGGGCCGCCGCCGGTTGTCCATGTGATCGCCCCCGATGGCACCACGCAGGACATAACGCTGGAACCCGCAGGCAATACCGGCCTTGCCCGTGCCCGCCTGCCCGCGCGGCAGGAAGGGATATGGACGGTGCGCGACGACGCGGGTCATGAGGCCTTTGCCGCCCCGCGCATGGAAGACCCGGTTGAATTTGCCGATCTGCGGGCAACGGCGTCCCTGCTGGCGCCCATGGCGGCGGCAACCGGTGGGGGCGTGCACTGGCTGGGTGACAACCCGCAGGCCCCTTCCCTGCCACAGGTGGTCATGGAAAGCGGACGTGTAAGCGCGACAGCCGACCGGTTTGCCTTTCCCGCGCGCAATGCCCACAGCGTATCGGGACAGCAGGCCACATCCATCCTGCCTGCCTGGGCGGTGGGCCTGTTCGTGCTGGTCATGCTGCTGCTGGCATGGTGGCGGGAAAGCCGTTCCTGACAGAAAGATGATTAGGCATCGCATCAGCCGCAATTTTGCGGTAATCACCAGAACTGCCGGGAGGCATGCGGCCGTTTCGCATGCCCGGTCGAATGCTCGCTCACTCTCGGGACAGGACATGATTTCCAGATCCGGTATTTATCTTCTTGCCGCCGCCCTGTTCGCAGGAATTCCCTGCCTGTGCATGCCCCTTCACGTGGCGTACGCACAGGATGCCGACGAAGCGGAAGCCGAGGGCGAAGCCGCTGAAGCCGCAAAAAAGGCCGAAGCCCGCCGTGCGGCCAAGGCAGCCGCCCCCCCTGCCGCCCTGCCGGGCGCGGAATCGCATGAAGAAGAGCACGGTCACGCCAGTGCGGACATGAACCCGACCGATGCGCTGTTTGACGCCATCAACCGTGGCAGTCTGGGGGCCGCGAAGGAAGCCCTGAACCGCGGTGCGGACATGACGGGCCATAACGTGCTGGGGCAGACGCCGCTGGACATGGCGATTGACCTGAACCGCAACGACATCACCTTCCTGCTGCTGTCGATGCGTACCTTCTCGGATTCGGACCCGCATTTCGCATCGAACAACCTTGCGGAAGGCGAGGATGATACCCCGCCGCTGACCATGCCGCGTCATGCCTCCACGACCGCAACCGTTGACCACCGCTATGATGCATCGGGCGGGCATGCTGACCCGTCCATCGGGTTCCTCGGCTTCGGCGGCAGCTAGAAGAAGTTTTTTATTTACCAATCAGCTGTTTTCAGACATCGCCTGCTGGGTTCAGTCGGGCTTCCATCGCCATGATTTCCTGCACGATCTGATCCGCGGTGCTGACGCCACGGCTGCGCGTATCGGTCAGCAGGATGAATTCAACGGTCATCGGACGCGCCGAATAACGCTGGCGGCTGACGCGATAGCGTTTGTAGCCACGGGTAAAGACCCGCACATCGCCGCGTTCGCAATTCGCACGGACCATATCATGCAATGGAATGAAGCCATCGGTGCTGTAGCTGGTGGCGATCCAGCGTGTCTCCAGCACGGATAACAGATCACGATAGGCCGCAAGCGCCTGCCGCCGGTGGTTGTAGGGACTGCGCCGCTGCGTGCGCCAGTCCTGCCGGATCGCGGCCTTGTCGCGCCCCGTGATCTTTGGTGCAAGTTCGGGCTGGTCCCACAGCGTGACCGTATTCAGGACATGATAATTCGCGCCGTAAGGGTGCTGGTTGTAAGGCGGGTCCACATAGGCAATGGCCGCTTCCCCCACCTGTCCGGCCAGATGGGTGGCAAGGGCATGCGCATCCATCCGCACGACCATATTGTCACGCCCGTTATCGATAAAGCTTGCGGGCTGAAGGTGCAGGTCGGCTGCGATGCGGTACAGTGCCGTGCCGGTACGCCCGCCCCAGCCCCGGTGGAATCCCTTGAACAGACCACTGGTATTGCTGTTGTAACTGGCGCTGTACAACAGGGGGGCAAGCAGGCAGGCCTTCTGCCCGCCATCAAGCAGTCCGTCCGCCTCCCACTGTGCGATCCGTTCGCGGATGGCATCAATGCGCATGCCGTTCTTGCGCATGTAGAACATCCGGTCACGCGCCGTATCGTACTCCACGTCATCATCGGGGCACAGGTGACGGGTCACCCAGCCTTCCCGCGGTGGCAGGGCATTCAGTTCGGCTATGACCTGCGCATAGTCCCGGCCACCATGAAAACACGGCGGCGCGGATGTGCCGACATGGCAGCGGTTCAGCACCTCGCTATACGGTTCCCAGTCATTGGTCAGCACGCGGAAACCAAGCCATTTGGCCAGACGGGAAACGACGCCGGTGCCGGCAAACAGGTCCACAAAATCGGTCCGGGCGGGATTTTCTTCCGTGGCGGCGACGGCCTGCGCAATCAGGCCCAGCAGTTTACGCTTGTTCCCGATATAGGGAATAAGCTGGCTGTACAGGTAATCATCCGTCTGCCCGGCGGAATGGCGGGCCGCGTTCCATTCCATCGCGGGCAGGCCGTGCGGGCCGCCATGGTCCGGCCGCCGGTTCACGCCGTCATGCCCATGAATGTTGCTGTCCGCCCCCACCCCATGGTTCAGGAGGCGACGGCTGCCTGCTCCGCCCGGATTTCACCGCGCAGCACATCAAGCTGGGTCTGTTCGCCCTCTCGCTCGAAATACCAGAAGGTCCAGCCATTGCACGATGGCGCATTGGTCAGCAACGCGCCCATTTTATGGATCGACCCCCGGTGCCGCCCGCTGACCAGCGTGCCATCGGGCGATACGGTGGCGCGCACCCGCTTCTGCCGGTCGGTAAGCACCGTGCCGGCAGGCACCATGCCGCGCTCCACCAGCACACCAAAGGGCACGCGCGGGCTTTCACGCCGGGCGGGCGTGGTCTGCACGCTGTCCAGAGGTACGGGCTTTTCACGTCGGGCGCGGCCGATTGCGGCCTCGGCATAATCGGGGTGGCGCTCGATCCCGATGAAGCGGCGGCGCAGCCTGCGCGCCATGGCGGTCGTAGTGCCGGTGCCGGTAAAGGGGTCCAGCACCACATCATCCACATTGGTGGACGCCACCAGCACGCGGTGCAGCAGGCTTTCGGGCTTCTGGGTGGGATGCAGTTTCAGGCCATGTTCGTTACGCAGCCGTTCGCCGCCGGTACACAGCGGCAGGTACCAGTCCGAACGCATCTGCACATCGTCATTGAGCGCCTTCATCGCCTGGTAATTGAAGCGATAACGGCTGTCGGGTCCCCGCGCCGCCCAGATCAGCGTTTCATGCGCATTGGTAAAACGGCGCCCCCGGAAATTGGGCATGGGGTTGGACTTGCGCCAGATCACGTCATTGAGGATCCAGAACCCCAGATCCTGCAGGATCGCGCCAATGCGGAAAATGTTATGGTACGACCCGATCACCCATATCGTACCGTCCTTGCGCAGGACGCGGCGCGCTTCGGTCAGCCACGCACGGGTGAATTCGTCATAGGCCTGAAGATCGGTGAATTTGTCCCAGTCGTCATCCACCCCATCGACCACGCTGTCATCGGGGCGGCGCAATTCGCCCTTCAACTGCAGATTGTATGGTGGGTCCGCGAACACGCAGTCGATCGACCCTGCGGGCAGGGTGCGCATCATCTCGACACAGTCCCCCCGCAGCACCTGGTCCAGGGGCAATTCCATCATAACCGCACCGCTCATGAATTGTTCAGCATGATGGCTGCTCCGCGCTTTGGGGTGAAGAAGGGAGAACGGAAGCCTGCATGATGCGGCGTACCGTGCCGAACGCTGCGCGATGGTGGGGGCTTATGCCATCCGCCATCAGGGCTGCGCGATGGATCGCGGTACCGTAACCCGCATTGCGGTCCCAGCCATAGCTGGGCCAGCGCCGGGCCAGCCGTGTCATCAGCCGGTCGCGCACGACCTTGGCCACCACGGACGCCGCAGAAATGGACAGGCTGATCGCATCCCCCCCCACGACGCATTGCGCCGGACACCCGAAATCGGGTGCGGCGTTTCCATCAACCAGAACCAGTTCGGGGGATTGCGGCAGGCGACCGACAGCACGCTGCATGGCAATCCATGAAGCGCGGAGGATATTGTAATGTTCGATTTCGGCGACGGATGCGCCCCCCACCCCGATCAGGACACCGGGAGTGGCGTGCAGCACGTCATAAAGCTGCTGCCTGACCTTTGGCTTCAGCTTCTTTGAATCATCCAGCCTGTCCGCCAGCGCGCCCGGAACGTCCGACAGGAACATGACCGCGGCGGCGATGACAGGTCCGGCCAGCGGGCCACGACCAACCTCATCCACACCGGCGACGCGTCCCCCATGGGCGTTTTCAAGCGCGTAATCGGGCATCCATTCCTTCCTGATCGTATGCGAATCGGACCATGGTGGCCCGATTCGCATCGAATTTCCGTTCTGGAAGGATGGAAACCATTTTTATGCAGGGTTGCGCAAGATGCTGTGGACTCATCGAGTCCCTTAAAATGAAAAAAAAACGACTCGACCCGGTTCAGCCCTTGCGACGGGGCAGGAAAATCAGCCCCATGATGGTACCAATCACGGCAGCAATCCCCAGCGAAAACAGCGGGCGTTCGCGCACGAACGTCATTGCGCGCTCAACCTTGCCCTCGCCTTCTTCATACAGGTCGGCGAATTCCTGGCGTGCCATGCCCGAAAGCTGGTCCACCTTGCCTTCCGCCTGCATGCCCATGTTGCCCGTCAGGCCACCGGCGGCGTCCTTCAGGCGGCCAACGCCTTCATCCATGACGCCTTCGGCCTTTGTCTCGATGGTCTTTGCCTTGTCTTCCGACATCGTTCACACTCCGTTGTATCGCTTGGTTTGTAGCGTTGGCCTATAACGCCATGATGGCGCTTACGGTTCCGTACCGCCTATATCATGCATGATCATGCCCCCCTTGACGACCGCCCCCTCCACATTTCCCCCACCTTCGCCCGGCACGTCGCCCCCGTCACGTGCCCGCAAGCGGATCATGGCGCTGATTGTCGCCAGCCTCATGATGATGGAACAGATCGACGGCACCGCCCTGACAACGGCGCTGCCCGCCATGGCGGGGGATTTCCATGTCGATATTCCACAGACCAGCATCGCACTGACGGTGTACATGCTGGGCCTTGCCGCCCTGATCCCGGCATCGGGCCATGTGGCCGAACGCTTTGGCAGCCGCACCACGCTGCGCTGCGCCATCGCGCTGTTCCTGTCGGGTTCGCTGCTGTGCGGCTGGGCGCCCGATCTGCCGGTGCTGGCGCTGGCACGGCTGGTGCAGGGGGCGGGGGGCGCGATGATGGTCCCGGTCGGACGGCTGGTGATCCTGCAGAACGTGCCCAAATCGGAACTGCTATCCGCCATGGCGTGGGTCATGCTGCCTGCCACCATCGGCCCCATGGCCGGGCCTGTGCTGGGGGGCGTGCTGACATCGTGGCTGTCCTGGCGTTGGATTTTCTACATCAACATTCCGCTTGGCCTGCTGGCCATTGCCCTGACGGGGTGGTTCATTCCCCAGATCCGCGCGGCCCGGCCGCCACCGTTCGACCTGCGCGGCAACATCCTGTCCGCAACCGGGCTGGCGGGACTGATCTTCGGCATGGAAATGCTGACCCATCCGGGTTTCCCGACCGTCATATCGGCAGGGCTGCTGCTGCTTGCCCCGCTCTGCGCCGTGGCCTACCTGCGCCATGCGCGTGGGGTGCGGCATCCGGTGCTGGACCTGTCGCTGCTGCGGGTGGCGACATTCCGCATCTCGGTCATGGCGGGCGGGTTTACGCGCATTGCGACGGCGGGGATCATATTCCTCCTGCCATCCCTGTTGCAGACGCGTTTCGGCGCGAGTGCGGCACAGAGCGGGCTGATCACCTTCATCGCGCCCGTCGGCGCGCTGGCCATGCGGTTTGTCGCCCCCCGGATCTACCGTGGCCGGGGCTTCCGCGCCGTCATGTGCGCGACCTGCCTGGTGCTGCCGGTCGTCTGCCTGCTGCTGGCCGGGTTCAGGCCGGGCATGGACATGGGCTGGCTGCTGGGCCTGCTGGCGATCAACGGCATGGGGCAGACGCTGCTGTACACCGGCTATAACACCATCGCCTATGCCGACATGCCAAAGACGCGGATGGGGGCGGCCACAAGCCTGTATTCCACATGCCAGCAGGTCATGCTGACAATGGGCATATGCCTGTCCGCGGGCGTTCTGGCCGCGGGCCGCGCGGCATTGCCCACGTCGTGGCAGGGACAGGACTACACCGTGGCCTTCGTGGCATGCGCGCTGATCGCATCCATGGCGCTGCCGATCCTGCTGCGGCTGTCAGCCAATGCGGGGGCCACCGTCAGCGGACATGACGATACCATTGTCAATCAGAAACGGAATTGAATCGCCATGCGGTTTTCCCCTTCCCCGCCACAGATACAATGTTACATTCGCTAACTTCGACCTATTCGAAGCCATGTTAATACTGCGGCAAGGCGAATCAGAAACCTTGTCTTTATCATAATGGCCCGGTCCTTCAGACAGGACGCCCGTTCGACAGCAGGCAGAAAACCGACCGCATGGATACAACTCCTCCTCCGTCCCATACCCCGGAAAACAGCACGCCGCCCACGGGCCGTCCACGGCGCGGGCGGCGCGTCCTTTATCTGGCGGGCGGGGCGCTGGCTGTTGTCCTGGCGGTGGCCTTCCTGCGCCCCCATTCCACCAGCAAGAAACACGCAACCAGCGGTGACCAGCCCGTGGCGGTCACGACCGTCAGCCGTGGCGACATGCCCGTCATCCTGACGGAACTGGGCACGGTCGTGCCGATCACCAATGTCACGGTGCAGTCGCGCATCGACGGCTACCTCATGCAGGTGCTGTTCACCGAGGGGCAGCACGTGCACAAGGGCGACCTGCTGGCGCTGATCGATACCCGCCCGTACGAGGTGCTTCTGGCGCAGTACGAAGGACAGCTGGCGCAGGACATCGCCCAGCTGAACGCGGCAAAGGTGGATAACGCCCGTTACCAGCGCCTGATCCGCCAGGACAGCGTCGCGGCCATGACGGCGAAGGACCAGCAGTACAAGGTCGAACAGCTGGAAGGCACGGTCAAGTCCGACCAGGCACAGGTGGATAACGAAAAGCTGCAGATCACCTACTGCCACATCCTGGCCCCGGTGGACGGGCGCGTGGGCATCCGTGCGGTGGACATGGGCAACTACATCACCGCGGGCCAGACCAACGGGCTGGTGACCCTGACGCAGATGCAGCCGATTTCCGTCATCTTCACCCTGCCTGAAAATGATATCGGCCCAGTGGCGGACCGCCTGCGCCTGGGCACGCCCCTGCCGGTGGAAGCATGGGACAGCGCCAACCTCAACAAGATCGCGACCGGGCAGGTCAGCGTGCTGGACAGCCAGATCGATACCTCCACCGGCACGGTGCGCATGCGCGCGCTCTTCGCCAATTCGCAGGAGGAGCTGTTCCCCAACCAGTTCGTCAATGCCCGCCTGCTGGTCAGCACCGACCATAATGTGCTGCTGGTGCCCACCAACGCCCTGCAGACCGGCCCGAATGGCCAGTTCGTCTATGTGGTCAAGACCGACAGCACCGTGGAAATGCGTAACGTCAAGACCAGCCACGCCAATAACACCATGACCGTGCTGACCGACGGGGTGAAGGAAGGTGAACGGGTCGTGACCGACGGGGTGGACCACCTGCGCGATGGCGTGAAGGTCAGCATCCCGCAGCCAGCCGATACGACGACAGGCACCACCACAAGCAAGGGCAAAGGCTAGAGTGCGCGCCTCCACGCCTGCCCCCCTGCCTGACTGCCTGCCCCTGCCGCCGCCGGAGATTGCCGCGTGAACCCGTCCCGCCTGTTCATACACCGTCCGGTCGCGACCACCCTGCTCATGCTGGCCATCCTGCTGGCGGGGCTGCTGGGGTATCATTTCCTGCCTGTTTCCGCCCTGCCGGAAGTCGAATATCCAACCATCACGGTACAGACCTTCTATCCCGGCGCCAGCCCGGACGTGATGGCGACCTCCGTCACCGCCCCGCTGGAAACCCAGCTGGGTGAAATGTCGGGGCTGGAACAGATGACCTCGCGCTCGTCAGGCGGGGCGTCGGTCATCACGCTGCGCTTTGGCCTGACCATGACCATGGACATTGCCGAACAGGAAGTGCAGGCCGCGATCAACCAGGCCAATTCCCTGCTGCCGACCGACCTGCCCGCGCCACCGGTCTATGCCAAGGTCAATCCCGCCGACACGCCAGTCATGACGCTGGGCATCTCGTCCAAGACCATGCCGCTGACGGAGGTGGAGGATTATGTCGACACCCGGCTGGCTGAAAAGATCAGTCAGATTTCGGGCGTGGGGCTGGTGACGCTTTCGGGCGGCAACCGCAAGGCGCTGCGGGTGCGGGTCAACATTCCCAAGCTGACATCGTTCGGCATCGACCTTGATACGCTGCGCACCACCATCGGCAACGTGAACGTCAATTCCCCCACCGGCACGTTCGATGGCCCACAGCGCGCGACCACGCTGCGCATCGACGGACAGATTTCGGGCGTGGACCAGCTGCTCAACCAGGTCATCGCGTACCAGAACAACGGTCCCGTGCGCATCCGTGACGTGGCCAGCGTGGTCATCGGCCCCGAAAACACCGAACTGGCCGCATGGGCCAACCGCACGCCAGCCCTGGTCATGAATGTGCAGCGCCAGCCGGGTGCGAACGTGATCGGGGTGGTGGACAACATCAAATACGCCCTGCCGCGCCTGCAGCAGTCGCTGCCGCCGGGCATCACCATAACCCCCCTGACCGACCGGACCACGACCATCCGCGCATCCGTCGAGGATGTGGAGTTCGAACTGGGCCTGGCGCTGGTGCTGGTGGTGGGCGTGATCTTCGTGTTCCTGCGCAATGTGCCGGCGACCCTGATCCCCAGCCTGTCGGTGCCGCTGTCGCTGGTGGGGACGCTGGCGGTCATGTACCTGTTCGGCTTCTCGCTCGACAACCTCTCGCTCATGTCGCTCACCATCGCCACGGGGTTCGTGGTGGATGATGCCATCGTGATGATCGAGAACATCGCCCGTTACATCGAAATGGGCGACAGCCGCATGGAAGCCGCGCTGAAGGGCGCGGGCGAGATCGGGTTCACCATCATCTCGCTGACCATATCGCTGATCGCGGTGCTGATCCCGCTGCTGTTCATGGGCGATGTGGTCGGTCGCCTGTTCCATGAATTCGCCATGACACTGGCGGTCACCATCATTCTGTCCGCCGTGGTCTCACTGACCCTGGTGCCAATGATGTGCGCGCGCCTGCTGCATGAACGTGACACAAAACATGCCGAACCGGCATGGTCGGCCGCGGTCGAACGCTGGACGGTCGCGACAATCAGCGGCTATGGCCGCGCGCTGGATGTGGTGCTGCGCCACCAGCGGCTGACACTGGCGATATTTTGCGCGACCCTGGTGCTGACGGGCCTGCTGGCCGTTGTCATTCCCAAGGGCTTTTTCCCGGTGCAGGACACGGGCGTGATCCAGGGCATTTCGGTCATGGAGCAGTCCACGTCGTTCGCCGCCATGAAGCGCCACCAGCAGGAACTGGCCGACCGGATCCTGCAGGACAAGGATGTGGCCAGCCTGTCTTCCTTCGTCGGCGTGGACGGGCAGAACGTGACGCTGAACCAGGGGCGCTTCCTGATCAACCTCAAGCCGGTGGACAGCCGCGCCGACACCGCGCAGGAGGTGGCGACACGCCTGCGCGCGGAAACGGCGGATATCGCGGGGGCGGACCTGTACCTGCAGCCGGTGCAGGACCTGTCGCTGGATACATCGGTTGCCGCGACGCAGTACCAGTTCCTGCTGGAAAACCCCAGCTATGACCAGTTCACGACATGGGTGCCGAAATTCATCGCGCGCCTGCAACGCGAAAAGGCGCTGTCGGATGTCACATCCGACCTGCAGGCGGCGGGCCTTGTGGCGCATGTCGACCTGGACCGCACCACGGGGGCGCGGTATTCCATCACGCCCCAGACCATCGACAACGTACTGTATGACAGCTTTGGCCAGCGCCAGATCTCGACCATCTTCACGCAGTCCAACCAGTACCGCGTGATCCTGGAGGCCACGCCCGCGTTCCAGCAGGACATGGGATCGCTCAACCAGATCTATCTACCCGGTATCAGCGGCAACGCAGGGGAAAGCACATCGGGGCCGACGCGTTCGCCCACATCGGGACTGGTGCCGCTGGCGTCCGTTACCAGTGTCACGCGCGATACCGCGCCGCTGCTGATTACCCATGTGGGGCAGTTCCCGGCCACGACCGTGTCGTTCAACGTCAGGTCCGGCTATGCGCTGGGGGATGCGACGGATGCGATCGAACGCGCGGCGAAGGACATCCACCTGCCATCCAGCTTCCAGACATCGTTCCAGGGCACGGCGGCGGCGTTCCGCAGTTCACTGTCCAACGAGGCATGGCTGGTGCTGGCGGCCCTGATCGCGGTCTATATCGTGCTGGGCATCCTGTATGAAAGTTTCGTGCATCCCGTCACCATCCTGTCCACCCTGCCCTCCGCCGGTGTGGGCGCGCTGCTGGCGCTGTGGATCACGGGATCGGGGCTGGATGTCATGGGCATCATCGGGCTGGTGCTGCTGATCGGCATCGTCAAGAAAAACGCCATCATGATGATCGACTTCGCGCTGGAAGCCGAACGGGTGGAAGGCATGACCTCGCTGCAGTCCATCCGCCATGCCGCGCTGCTGCGTTTCCGCCCCATCCTGATGACCACGCTGGCAGCCATGCTGGGTGCGGTGCCCATGATGCTGGGCACCGGCACAGGTTCCGAACTGCGCCGCCCCCTGGGCATCGCCATTGTCGGTGGGCTTGCGGTCAGCCAGTTGCTGACACTGTTCACCACGCCGGTCATCTACCTGCTCATGGACGGGATCAGCCAGAAGCTGTCGCGCCGCTTTGGCAATGCTGATGGCAAGGGTAAGGATGGGCTGCCCGGACCGCAGGCGCAGGCATGACGCCGCTTTCCATCTTTGTCCGCAGGCCGGTGGCGACAGTCCTGCTGACGGTGGCGCTGATCATTGGCGGCATCATCGGCTATACCACGCTGCCGGTTGCCGACATGCCCAATGTGGATTTTCCGGTCATACAGGTACAGGCGCAGCAGGCCGGTGGCTCGCCCGAGGAAATCGCCAGTTCCGTCGCAGCCCCGCTGGAGCGGCATCTGGGCGCGATCGCGGGCCTGAACGAAATGACATCACAGTCATCGGCCAACCAGGCGCGGATCACGCTGCAGTTCTCGCTGGACCGCGACATCAACGGGGCCGCGCGTGATGTGGAGGCCGCCCTGCAGGCAGCCCACGCGGATCTGCCGTCGTCGCTGCGGCAGAACCCGAGCTATTTCAAGGCCAATCCCAACGGCGCGCCGGTCATGATCCTGGCGCTGACATCGCGTACCCGTACTGCGGCACAGCTTTATGACCTTGCGTCCAACGTGCTGCAGCAGCACCTGTCACAGATACAGGGCGTGGGACAGGTTGAAATCGGTGGCAGTTCGCTGCCCGCGGTGCGGGTGGAGATGAACCCGCTGGCGCTGTACAAATTCGGCATAGGGTTCGAGGATATCCGCGCAGCCCTCGCCTCGGCCAACGCCCATACGCCAAAGGGCTTCATCGACGAGGGCGACCACCGTTTCGTGCTGTCGACCAATGACCAGGCGCATAATGCACAGGCCTACCGTGACCTGATCGTGGCCTACCATGACAGCCGTCCCGTCAAGCTGGAGGACGTGGCCTACGTCCATGATGGTGTGGAGGACGTGCGCAACGCCGGCTACGTGGATGGCAGGCACGGGGTGCTGGCCATCATCTTTGCGCAGGCCGGCGCCAACATCATCAACACCAATGACCAGATCCGCGCCAAGCTGCCCATGCTGCGTGATGCCCTGCCGGCCGACGTGGACCTGGGCAGGTTCATGGACCGGTCCACCACCATCCGCGCGGCCCTGGCCGATACGCAGTTCACGCTGGTGCTGTCGGTCTTCCTTGTGGTGCTGGTGGTGCTTCTGTTCCTGCGTTCGCCGCGCATCACCATCATTCCCGCAATCGTTGTGCCGACATCCATCATCGCTGCCTTTGGCGCGATGAAGCTGCTGGGCTATTCCATTGACAACCTGTCGCTCATGGCGCTGACCATTTCGACCGGTTTCGTGGTGGATGACGCCATTGTGGTGGTGGAAAACATAAGCCGCCACATGGAAGCGGGCATGGACCGCCTGCAGGCCACCCTGCTGGGCACGCGAGAGGTGGCGTTCACGGTCCTGTCCATTACCGTATCGCTGATCGCGGTGTTCCTGCCCATCCTGCTGCTTAGCGGTGTGGCGGGGCGTCTGTTCCATGAATTCGCCATGACGATGTCACTGACCATCGTCATTTCCATGATCCTGTCGCTGTCGCTGACGCCCATGCTGACCTCCCGCCTACTGCGCCCGCATCTGGCGGCCCCGTCGAAGGGCTTTTTCGGCAGGGTTGGCGCATGGCTGGAACATATACTGACTGCCGCCCAGCAGGGTTACGCCAGTTCACTGGAATGGGCGCTGACGCACCGGCGGATCACCATCCTGTCGCTGCCCGTAACCATTGCCATCATGGTCGGGCTGTTCATCAAGATGCCCAAGAGCCTGTTTCCCGAATCCGATACCGGCATGCTGATGGGACACCTGATGGGTGACCAGTCCATTTCGTTCCAGGCCATGCAGGGCAAGATCGCCACCACGCAGCAGGCCATCATGGCGGACCGTGACGTAGCCCATGTCATGGGATTCATGGGCGGGCGCGGCAGTTCCAACCAGGCCAACATGTTCGTGACCCTGAAGGACAAGTCGCTTCGCAATGACACACCCGCGCAGACCATTGCCCGCATCACGCGCCGGTTGCGCAACATGGTGGGAGCGACGTTCTACATGTCCGCGCCGGGACAGCTGCGCATAGGCGGACGGCAGAGCAATGCGGCCTACCAGTATTCGCTGCACTCCGATTCCTCGAAGGATCTGTATAAATGGACGCCGCTGCTGGTCAGCGCGTTGCAGAAGCATCCCGAACTGTCCGACATTTCATCGGATGTACTGCAGGGTGGTTCGGCGCTGGATGTGCAGATAGACCGCGATACCGCAAGCCGCCTGAACATTACGCCCCAGCTTGTATCCAACACGCTGTATGACGCCTATGGCCAGCGTTCGGCCTCGGTCATCTACAATGCCCTCAACCAGTACCGCGTGGTAATGGAAGTCGAGCCACGATTCTGGAAGGACCCGACCACGCTCAAGCAGGTCTGGGTCAGTGTCGCCGGTGGTACGGCGGGTGGCGGCACGCAGTCCAACACTATCCGGGTCAAGACGGATACAGGCACCACGGAATCTCAGCTGAGCGAGGAATCCTTCCGCAACCAGGTGGCCAACACGCTGGCGGGTGGCAACAGTGCCTCCACCGGGTCGGCCGTGTCCACCAGTTCGGAAGCGATGGTACCGCTGACACTGGTATCGGTGCTGAAACCCACCAAGACGGCACTGAGCATCAACCATGACGGGCAATCGGTTTCCAGCACGGTCTCGTTCAACCTGGCCAATGGCGTCCCGCTGAGCAAGGCGGTGCAGATCATCAATGAGGAAACCGTGCGCCTGCACATGCCCGCCAACATCCAGGGCAATTTCGCCGGTAACGCCGCCCAGTTCCAGAAATCGGTCAACAACGAACCGCTGCTGGTCCTTGCGGCCCTGGCGGCGGTGTACATGACGCTGGGCATTCTGTACGAAAGCTACGTGCATCCGCTGACCATCCTGTCCACCCTGCCCTCGGCCGGGGTGGGGGCGCTACTGGCGCTGCAGTTTTTTGGCGAGGCCTTTTCACTGATCGCCATGATCGGGGTGATCCTGCTGATCGGCATCGTCAAGAAAAATGCCATCATGCTGGTGGACTTCGCCATCACGGCCGAACGGGAAGAAGGCCATAGCGCGCTTGATTCGATCCGCATGGCCTGCCTGCTGCGCTTCCGCCCGATCATGATGACCACCTTTGCCGCCGCACTGGGCGCGCTGCCCCTTATATTCGGTCATGGCTATGGCGCCGAACTGCGCCGCCCGCTGGGCATTGCCATTGTGGGCGGGCTGCTGGTCAGTCAGGCGCTGACGCTTTACACGACGCCGGTTGTCTATCTCTATCTCGATCATCTGGGGATAGCCTGCCGCACATTTTTCAACCGGCTGTATGGACGGCTGTCCCGACGCCATCGTCTTTCCCACCAGCAGGATTCCTGAACCGGATGACACCTTTTTCGCCATCCCCCGGCCGTGCCGCCATCCGCCCGTCCCGCGTCCCCCGCCGCTACGCCGCGCGCCTTGCGCTGGCGGCCCTGCCAGTTATGGCGCTGGCGGGATGCATGGTGGGGCCAAAATACCATCGTCCTGCCGCGATCGTGTCCCCGCGTTTCAAGGAACTGCGCCCCGAACCGGGATGGGAAATGGCCGACCCCAAGCTGGCCGAACTGCCCAAGCATGACTGGTGGACGATCTATAACGATCCCATCCTGAACGGGCTGGAATCACAGGTTTCGATTTCCAACCAGAACGTCAAGCAGTACGAAGCCAACTACCGTAACGCCCGCGCCATGATCGACAGCGTGCGCGCGCAGCTTTTCCCGACCATCAGCGGCAGCCTGGGCTTCAACCGCAATGGCCATGGCGCGGGTTCGCTGTCCTCATCAGGCAGCAATTATGCAAATGCGGGAACGACCTACAACACCTATGACATCGGCCCCAGCGCCAGCTGGGATCTGGACATATGGGGCAAGATCCGCCGGCAGGTGCAGGAGCAGGTTACCGCGGCACAGGCCAGCGCCGCCGATCTGGCCAACGCCACACTGTCGTATCAGGCGCAACTGGCAACGGCCTATTTCAACATGCGCTATCAGGACAGCCTGACGGACCTGCTGCAGCGTTACGTCAATTTCAACGAACAGGCGCTGCAGATCACCCAGAACCAGTTCGAGGCCGGGACCGCCGATCCCACCGCCGTTTTGCAGGCCCGCACCACGCTGGAACAGAACCGCGCTTCCCTGATCCAGGCAGGAATCAACCGCGCGCAGTATGAACATGCCATTGCCGTGCTGATCGGCAAGCCACCTGCCGATGTCACCCTGCCCCCGGCGGAACTGTCGCGCACGGTGCCCCCCATTCCGGTCACGGTACCAGCCGACCTGCTGCAACGTCGCCCCGACATTGCGGCAGCCGAACGCACGATGGAGGAATACAACGCCATGATCGGCGCAGACATGGCGGCGTTCTATCCGGACATCACCATCAGCGCCAGCTATTCGCAAAGTGGTGGCGACCCGGTGACATCGCTGATGTCAGCGATGAACCGCGTCTGGTCACTGGGGGCTTCCGCCACCGAAATCCTGTTTGAAGGCGGGTCACGCACGGCCGCCGTGCATGAAGCCAATGCGCAGTACGACAGTGCCGTGGCGACCTACCGCCAGACCGTCCTGACCGCATTGCAGGGCACGGAAGATCAGCTGTCCAACCTGCGTATTCTGGCGCAGCAGGCGCAGCAGCAGCAGAAGGCACTGGATTTTGCCAACCGCACGGTCGAGGTCTCGCTGAACCAGTACCGGGCCGGAACCGAAATCTATACCACCGTCATCACCAACGAGAATTCGGCGCTGAGCGATGCCGAAACCCTGCTGGGCATCCAGCAGCAGCGCATGGTGGATAGCGTAAGCCTGGTGCAGGCGCTGGGCGGTGGATGGGATGTCTCGCGCCTGCCTTCCAAGGGTTCGTTGCAGAAGGATAATCCCCTCCTGCCCTCCTTCATCCAGAAGGACACCAATAAATAGGCAGAAAAAAACCCCCTGCGCCAATGCCGACAGGGGGTTTTTCATAAGGATGGACCGCTAGCTATTAAAAAGCGACTTGGCCGAAAACAGTACGATCAGGACCACGATCACAAAAGCCAGGATGGCGATAAAGAACAGTATTTTCGCCATCCCGGCCGAAACCGCGGAAATGCCAGTAAAGCCAAACAGCCCGGCGACCAGCGAAACAATCAAAAAGAACAGCGCCAGTTTCAGCATGGCATTTTTCCCTGCAAATCAGTCATGATGCCTTAAACGCGGCAGCACCGTATATGTTGCCCTATGCCCGGCGGCGCAGGAACATGCTGGTCAGAAAGCCCAGCACTGACGCGCCAAGTAGTGCGAACAGCGGCCGGTCAGCCGTCACGTCACGCAGGGTATCAAGGATTTCCCCCATGCCCTGCTGTGCCACGCCACCCGCGCCCTGCAGGCGTCCTGACAACGGGGTGCCCGTATCCCCGACAAAGCCATCCAGACCATCCTGAAGCCGACCGATGCCTTCTTCCAGATGCGCTTCAAAATTGGGGGGATTTGTCATGTTCGATATTCCCTTGCTTGCCATCGGGGGAATAGGGGAAATCCCGTCTCCCCCTGCCCATGCCGTCATGCCCGCAGGCAACAGGCCCGTTACAGCAGACTTATCATATCTCCGATGCCTGCCAATAGGCTGCATCCGCGCCGGGGTCCGGCTCCCCCGCAATCAGTCGGTGCATGCGCTCCGCCATTGCGCGCATGGCCGGGGCGGTATTGTCACGCGGCCGTGGCCCCACCGCAAAATCCCCCCGCAACCCTGCGGGATGCCCTTCGAGAATGATGATCCGGTCTGCCAGGATCAGGGCTTCGTCCAGATCATGGGTCACGAACAGTACCGTCCCGCGCCGCCGTGCATGAATACGCAACAGTTCATCCTGCAGGGCGCCGCGCGTGATGGCGTCCAGCGCACCAAAAGGCTCGTCCATCAGCAACAGGTCTGGCTCCACCGTCAGCGCGCGCGCAACCCCCACGCGCTGGCGCTGCCCACCCGATAGCTGGCGTGGCCACCGCTCCGCCGTATCCGCAAGCCCGACCAGTTCCAGCGCCGCCATGGCCCTGTCCCGCCGCTGCATGCGTGTCAGTCCCAGCCCTTCCAGACCCAGTTCCACATTGCGCCGTACGCTGCGCCACGGCATGAGCTTCGCGTCCTGAAACACCATGGCCGCAGGGCGATGCGCCGCCGTGGGCGACGCATGCAGGCTGACCGTGCCCTCGCTGGGCTGGACCAGCCCCATGATGACCCGCAGCAGCGTGGACTTGCCCACCCCGGACGGCCCCAGCACGGCCACGAATTCGCCACGCCTGATTTCAAGATCCACATGCCGCAGGATGAAACTGCGCCCCTGATCATGCGACAGGCCGATATTTTCCAGCCTGACCACGACATCGTCCGTATCCGTTACCACCGCATTCACCCCTGCCAGCCCAGCAGCCTTCTGCGCACCAGCATGAAAGCCGTGTCGGTCAGCGCATACAGCAGGGCCATGGTCAGCATGTAAACCACCACAAGGTCGGTCGCCAGCAGGCTGGACGCCTGCATCATCCGCGCGCCAATACCGGGCACACCGAACAGTTCCGCCGCGACGACCGACATCCATGCCTGACCCAGCCCCGTGCGCAGCCCCGCCAGCACGCCGGGGGCCGATGCCGGAATCACCACCGTGCGCAGCCGTGCCCAGAACCCGCCATGGCCAAAGGACGCCGCGACTTCATACAGGTCGGGGTCAATCGCCTGCACGGCCCCGTAGGCGGCATAGAAATTGATCCAGAACACCGAAATGGCGATCACGAACGTCGCCCCTGCGGTATCCAGCCCGAACCACAGGATGGCGAACGGCACCCATGCAAGGCCGGGTATGGGTCGCAATACACGCACGACACCGGACAGCAGCCCATCCAGCAACGGCACCGTGCCGCATAACAGGCCGGTCAGCATGCCCAGGACCGAACCAATGACCAGTCCCATCACGTAATGGGTCAGGCTGTCCCGAATGGCCTGCAGCCATGCCCCGCTGCGCACTTCTTCCAACCATGCCGGACCAAGGCTGCTTGGTGCGGGCAGCAGGCCGGATGGCACCCAGCCCAGCCGGATGGATGCTTCCCATGCCCCGAACAGCACGATCAGGCCCACGGCCCCCAGCAGCGGTCGTATCCAGAGGGAACGGGTGGGCGTCATTGTGCGATCTGCCGGTAACTTTCCAGGTCGAACAGCGACGCCACCGGTTCCGCCTTGCGCAACAGGCTGCTCTGCACTTCGAAATCCTGCAATTTGCCAACCGCGTCCACGATGCCAGCCGGGTCGGATACATAATCAGGTGCCGATGCCTTCAGCGCCTCGATAATGATGTCCCTGGGCAGCATGCCCCCACCGAGCGCCTGCTGGACATAGGGTTCCGCCTGTTCCGGATCGGTGGCCAGCAGGTGCGTGGCCTTCACGAAACTGGTCAGGAACGCGGTTTTCCATGCCGCGCGATCCGGCGCGTCCTCATTGACGATTGCCAGCACGGAACCCGGCTGCCCCGGCATGAGATCATGCCCCGATGCCAGCACCCGCATGCCGGGCATGCGATGACGGATAATGGTCAGCGCCGGTTCGCGCAGGATGGCGCCATCCACCGCACCCGCCAGAAATGCCTGCTGGGCGGCATCAATATCAATGCCGACAATATCCGCCACCTGCGCCGGATCCAGTCCGTTGCGGACCTTGAGCCAGTATCGCAGCAGCGTATCGGGCACCGAACCGAGCGGCTGGGCCGCGATCTTGGGCCTGTGACCCGCCTTCGTGGCGAAATCGGCGAAACGCTGACGGACCTCGTCAGCACTCAGCCCCGCAGGCTGTTCCGGCAGGCCATCCGCCAACGCACCGCGGGAGACGATTTCCAGTTCCTCGGTCGCGGCACTGGCCACGACCTTTACATCCGCCCCATGCGCGCGTGCCTGCAGCAGTGGCAGGACACCCGCCACATAGGCGTCAATCTTGCCCGATACCAGCGCCTGAATGGCCTGTGGCCCCGACTGGAACCGGACCAACTGCATGTCGATACCTGCGTCACGCGTCCAGTTCTTACCCTGCATGACAAACAGCGGCGCCGACCCGATGACAGGAATATACCCCACCCGCACCGTTGCGGCCTGAACGCTTCCGCACAGGCCGATCATGGCGGTCACGGCATAAAGCCCACGGCGTATGACACGCCCGAAAACTGATCCTGTCATGGCGAAGCCCTGTCTGCTGCGCAGGGTATGGTCCTGCATGTCGAAAGCGTATCGAAATATACATGTCGTGACCGAATATCCATATCACGACGCACAAAATGCCAGATCGGCTACCGACATAAAAAAACCCGGCCAAAGGCCGGGCTTTTTCACGCGGGAACCGAAGTGCCTCAGGCTGCCAGATGGTCTTCCTGAGTGGCTTCCGGACGCGGACCGCTGTCCTTGCCCTTTGCCGACACATCGCGGTCAACCAGTTCGATCACAGCCATGTCGGCTGCATCACCGTGGCGCATGCCCGCACGCAGCACGCGGGTGTAGCCACCCTGACGCGCCTTGTAACGGTCTGCCACCGTATCGAACAGCTTGGACACAATCTTGTCGTCACGCAGCTGGGCGAAAGCCTGACGGCGGGCGTGCAGATTGCCACGCTTGCCAAGGGTGATCAGCTTTTCCACAACCGGGCGCAGTTCCTTCGCCTTCGGCAGCGTGGTGGTGATCTGTTCGTGCTTGATCAGGGCGACAGCCATGTTGCGAAACATGGCCAGTCGATGGGACGAGGTAACGCCGAGCTTACGGCCGGCAACACCGTGACGCATGATGTAATTTCCTGTTTTATCCGGTTCCGAGGATCAGAACGGCTCGTCGAGCCTCTTGGCCAGATCTTCGATATTTTCCGGCGGCCACGCCGGGACATTCATACCCAGTGAAAGTCCCATGGCGGTCAGGACTTCCTTGATCTCGTTGAGCGACTTGCGGCCGAAGTTCGGCGTGCGCAGCATCTCCTGCTCGGTCTTCTGAACCAGATCACCGATATAGACGATGTTGTCGTTCTTCAGGCAGTTCGCGCTACGGACCGACAGTTCCAGTTCGTCAACCTTGCGCAGCAGGTTACGGTTGAACGGCAGGTCATCCTGCGGCTCTTCCGTGCGCACCGTGCGGGGTTCATCGAAGTTGATGAACAGCTGCAGCTGGTCCTGAAGGATACGCGCGGCAAGTGCCACGGCATCTTCCGGTGTTACCGCGCCATTCGTCTCAACCGTCAGCAGCAGGCGGTCATAGTCGGTGACCTGACCCACGCGGGTCTGTTCCACCTTGTAGGACACGCGGCGGACGGGCGAGTAGATGGCATCAACCGGGATCAGGCCGATCGGTGCGTCTTCCGGGCGGTTGGCCGCCGCGGGGACATACCCCTTGCCCATGTTCACGGTGAATTCCATCCCGAACTTCACCCCTTCATCAAGGGTGCAGATCACCAGGTCAGGATTCATGACTTCGATATCATGACCTGTCTGGATCTGTCCGGCACGCACTTCGCCCGGCCCCGTGGCCGTCAGCACCATGCGCTTCGGCCCCTCACCATGCATCCGCAGCGCGAGCTGCTTGATGTTGAGGACGATATCGGTCACGTCTTCACGAACACCCGCCACCGACGAGAATTCATGCAGCACGCCGTCAATCTGGATTGCCGTAACCGCAGCCCCCTGCAGGGACGACAGCAGAACCCGACGGATCGCGTTACCCAGCGTCATGCCAAAGCCGCGTTCCAGCGGCTCGGCAACGACGGTGGCAATGCGTGAAGGTTCCGCCCCCGGTTCGACTTCCAGCTTTTCCGGCTTGATCAGGGATTGCCAGTTTTTCTGGAGGACCAAGGTAATGGCCTTTCAAGACTGATCTGCCACCCGTTACGATGGCAGATGGTATCCTGCGGCAGGATACCGGAATGACAATCTTCCCCCGCATGCGGGGGAATACGACTAAGCAGATTGCGGTTCAGACGCGACGGCGCTTGCGCGGACGGCAGCCGTTATGCGGAACCGGCGTCATGTCACGGATGGCCGTGATCGAGAAACCGACGGCCTGCAGGGCACGCAGTGCGCTCTCACGCCCCGAACCGGGACCGGAAACCTCGATTTCCAGCGTCTCCATGCCGTGTTCACGTGCCTTGCGGCCCGCATCCTCGGCGGCAACCTGCGCCGCGTACGGCGTGGACTTGCGCGATCCCTTGAAGCCCTGGGCACCAGCGGACGACCAGGCAATCGCGTTGCCCTGTGCATCCGAGATGGTGATCATGGTGTTGTTGAAGGTGGACAGCACATGCGCCACACCGGAAATGATGTTTTTCCGCTCTTTCTTGCGAATACGCGGAGCCGCAGCTTTCGCCATAGTTTTCTCGATCCTGTCAGTTCAAACGGCGCATGGGGCGGGCTGCCCCCCATGCTTACATACCGGACAATCCGCTGATTAGCGGGTTGCCTTCTTCTTGCCCGCAATAGCCACGGCCTTACCCTTGCGGGTACGGGCGTTGGTATGAGTCCGCTGACCATGGACAGGCAGCCCACGCCGGTGACGCAGACCACGGTAGCAGCCAAGGTCCATCAGACGCTTGATGTTCATCGCCACTTCGCGGCGCAGATCACCTTCCACGCGATACTTGCTGTCGATCAGTTCACGGATCTTACCGATCTCGTCATCAGACAGCTCGTTCACGCGCCGCTCAGCCGGGATTTCCAGCTGGTCGCAGATCGCCTGGGCCTTGGTGGCCCCGATACCATAGATATAACGCAGGCCAATGGTGACCCGTTTGTTGGTTGGGATGTTCACGCCGGCAATACGTGCCACGCCACTTACTCCTCGTCCGCCCTGATACAGGGCACTAACTATCAGGCAGGGCTGCTTCACACCACCTGCCCTATTGGCAGGAGCGCCGTGAACATACCGGTTTCGAACCGGCCAACCCCATCATCATTCATTCCGGCCATACGAGCCGCACCATCAGCGGGCGACTCATGTGACGCTCATACCTTGAGGGCGCGCAATATACTGCTGCCCCCATGCGAGTCAATTATTTTGCATCACTTCTTCGTGATACGGTCGATAACAGCGAAGACTTCCTTGGTCACTGCATCGATATCCGCCATCCCGTCAACACGGTACAGACGCTTCTCTTCCTCATAATAAGGCAGGATCGGCGCCGTCTGTTCACGGTAGGCCTTCAGTCGCGCGGCCACGGTATCCCGCCGGTCATCTTCCCGGCGAATGAACTCATGTCCACCACAGACATCGCATATGCCTGCCACCTTCGGCTTCTTGAACAGGTCGTTATAGCCCGCGCCGCACTTGGCGCAGGTGTAACGACCCGCAATGCGGTCAGCCAGTGCGTTCTCATCCACATCCAGCAACAGCACCGCATCAATATGCTGGCCACTGCGTGTCAGCATCTGGTCCAGCGCTTCGGCCTGCGCCCGGGTGCGCGGGAAGCCATCAAGGATGAACCCCTTCGCGCAATCAGGCTGACGGATGCGGTTTTCGATCATGGCGATGATCAGGTCATCAGGCACAAGCTGGCCTTCTGCCATGATGGTCTTGACCTTCTGCCCCAGCGGGCTTCCGGCCGCGACTTCCGCACGCAGCATGTCACCCGTTGAAATCTGGGCGATTCCATACCGTTCTTCCAGCCGCTTTGACTGGGTGCCCTTACCGGCACCCGGCGGGCCAAGAAAAATAATATTCACCGCATTCTGCCCTTTCTGCCCCGTCCCCGGCGCATAAGTCCCTGATACTGGTGCGCGACCAGATGCGACTGCACCTGCGTCACCGTATCAATCGTCACCGTCACGATAATGATCAGACTCGTGCCACCAAAATAGAAAGGCACGTTGTAATGGCTGATCAGGATCTGCGGCAACAAGCAGACCGCAACAAGATACAGCGCCCCGATGGTCGTAATCCGCGTCAGGATCCGATCAAAGAACGCAGCCGTATTGGCCCCCGGCCGGATACCCGGCACAAAGCCCCCCTGCTTGCGCAGGTTTTCCGCCGTTTCCTGCGGGTTGAAGGTCACCGCCGCATAGAAATAGGAGAAAAATACAATCATCGCCGCATAGAACAGCATGTAGAGCGGCTGCCCCTGCCCCAGTTCCTGTCCCAGGAAGGACAGCCAGCCGGGCATGGAACTGTTATTGACGAACCCCGCGATCGTGACCGGGATCAACAGCACGGACGATGCGAAGATGGGTGGAATCGACCCGGCCGTGTTCACCTTCAGCGGCATGTGGGTCGAATCGCCACCAAACATGCGTTGACCGACCTGGCGCTTGGGGTACTGGATCACTACCCGGCGCTGCGCCAGTTCCATGAACACGATGAAAGCGATCGTAATAGCCGCCAGCACCAGGAACACCAGCACGAAGAACGGGGACAGCGCGCCCGTATAGCCAAGCTGGAACAGACTGGCCAGGGCATTGGGCAGGTTCGCCACGATACCCGCAAAGATGATCAGCGAGATACCGTTACCGACCCCCCGCGACGTAATCTGTTCACCCAGCCACATCAGGAACATGGTGCCACCCACAAGGGTCAGCACACAGGAAACGATGAAGAAAAGCCCAGGGGAGACAACGGCAGACCCGGCTTCCGTATGCATGTTCTCAAGCCCTATGGCGATGCCGTAGGCCTGGAACAGCGCAATCACGACGGTCAGGTAGCGCGTGTATTCATTCAGCTTGCGCCGTCCGCCCTCCCCTTCCTTCTTGAGTGCTTCAAGCGAGGGGATTGCCGCCGACATGAGCTGTACGATGATCGAGGCACTGATATAGGGCATGATGTTCAGTGCAAACACGGTCATGCGCCCCAGCGCACCACCGGTAAACATATCGAACATACCCAGAATACCGCCCTGATGCCGGGCCAGAAGCTGCCCCATCACCGTCGCATCGACGCCAGGGACGGGGATATAGGTGCCAATCCGATACACGATCAGCGCACCCAGCGTGAACCAGATACGCTTTTTCAGTTCCGTTGCGTTGGCAAAGGAATTGAAATTCAGATTGGCAGCCAACTGTTCGGCCGCGGAGGCCATGCGCCCATCCTTTCACAAGAACAGCGCCACCGCTGGAGGCGGGACGCTGTCATGATAAAAAAAACCGCAAAAAGTAATAAAGCGATGCGCCCGCCGAGTGCAAGCAGCATCGCTTTTATTATGCTCCGGGTACAGAACGTGCCTGTGCCCGGGACCGGTCATTCCGCGGCAGGAGCCTGCTGCTTCTGCGCCTTGACCTGCACCTTGCCACCCGCCTTTTCGACAGCGGCAACGGCGCCAGCCGAAGCACCCGACACTTCAATGGTCACGGCATGGTTCAGTTCACCATCCGCCAGCAGGCGGATACCGGCAAAGCGACCGGAACCGACCAGACCGGCCTTGACCAGGGTCTCTTCCGTCACGACAGCCTTGGCATCGACCTTGCCCGCCGCAATCGCCTTATCCAGAGTGCCCAGATTCACAATCGCATATTCCTTGCGGAAAATGTTCTTGAATCCACGCTTGGGAAGACGACGGTAGATCGGCAGCTGACCGCCTTCAAAACCGTTCAGGGACACACCGGAACGCGCCTTCTGACCCTTCACACCCTTGCCCGACGTCTTGCCCTTGCCAGAGCCGATGCCGCGACCAAGACGCTTCTTGGTGTAACGCGCGCCTTCGTTGTCACGAAGTTCGTTCAGGTTCATCTCAATCCTCCACCTTGATCAGGTGGGACACCTTGCGGATCATACCGCGAACGGAAGGGGTATCCTCCAGTTCACGCGTACGACCAATCTTGTTCAGGCCCAGACCAATCAGTGTCGCCTGCTGGCCCGGCTTCTGTCCGTTCCCGGAATGCACCTGGGTGACGCGCACTTTTGCCTTGGTATCAGACATCGGCCGTGGCCTCCGTCGTTGCCGCAGCTTCGCGACGTCCCAGGATATCCGAAACCTTCTTGCCACGGCGGTTGGCAACCGAACGCGGGCTGGCGCAACGCTCCAGCGCGGCGAATGTCGCCTTCACCATGTTGTGCGGGTTCCGGGTCCCGAGGGACTTCGCCACCACGTCATTGATGCCCAGGCTTTCGAAGACTGCGCGCATCGGACCACCGGCAATGATGCCCGTGCCCGCATCAGCGGAACGCAGGACAACCTTGCCCGCACCGAAGTGACCGGCCACATCGTGATGCAGCGTACGGCCTTCCTTCATCGGAACGCGGATCATCGTCCGCTTGGCGCGATCGGTTGCCTTGCGGATTGCCTCGGGAACTTCACGGGCCTTGCCCGCACCGAACCCGACGCGACCCTTCTGGTCACCAACCACAACCAGGGCTGCGAATGCAAAGCGGCGACCGCCCTTTACAACCTTCGCAACGCGGTTGATCGTGACCAGCTTGTCGACCAGATCATCGCCTTCGCGATCGCGGTCGCGACCACCCCGGCCGCCTTCTCTCGGTTCACGTGCCATTATGCGTGACCCTTTCGTCAGAACGAGAGACCGCCCTCACGGGCAGCCTCCGCCAGGGCCTTGATACGCCCATGATAGAGATACGCGCCGCGGTCGAAAACGACCTTCGACACACCTGCAGCCACTGCGCGTTCGGCCAGAAGCTTGCCAACTGCACCCGCCGCCTTGACGTCCGTGCCACCCTTGAGGGCGGTACGCAGGTCCTTGTCCAGGGTCGATGCCGCGGCCAGGGTACGGCCGGCAGCGTCGTCAATCACCTGCGCGTAGATGTTCTTGCCCGAACGGAACACCGACAGACGCGGACGGCCACCGCTCTTGCGGCGAAGCTGGAAACGCAGGCGCTGACGCCGCCGTTCCCGCAGATCCTTCTGCGTGCTCATTATTTCTTCTTACCTTCCTTGCGACGGATGGTTTCCGTTTCGTAACGGACACCCTTGCCCTTGTAGGGCTCGGGCTTGCGGAAGCTACGGATGTCAAGTGCGACCTGACCAACCCGCTGCTTGTCAATGCCTTCGACCGTGACCGCCGTGGGGCGGGGGGTCGTGATCTTGATCCCTGCGGGAATCGCATAAACGATGTCATGCGAATAACCGAGGTTCATGACCAGGTTCGTCCCCTGCACTGCGGCACGGTAACCTGTCCCGGAGATTTCCAGCGTCTTGGAAAACCCTTCGGACACGCCCTTGACCATACCCGCGATCAGGGAACGGGTTGTTCCCCACATCATGCGGGCCTGTGCCTGGGTATCGACCGGCTTGACGGCAACCTTGCCATCCGCAACATCAACCGAAACGTGGCTGGACAGCGGCAGCTTGAGTTCACCCAGCTTGCCTTTTGCCGTCAGCACACCATCAGCAATGGAAACCTGAACGCCCGACGGTAATTCGACGGGATATTTGCCCACTCGCGACATTTATCCCTCCTTAGAATACACGACAGAGGACTTCACCGCCAACATTGGCAGCGCGGGCCTCCGCGTCGGACAGGACACCGCGCGGCGTCGACAGGATCGACACGCCCAGCCCGGCATACACACGCGGCAGTTCCTTGATCTTGGAATAGACGCGGCGTCCCGGCTTGGACACACGGTGGATTTCTTTGATGACCGGCTCACCATCGAGATACTTCAGCTCGATGCGCAGCTGGGCCACACCTTTACGCAGTTCCTCGCGTGAGAAACCACGGATATACCCCTCGCGGCGCAGCGCCTCGAGAACACTGGCGCGCAGCTTGGAAGCTGGCGCCACGCAGGCAGCATGCCGTGCACGCTGCGCATTGCGGATCCGGGTGAGCAGATCACCCAAAGGATCAGAAAGTGACATCGTTCCCTGCCCTTACCAGCTCGATTTGACCATACCCGGGATCTGACCATTGGAGGCCAGGTCGCGCAGGGCGATACGGCAGAGTTCGAACTTTCTGTAATTGGCGCGAGGACGCCCCGTCAACTTGCAGCGCAGACGCACACGGACGCGCGAACCATTGCGAGGAAGTTCAGCAAGCTTGAGCGATGCATCGAAGCGATCTTCAACCGGCAGAGACCGGTCCATGATGATGTTCTTCAGTGCAGTCCGCTTAGCCCGGTCCCGGTTTGCCATGCGCTCGCGCTTGACATTCCGGTTAACGGCGGAAATTTTGGCCATGCCTTGTTTTACCCTCCGGAACCTGTCGGGCCAGTCCCAACGGTTTTCCAAACAACGTGTGTATTAGGTCTTCTGGACTTCAGACGGAAGCCCTTTCGCTACATTTTTATGCAGCGAAGGGCAGATCAAACGCCTTGAGCAGAGCCTTTGCTTCCGCATCCGTCTTCGCGGTGGTCACGAAGATGATGTCCATGCCACGGATTTCGTCGACCTTGTCGTATTCGATTTCCGGGAAGACAATCTGTTCCTTCAGGCCCATCGCAAAGTTACCACGACCGTCGAAACCCTTGTTCGCCGGCAGCCCGCGGAAATCACGCACGCGCGGCAGGGCAATCGTCACGAAACGATCCAGGAACTCGAACATCTGCGCACGACGCAGCGTCACCTTGCACCCGATCGGCAGCCCTTCACGGATCTTGAAACCGGCGATGGCCTTCTTGGCCACGGTCTTGACCGGCTTCTGACCTGCGATCAGGGTCATTTCCTTGACGGCTGCATCCAGCTTCTTCTGATCGCCGGCAGCTTCGCCCACGCCCATGTTCAGGACAATCTTCTCAAGACGCGGAACCTGCATCTCGTTCTTGTACCCGAACTGCTCACGCAGCTTCGCACGCATCTCATCCTGATAGCGCTTCTGCATGCGCGGCACAGGACGGGCTTCTTTCACTTCAGACATACCCGCCTCCTCAGCCTTCGATAACTTCGCCGGTCGCCTTGGCGACACGAACCTTGCGACCATCTTCCAGAACGCGGAAGCCGACCTTTGTCGGGTCACCGCTCTTGGGATCGATCAGCTTCAGGTTGGACAGGTGAACCGGCATTTCCTTCTGGATAATGCCACCCTGTTCACCCATGCGGGAAGGACGGGTGTGACGCTTTGCAATCGCCACGCCGCGCACAACAGCCTTGTTGGCTGCGGGCAGGACTGTAACAACCTCGCCACGGGTTCCCTTGGAACCACCGGTGGTGACCAGAACCTGATCACCCTTCTTGATACGAGCAGCCATTACAGCACCTCCGGTGCCAGCGAGATGATCTTCATGAACTTGCGCGCACGCAGTTCGCGTACGACCGGGCCAAAGATACGGGTGCCAATCGGCTCCTGCTGCTTGTTGATCAGCACGGCCGCGTTGCGGTCAAAGCGGATGGCGCTGCCGTCGGCGCGACGCACGGGGTAAGAGGTACGGACGATCACCGCCTGGTGCACGTCGCCCTTCTTGACCTTGCCGCGGGGGATGGCCTCCTTGACGGACACGACAATCACGTCGCCGACCGAGGCAGTCTTCCGCTTGGAACCGCCCAGCACCTTGATGCACTGCACCTGACGGGCACCGGAATTGTCGGCCACGTCAAGGTTGGTCTCGGGATGGATCATGGTCTATGCCCTTCTTTACGCCTGCGCACCAGACGTGGCACCGGCGGCAGCCGTGAGCGGCTGGCCATTCCGGACAACGACAGTCCAGGTCTTGCGGCGGGAAATCGGCTTGCATTCTTCAATGCGCACCGTGTCGCCCACCTTGCATTCATTCAAGCCGTCATGCGCCGCATACTTTTTAGAGCGACGAATGAACTTCTTATACAACGGATGGATAACGCGACGATCGACAAGAACCGTTACGGTCTTGTCCATCTTGTCGCTGGTTACCCGTCCGGTCAGGACGCGCCTTGGCATCGCCCGTCTCCCTTCAGGACTTTACTGCCGGCGCGTGGCCAGCGGAACTCTTCTTCACAACCTCGGTTGTAACAGTCTTCACACGCGCGATTTCACGACGAACTTCGCGCATGCGGGACTGCCCCTCGGTCTGACCGGTCGCATGCTGAAACCGAAGATTGAACTGCTCGCGCTTCAGATCGACGAGAAGCGTATCCAGTTCTTCAACAGTCTTGGCACGCAGATCGGCCGGCTTTGTTGCCTTTGCCATCTCACGCCTCTCCGATACGGGTCACAAACTTGGTCTTGATCGGCAGCTTTGCCGCACCCAGAGCCAGCGCTTCACGCGCGACTTCCGGCGGCACGCCTTCAATCTCGAACAGGATACGACCCGGCTTCACACGAGCCACCCAGTATTCAGGCGACCCCTTGCCGGACCCCATACGCACTTCTGCGGGCTTTGTCGAGACCGGAAGATCAGGGAAAATCCGAATCCAGACACGACCGGCACGTTTCATGGCACGGGTAATGGCACGACGGGCAGCTTCGATCTGGCGGGCAGTGATCCGTTCAGGCTGCAGAGCCTTCAGGCCAAAAGCCCCAAAATTCAGGGTTGTGCCACCCTTGGCCAACCCATGAATACGCCCCTTGTGGGCCTTGCGGTACTTTGTCCGCTTGGGAGAAAGCATTTTCTAAATCCTCACGCGCCGCCTGGCGCATTTAGGTCCATTGGACCCCGCAGATTAGCGCTGCGGGGCCTGTTCGGCGGCGCGACGGTCCTGCGCCAGCGGATCATGGGCAAGAATCTCACCCTTGAAGATCCAGACCTTCACACCACAGGTGCCATAGGTCGTCTTGGCGGTCGCCACACCATAATCAATGTCCGCACGCAGCGTATGCAGCGGCACGCGGCCTTCACGATACCACTCGACACGTGCGATTTCCGCACCGCCCAGACGGCCGGAGCAGTTGATCCGGATCCCCTGCGCACCCAGGCGCATGGCGGACTGCACGGCACGCTTCATGGCGCGACGGAAGGCAACACGACGTTCGAGCTGCTGGGCAATGTTCTCGGCCACCAGGGTCGCATCGATTTCCGGCTTGCGGATTTCGACGATGTTCAGCGCGACGTCGGTCTTGGCCATGCGGGCCAGATCCTTGCGCAGCACATCGATGTCCTGGCCCTTCTTGCCGATCACGACGCCCGGACGGGCCGCGTAGATGGTCACGCGCGGCTTCTTGGCCGGGCGTTCGATCACAACGCGGGATACACCGGCACCGGACAGCTTGCGGCGCAGGTAGGACCGCAGCTTCAGGTCATCATGCAGCAGACGCGCATAGTCGGCATCAGCATACCAGCGGCTGTCCCATGTCCGGTTAATACCAAGCCGCAGCCCGATCGGATTAACTTTATGTCCCATGGATCAGGCCGCCTTCTTTTCGGTTTCAGCTTCGGGCTTCTTTTCCGCCACAACGATGGTCAGGTGGCTGAAGAACTTCTCGATGCGGGCCGAACGGCCACGACCACGTGCGTGGAAACGACGCATCACGATCGACTTGCCCACTTCTGCACGGGCAACAACCAGTTGGTCAACGTCCAGCTGATGGTTGTTCTCGGCGTTGGCGATCGCGCTTTCCAAGGTCTTCTTGACCTGCTGGGCGATACGACGCTTGGAGAATGTGAGGGTGGCGATCGCCTGCGCAGCCGGCTTGTTGCGGATCAGACCCGCAACAAGGTTCAGCTTGCGCGGGCTGATGCGGATGTTCCGCGTCAGCGCCTGCGCCTCGGTTTCCGCGAGCGTGCGCGGATGCTTAGGCTTGCTCATGATCAGCCCCGCTTCGCTTTCTTGTCCGAAGAATGACCCGTGAAGGTACGGGTCGGTGAAAACTCACCGAACTTGTGCCCCACCATATTCTCGGAAACCTGCACGGGCAGGAATTTGTGCCCGTTATAGACGCCGAACGTCAGTCCGACGAACTGCGGCAGGATGGTGGATCGACGCGACCAGATCTTGATCACTTCGTTACGGCCCGACGCGCGCGATGCATCGGCTTTGTTCAGCAGATACCCGTCCACGAACGGGCCCTTCCAGACGGAACGTGCCATCTTAAATGCCCCTTACTTGCCGGTCTTCCGGCGACGGATGATCAGACTGTCCGTACGCTTGTTGACCCTGGTCTTGTAACCCTTAGTCGGCTTGCCCCATGGCGTAACCGGATGACGACCGCCCGAGGTCCGTCCTTCACCACCACCATGCGGATGGTCAACCGGGTTCATGACGACACCACGGTTATGCGGACGGCGGCCCAGCCAGCGGTTGCGGCCTGCCTTGCCCAGATGCTGGTTCATGTTGTCCGGGTTGGACACGGCACCGATGGTGGCCATGCACTCCGCACGGACGACACGCAGCTCACCGGACTGCAACTTGATCTGGGCATAGCCCACATCCTTGCCGACCAGCTGTGCATAGGTGCCAGCGGAACGGGCGATCTTGCCACCACCACCGGCCTTGAGCTCGATGTTGTGGATGATCGTACCCACCGGAACCGACGACAGGGGCATTGCATTGCCCGGCTTGATATCGGCGCGGGTGCCAGCAACAACCTGATCGCCTACCTTCAGACGCTGCGGTGCGATGATGTAGGCCAGCTCGCCATCTTCATACTTGATGAGGGCGATGAAGGCCGTACGGTTCGGATCGTATTCCAGACGTTCCACCGTGCCGACCACGTCGAACTTGCGACGCTTGAAATCGACATAGCGGTAGGACTGCTTGTGTCCGCCACCGATGAAACGCGAGGTGGTGCGGCCGTGGTTGTTACGACCGCCGCTCTTGTTCTTCCCCTCGGTCAGGCCCTTGACGGGCTTGCCTTTCCACAGCTCCTTGCGGTCGATCAGAACCGTTCCGCGCAGGCTGGGGGTAACTGGATTAAAGTGCTTCAATGCCATTTCTTGTCACCCCACGTCAGACCAGCTTCGCGGTCAGGTCGATGGACTGACCTTCAGCAAGCTGGACAAACGCCTTCTTCACATCCGAACGCTGGCCGGGACGTCCCTTGAAGCGCTTGGCCTTACCCTTCTGGATGAGCGTGTTGACACCCAGAACCTTCACGCCAAACAGCGTCTCGACCGCTACCTTGATTTCCGGCTTCGTCGCATCGATCGCAACCTTGAAACCGACCTGATTCTTCTCGGACAGGGCCGTAGCCTTTTCCGTGATCAGGGGCGCGCGGATGATGTCGTACATCGCTTCGCGCGACATGCGTTCCGCCTTCTTGCGGATTGCCAGGATGTTGGTCATGCCAGACGCTCCTTCAGTCCCTCAACACCTGCGCGGGTAATAGCCAGCACATCATGGTTCAGGATGTCATAGACATTCGCGCCGATGGTCGGGAGAATGTCGATTTTCGGAAGGTTGCGCGCGGCACGGCCGAAGTTTTCCTCAACGGCGGCATCCACGATCAGGGCGGATGTCCAGCCCAGAACCTTCAGCTTCTTCGCAAGCTCAGCAGACTTGCCCGAGGCGGTCGCGGCATCAAGCACGACCAGCTTCCCTTCCGCCGCTTTCTGCGACAGCGCCGAGATCAGGCCCAGACGCCGTACCTTCTTGGGCAGGTCATAGCCATGATCGCGCACGACCGGGCCATGAACCACACCACCGGTGCGGTACTGCGGCGAACGCAGCGAACCCTGACGGGCGCTGCCGGTGCCCTTCTGGCGGTACGGCTTCTTGGTCGTGCCGGAGATTTCCCCCATGCCCTTGACCTTGTGCGTACCCGCCCGGCGCTTTGCCAGCTGCCAGTGCACCACGCGCGCCATGATGTCCGTGCGCGGGGTTGCGGCGAAAATCTCGTCGGGAAGGCTGGCCTTGCCTGCGCTTCCGTTATCGAGGGTTTTGATATCGTAATCCATTGCCCTCTATCCTCAGCCCGCAGCCTCAACCAGGGCCGCCGGATACGGCGCCTCGGCATGACGGGCCTTCTTGATCGCATCACGAACCAGAACCGATTCATTCTTTCCGCCTGGCACGGAGCCGCGGATCATGATCAGGTTCTTTTCGGCGTCAACAGCCGCAATCTCGAGGTTCAGCGTGGTCACACGCTCGGAACCGAGATGGCCGGCCATCTTCTTGTTCTTGAAAACCTTGCCCGGATCCTGACGGTTACCCGTCGAACCGTGCGAACGGTGACTGATCGAGACACCGTGGGTGGCTTCGAGACCGGCAAAGTTCCAGCGCTTCATCGCGCCGGCAAAACCCTTACCCTTGCTGGTGCCGGTAACGTCCACCTTCTGTCCCACCACAAAGTGGGTAGCGGACAGAGAAGCCCCGACTTCCAGGACGGCGTCATCCGCAACGCGGAATTCAGCCAGCTTCTTCTTGGGCTCGACCTTGGCCTTGGCAAAATGGCCGCGGTTCGGCTTCGACACATTTTTGACCTTGGCCTTGCCCGAACCAAGCTGGACGGCAGTGTAGCCATCACGCTCGGTCGTACGGACATCAACCACCTGCAGATCATCAACCTGCAGGACAGTCACCGGCACATGTGTGCCGTCTTCCTTGAACAGCCGGGTCATACCCAGCTTTTTTGCGATCAATCCGGTGCGCATCGTCTGGACCTTAGAGTTTAATCTCGACATCCACGCCAGCGGCGAGGTCGAGTTTCATGAGAGCGTCCACGGTCTGCGGGGTCGGCTCGACAATGTCGAGCAGCCGGCGATGGGTCCGAATTTCGAACTGCTCGCGGCTTTTCTTATCCACGTGGGGGGAGCGGTTCACGGTGAACCGTTCAATATGCGTCGGCAGCGGGATAGGACCCCGAACCCGCGCACCCGTACGCTTCGCCGTGTTGACGATCTCTTTCGTGCTGTTGTCAAGCACCCGATGATCGTACGCCTTCAGGCGAATGCGGATGTTCTGGTTGTCCATCTTTCTGTTTCAGTCCAACTTTACCTGATTCGGGGGAACCCGATCCGCAATGGAAACCCGGCCGGATCGCTCCGACCGGGATGCCACACTTCAGTTATTGTCCAATCACGCCGTGATGGAAGCAACAACACCTGCACCAACGGTGCGGCCACCTTCGCGAATAGCGAAGCGCAGGCCTTCATCCATGGCGATCGGAGCGATCAGCTCCACATCCATGGCGACGTTATCGCCAGGCATGACCATTTCCGTGCCTTCCGGCAGGTGAACGACGCCGGTGACGTCGGTCGTGCGGAAATAGAACTGCGGACGATAGTTGGTGAAGAACGGCGTGTGACGGCCACCCTCTTCCTTCGTCAGGATGTAGGCTTCAGCCTTGAACTTGGTGTGCGGGGTGATGGAACCCGGCTTCGCCAGCACCTGGCCACGCTCAACGTCTTCACGCTTCGTGCCACGCAGCAGCGCGCCGATGTTGTCACCTGCTTCACCGCGATCAAGCAGCTTGCGGAACATTTCAACGCCGGTCACGGTCGTCTTCTGCGTCGGACGCAGACCAACGATTTCGATTTCGTCGCCAACGTTCACGGCGCCACGCTCGACACGGCCCGTCACCACGGTGCCACGACCGGAGATGGAGAACACGTCTTCGATCGGCATCAGGAACGGACGGTCGATCGGACGTTCCGGCTGCGGGATGTATTCGTCAACCGCGTTCATCAGGTCCATGACGCGGTTTTCACCAACTTCCGGATCCCCATCTTCCAGCGTCACCAGGGCAGAACCCTTGATGATGGGGATATCGTCGCCGGGGAACTGGTAAGCGGACAGCAGCTCACGCACTTCCATTTCGACGAGTTCCAGCAGTTCCGGATCGTCAACCTGGTCAACCTTGTTCAGGAACACGACCAGCGCCGGCACGCCAACCTGACGGGCAAGCAGGATGTGTTCACGGGTCTGCGGCATCGGGCCGTCAGCAGCGGACACAACCAAGATCGCGCCGTCCATCTGCGCGGCACCGGTGATCATGTTCTTCACATAGTCAGCATGGCCGGGGCAGTCGACGTGTGCGTAGTGACGCTTGGCGGTCTCGTACTCGACGTGCGCGGTCGAGATGGTGATGCCACGGGCACGTTCTTCAGGTGCGGCGTCGATCATGTCGTACGCCTTGAATTCCGCACCACCGGCCTTCGCCAGCGTCTTGGTGATAGCAGCAGTCAGCGAGGTCTTGCCGTGATCGACGTGACCAATCGTGCCGATGTTGCAGTGCGGCTTATTCCGCTCAAATTTAGCCTTTGCCATCGTTTTCTCCGTTAACTCGGCCTCGTGCCGAGAGTCGGGTTGGAAAGTTCCGTTTCGGAAGCCGGGCAGGTCAATAGACCGGCCAGACCGCCTTTACCAGCGGTAATGACTGAATGCCTTGTTGGCTTCGGCCATGCGGTGCGTGTCTTCGCGCTTCTTGACGGCGGCGCCACGATTGTTGACGGCGTCAAGAAGTTCGTTCGACAGACGATCCTGCATGGTGTTCTCGCCCCGCTTGCGCGACGCGTCGATCAGCCAGCGGATTGCCAGCGCCTGACGGCGCTCAGCCCGGACTTCGACCGGAACCTGATAGGTGGCGCCACCAACACGGCGGGAACGCACCTCGACAGCCGGCTTGACGTTGTCCAGCGCGCTGTGGAACATGACCACAGGGTCCGCAGCAGCGCCACCACGGCGACGCAGCACCTCAAGGGCGCCATAGACGATCCCTTCGGCTGTGGACTTCTTGCCGTCGTACATCAGGGCGTTCATGAAACGCGTAATGACGACATCACCAAATTTCGGATCGGGAAGAATCTCGCGCTTTACTGCGCGATGACGGCGACTCATGCCTCGTTATTCCTTTTACTTAGGACGCTTCGCGCCATAGAGCGAGCGACGCTGACGACGCTTGGCGATACCCTGGGTGTCCAGAACGCCGCGCAGGATGTGATAACGCACGCCAGGAAGATCCTTAACGCGACCACCACGGATCAGGACAACACTATGTTCCTGGAGGTTATGCCCCTCACCCGGAATATAGCTCACAACCTCATACCCGTTGGTCAGGCGAACTTTTGCCACCTTACGCAGAGCCGAGTTCGGCTTCTTCGGTGTGGTTGTGTAAACACGAGTACAAACGCCACGCTTCTGCGGACAGCCCTGCAGAGCAGGAACCTTGTTGCGTTTGGCTGCGGGCTCGCGACCTTTCGCGATCAACTGGTTGATGGTCGGCATACGCCTTTCCCGATCCTTACAAAATTCGGCCGGCCAACCCCATATCTGGTTGCCGACTGTCGTTCACAACAAAACCCCAACGAATGACAACCATTCGTTCGGGCATCATATTTACATCCGGCCTGGGCAGCCCGATTCCCGGACTGCGGCACCGCATGTCTGCATGCTGCATTCGACGGCCAACGACGTCTTTCAGACAGGGCTAGCCGAGGGCGCGTTACCTACGGGCAAACTGACCAAAAGTCAAGCCTTGCGCAGGATTCGCTAGCAGTCCGACAGAGCGACTCTGTTCCATCGGACTCGGAGCACCGCTCCGTCAGGCCGCTGATACCGCCTGAATCGGATGGTGACAATAGTGCAGCACCGAATCATGCCAGATACCGAGCATTCGGTATCTGGCATTTCACTCGTATTGTTACTCGGCGGCCTTGGTGGTGGCCACCGTAGCGCGGGCCTGGGCCAGACGCTGCTTGTCCTCGCCCGCTGCAACGGCACGGAGCTTGTTCATCACGCTGCCCGTCCCTGCGGGGATCAGGCGACCGACGATGACGTTTTCCTTCAGGCCGTTCAGCGTATCCTTCTTCCCGGCCGTAGCAGCCTCTGTCAGGACACGTGTGGTCTCCTGGAAGGATGCGGCGGAGATGAAGGACTGCGTCTGCAGCGACGCCTTCGTGATGCCCTGCAGCACAGGCATGGCAACAGCCGGACGCTCGCCCATGTTCAGGCGCTTGGTGTTCTCTTCCTCGTACTCGATACGGTCCACCGTCTCACCGATCAGGTAGGTCGTATCGCCCGGTTCAAGGATTTCCACCTTCTGCAGCATCTGACGGACAATGACTTCAATATGCTTGTCATTGATCTTCACGCCCTGCAGTCGATAGACGTCCTGGATCTCGTTGACGAGATAGTCGGACAGCGCCTCGACACCCAGAACCTTCAGGATGTCATGCGGCACGCGCGGACCATCGACCAGCGGATCGCCAACCTGGACAAAGTCGCCTTCCTGAACGGAAACGTGCTTGCCCTTGGGGATCAGGTAATCCGTCTCCTCGCCCGTCTCGTCGTTCTTCACGATGACACGGCGCTTGGACTTGTAGTCCTTGCCGAATTCCACACGCCCCTCGGTTTCCGAGATGATGGCGTGGTCCTTCGGACGACGGGCCTCGAACAGTTCGGCCACGCGTGGCAGACCACCGGTAATGTCACGCGTCTTGGAGCCTTCACGCGGGATACGCGCCAGCACGTCACCGGCGTTGACCTGCGCGCCGTTTTCAACCGACAGCAGCGAATCAGGCGACAGGAAGTAGCGGGCGTCGTTGCCGTTGGCCAGCTTCACCACATCGCCATTGGCGTCCTTCAGCTGCAGGCGCGGCCGCAGGTCAATCCCCTTGGAAGCCTGCTTGTAGTCCACGACCACTTTCGACGTCAGGCCCGTCACCTCATCCATCCGCTCCACCAGGGTGATGGAGTCGATCAGGTCCAGATATTCGACCTTACCGGGCTGTTCGGTGATGATCGGCAGGGTGTACGGATCCCACTCGGCCATCTTCTGGCCACGTGTGACCTCGGCCCCGTCTTCCACCAGCAGGCGCGCACCATAGGGCACACGGTAGCGGGCGCGTTCGGTGCCGCGGTCATCCGTCAGCAGGATTTCACAGTTACGCGACATGACGATGGGCACGTTCTGACTGTTGTGCACAACGTTCTTGTTGCGGATCGTCACCTTGCCGTCACGCGATGCCTCGACCATCGACTGCTCGGCGCCACGCTGCGCCGCACCACCGATATGGAAGGTACGCATGGTCAGCTGGGTGCCCGGCTCACCAATGGACTGGGCGGCAATGACGCCCACAGCCTCACCAATGTTGACCGGCGTGCCACGCGCAAGGTCACGGCCATAACAATGCCCACACACACCCACACGGCTGTCACAGGTCAGCACAGAGCGGATCAGCAGGCTTTCGACACCCGCCTTCTCGATCTGCTCGGCCTGGGCTTCCTCGATCAGCGTATTGCGCGGGAACAGCACCTTGCCGGTCGCGGGATCCAGCACGTCGGCCGCAAGGGTACGACCCAGCATCCGCTCGGACAGGGACGCGACGACCTCGCCACCATCCATGACTGCACGGACCGTCAGGCCGCGTTCGGTGCCGCAATCTTCCTCGACAATGATGCTGTCCTGCGCCACGTCGACCAGACGACGGGTCAGGTAACCCGAATTCGCGGTCTTCAGCGCGGTATCGGCCAGACCCTTACGCGCACCGTGGCTGGAGGTGAAGTAATCGAGAACCGACAGGCCTTCCTTGAAGTTGGCGATGATCGGCTGTTCGATGATCTCACCCGACGGCTTGGCCATCAGGCCACGCATGCCGGCCAGCTGCTTCATCTGTGCTGGCGACCCACGCGCACCGGAGTGGCTCATCATCCACACGGAATTGGTTGGCTTGCCGATTTCCTGCTTGGAAATCTCCTTCATCATCGCGGCCTGCACTTCGTCCGTGCAGCGCGACCAGGCATCGACTACCTTGTTGTAGCGTTCGCCCGCGGTAATCAGGCCGTCCTGATACTGCTGTTCGAACTCCTTCACCTCGGCGGCGGTGCGATCGACCAGTTCCTTCTTCTCGGTCGGAACGATCATGTCGTCCTTGCCGAAGGAAATGCCCGACTTCGCCGCATGACGGAAACCAAGACCCATCAGGCGGTCACAGAAGATCACGCATTCCTTCTGGCCGCAGTGCCGGTAAACCGCGTCGATGACGTCCGACACGATCTTCTTGGTCAGCTGCCGGTTGATCAGCGAGAACGGCAGCGCGGCGTTGCGCGGCAAGATCTGGGCGACAAGCATGCGGCCCGGCGTGGTCACGACGGTTTCGCGCGTGACCTTGCCCTCGGCATCGACATTCTCGATACGCGCGCGGATCTTGTCATGCAGCTTCACCGCACCCGTGCTGAGTGCATATTCCACTTCGCCCACGCTGGAGAAGGAAGGCGCGCCCGCAACCGTCACCTGCCCCTTGTCATCATAGCTGTTCTGATCCGGGGTAGCCCGGAATTCCGGGGTCTCGAGGCTGAGATAGTACAGACCCAGCACGATATCCTGCGACGGCACGATGATGGGCTTGCCGTTGGCGGGGCTGAGAATGTTGTTGGTGGACATCATCAGCACGCGCGCTTCCAGCTGCGCCTCAAGGCTCAGCGGCACGTGCACGGCCATCTGGTCACCGTCGAAATCCGCGTTGAACGCGGTGCAGACCAGCGGGTGCAGCTGGATCGCCTTGCCTTCGATCAGCACCGGCTCGAACGCCTGGATGCCCAGACGATGCAGCGTCGGCGCGCGGTTGAGCATGACGGGATGTTCGCGGATCACTTCTTCAAGGATATCCCAGACCTCGGGACGTTCCTTTTCCACCATCCGCTTGGCAGCCTTGATGGTGGTGGCGTGACCGTACTTTTCCAGCTTGGAATAGATGAACGGCTTGAACAGTTCCAGCGCCATCTTCTTGGGCAGGCCACACTGGTGCAGCTTCAGTTCCGGGCCAACCACGATGACCGAACGACCGGAGTAGTCAACGCGCTTGCCCAGCAGGTTCTGGCGGAAACGCCCCTGCTTGCCCTTCAGCATGTCGGACAGCGACTTCAGCGGACGCTTGTTCGCACCCGTGATGGCGCGGCCACGACGACCGTTGTCGAACAGCGCATCGACCGATTCCTGCAGCATGCGCTTTTCGTTACGGACGATGATGTCCGGCGCACGCAGTTCGATCAGCCGCTTCAGACGGTTGTTACGGTTGATGACGCGACGGTACAGGTCGTTCAGGTCCGACGTCGCGAACCGGCCACCATCCAGCGGCACCAGCGGGCGCAGCTCGGGCGGGATGACCGGCACCAGTTCCAGGATCATCCATTCCGGGCGCGATTCACTGTCGGCAAAGGCCTCGACCAGCTTCAGGCGCTTGACCAGCTTCTTGCGCTTGGCTTCGGACGTGGTGTCCTTCAGTTCCTGACGCAGCTCTTCCTTTTCGACCTTGCAGTCGATGCGTTCCAGGATCTTCTTGATCGCTTCGGCACCGATGCCGACCTCGATCCCCTCGTCACCATGCTCATCCATGACATCAAGGTACTGGTCTTCCGTCAGCAGGCTGTACTGCTTGAGCGGCGACGTGCCGGGTTCCAGAACCACGTAGCTTTCGAAATACAGGATCTTTTCCAGATCCTTCAGCGTCATGTCGACCATCAGGCCGATACGGCTGGGAAGCGACTTGAGGAACCAGATATGGGCGACGGGGCTTGCCAGTTCGATATGGCCCATGCGCTCACGCCGGACCTTGGCCAGCGTGACTTCAACGCCGCACTTTTCGCAGATGATGCCGCGGAATTTCATCCGCTTGTACTTGCCGCACAGGCATTCGTAATCCTTGATCGGACCGAATATCCGCGCGCAGAACAGGCCATCACGTTCCGGCTTGAATGTCCGGTAGTTGATGGTCTCGGGCTTCTTGATCTCGCCGTACGACCAGGAACGGATCTGCTCGGCCGAAGCCAGCTGGATCTTGATCTGATCGAAGGTCATGGCCTGGCCGCCCTGACCAAGGATCTTCATGAGTTCATTCATGCGCCGCAAACCCCCTGAGGGAATGAAGCGGAAGCAGCCGCGTTACCTGCTTCCACTCCTGAAAGAAAAATGTATGGACCGACGTGCAACACAAGGCCCGGTCAGGAACCGCTCTGTTCCAGGTCAACATTCAGGCCAAGGGACTTCAGTTCCTTGATCAGGACGTTGAAGCTTTCCGGAATACCGGCTTCGAAGTCATCCTGCTCGCGCACGATGGCCTCATACACCTTGGTACGACCGGACACGTCATCCGATTTGACCGTCAGCATTTCCTGCAGTGTGTAAGCCGCGCCGTAAGCTTCCAGCGCCCACACTTCCATTTCACCAAAGCGCTGTCCACCGAACTGCGCCTTACCGCCCAGCGGCTGCTGGGTCACCAGCGAGTACGGACCGATGGAACGGGCATGGATCTTGTCATCAACAAGATGATGCAGCTTGAGCATGTAGATGTAACCGACCGTGGTCTTGCGCTCGAACGGTTCACCCGTGCGCCCGTCGATCAGCTGCGACTGCCCGGATTTGTCCACGCCCGCCTTCTGCAGCATGGTTTCGATATCCGGAATGGACGCGCCATCGAACACCGGCGTTGCAATCGGCACGCCCTTGCGCAGGTTGCCACACAGTTCCAGCAGCTGCGCATCGGTCATGTCGCCGATCTGCTCGTCATAAACCTTGTCGCCATAGACCGACTTCAGTTCATCCAGCAGTTCCTGGCGCTTTTCGCCATGGCGCTGGTAATTATCGGCCAGTTGGGCCACCTGGCGGCCGATATTGGCACAGGCCCAGCCCAGATGCGTTTCAAGGATCTGCCCCACGTTCATGCGCGACGGCACGCCCAGCGGGTTCAGCACAATGTCAACCGAGGTGCCATCCTCAAGGAACGGCATGTCCTCAACCGGCACAACGCGGGAGACGACACCCTTGTTACCATGGCGACCGGCCATCTTGTCACCCGGCTGCAGCTTGCGCTTCACCGCGACAAAGACCTTGACCATTTTCATCACGCCCGGCGGCAGTTCGTCACCGCGCTGCAGCTTCTCGACCTTGTTGTCGAAACGGGCTTGGATCTTGGACACGGCAGCATCGAATTCACGACGCAGCGTTTCCAGTTCCGCCATGACCTCATCGGACATCACGGTGATGTTGCGCCATGCGCCGCGCGGATGCTCGGACAGGACCTCATCTGTGATCTCGGTGCCCGAACGGATGCCCTTGAAGCCCGTACCGGCCGTCTGGCCGATCAGGTGTTCACGCAGACGGTTGTAGAAAGAACGTTCCTGAATGGCGCGTTCATCGTCACGGTCCTTGGCAAGGCGTTCGATCTCGGCGCGCTCGATCGCCATCGCGCGCTCGTCCTTGTCCACGCCACGGCGGGAGAACACGCGCACGTCCACGATGGTGCCCGTCGTGCCCGGCGGCAGCTTGAGCGAGGTGTCACGGACATCGGACGCCTTTTCACCAAAAATGGCGCGCAGCAGCTTTTCTTCCGGCGTCATCGGGCTTTCGCCCTTTGGCGTGACCTTGCCGATCAGGATGTCGCCGGGATTCACCTCGGCGCCCACATACACGATCCCGGCTTCGTCGAGGTTGCGCAGCGCTTCCTCACCGACATTGGGAATGTCGCGGGTGATTTCTTCCTGACCCAGCTTGGTGTCACGGGCCATGACCTCGAATTCCTCGATATGGATCGAGGTAAACACGTCATCACGCGCGATCCGTTCGGAAATCAGGATCGAATCTTCGAAGTTGTAGCCATTCCAGGGCATGAACGCGACCAGCACGTTACGGCCCAGCGCCAGTTCACCCAGTTCGGTGGACGGGCCATCGGCGATGATCTCACCCGCACGGACCTGGTCACCCACGCGCACCAGCGGACGCTGGTTGATGCAGGTGGACTGGTTGGAACGCATGTATTTGCGCAGGCGGTAGATATCCACGCCCTGCGTCGCACCGGCATCATCCGTGGCACGGACAACGATACGCGCACCGTCAATCTGGTCCACCACGCCATGGCGACGGGCCACGATCGCGGCACCGGAGTCATGAGCCACGGCGGCTTCCATGCCCGTGCCGACCAGCGGCGCGTCCGAACGCACCAGCGGCACGGCCTGACGCTGCATGTTCGAACCCATCAGTGCGCGGTTGGCGTCATCGTTCTCAAGGAACGGAATGAGGGCCGCGGCGACGGAGACAAGCTGCTTGGGGGAGACGTCACACGCCGTCACATCAGTCGGCGGAACCTGACGGAAGTCACCACCACGGCGCACCGAAACCAGGTCGTCCGTCAGGTGGCCCTGCGCATCCTGCTTCGCATCTGCCTGGGCGACGACCAGCTTTTCCTCTTCCATGGCGGAAAGGTATTTCCAGCCATCCTGAAGGACGCCGTCCTCAACCATGCGGTACGGGGTTTCGATAAAGCCGTACTTGTTTACCTTGGCATAGGTAGCCAGGGAGTTGATCAGACCGATGTTCGGGCCTTCCGGCGTCTCGATCGGGCAGATACGGCCATAATGCGTCGGATGCACGTCACGGACTTCGAAGCCCGCGCGCTCACGTGTCAGACCACCCGGGCCAAGCGCCGAAAGACGACGCTTGTGCGTGACTTCCGACAGCGGGTTGGTCTGATCCATGAACTGGCTGAGCTGCGACGAACCGAAGAACTCACGCACCGCAGCCGCTGCCGGCTTGGCGTTGATCAGGTCATGCGGCATGACCGTGTCGATATCGACGGAACCCATGCGTTCGCGGATGGCGCGCTCCATACGCAGCAGGCCAACGCGGTACTGGTTTTCCATCAGCTCGCCAACCGACCGCACGCGACGGTTGCCAAGGTTGTCAATATCGTCAATCGCGCCGCGACCGTCCTTCAGTTCGCACATGATCTTGACGGTGCGCAGGATGTCTTCCTTGCGCAGAACGCGCACCGTGTCGGGCACGTCTACGCCAAGGCGCATGTTCATCTTCACGCGGCCAACGGCAGACAGATCATAACGGTCCGGATCGAAGAACAGGCCGGAGAACATGGCTTCCGCCGTTTCGGGCGTCGGCGGCTCACCGGGGCGCATGACACGATAGATGTCGGTCAGCGCCTCATCACGCGAGGCATTCTTGTCCACGGCCAGCGTATTGCGGATCCACGGGCCATTGGCTGCGTCAACCGCAAGGGTGGACAGCGTGGTCAGGCCCGCTTCCTCGAGTTCTTCCAGCTTCTGCTCGGTCAGTTCGTCACCGGCTTCAGCAAAGATCTCGCCCGTGTGTTCATTGACTATGTCGGATGCAACGAAACGCCCGATCAGCCCGGCCGGACCAACCAGCACTTCCTTGGTATTTTCCGCGATCTTGCGGACCATGCGCGCGGTCAGCTTCGCATCGACCGGGGCGACTTCCTCACCCGTCTGGGCGTCGATCAGCGGCTCAAGCAGCTTCATGCCACGGAAGGAATCAGCATCAAAGCGGCGGGCCCAGCCCTTTTCCGTCTTCGTGAACTCGACCTTGCCGTAGAAGTAGCTCAGGATCTCGTCAGGATCCATGCCACGGATTTCCATGGACTCCACGTCGCCACCCTCAGCGGCCTTGGCGGCGCGGGCGACTTCGGATGCCTCCCCTTCCAGGGCGTACAGAAGCGTGGTGACCGGCAGCTTGCGCTTGCGGTCGATGCGGACGTAGATCAGGTCCTTGCTGTCAAATTCGAAGTCGAGCCACGACCCGCGATAGGGAATGACACGCGCGGCGAACAGGAACTTGCCCGAAGAATGGGTCTTGCCCTTGTCATGGTCAAAGAACACGCCGGGGCTGCGGTGCATCTGGCTGACGATGACACGCTCGGTCCCGTTGATGATGAAGGTGCCGTTATCGGTCATGAGCGGCATGTCGCCCATGTAAACCGGCTGTTCCTTGATATCGCGGATCGAGCGCGATCCGGTATCTTCATCCACGTCCCACACGATCAGGCGCAGGATCACCTTCAGCGGCGCGGCGAAGGTCAGGCCGCGCTGGATGCATTCCTCGACGTCGTATTTCGGTTCTTCCAGCTCATAGCTGACGAATTCCAGACGCCCGCGCCCCGCGAAATCATTGATCGGAAAGACGGAACGGAACACTTCCTGCAGGCCCGTCGGCGTCCGGCTGTCGGGCGCCACATTCATCTGAAGGAACGTCTCGTAGCTTGCCCGCTGCACGTCGATCAGATTGGGCATCGGAGCGACCTCGGGTATATGCCCGAAGCTCTTGCGGATGCGTTTGCGTCCCGTGAACGATTTTGTAATCGCGTTCATCGCCTATCCAGCCCCCATCCACACAGGTCCGCACGACCGTGACACGAATGTCACGCGGACTGCGCGGCCCGTAAAAATCCTTGGCGGATCGACCGGACCTGCGGCCCGACCAACCCTTTACTACCGCCAAAGGCACCCGAAGCCTCGCGGCCAGGGTGCCTGTAACGCCCAAGGGGGCGGAAACCAGACGGTTTCCACCCTCACCTGAACAATCAGCCTGAGTGCGTCATAAACGACGCATCCCGATTGGCCAACTTATTTGATTTCGACAGAAGCGCCGTTGTCTTCAAGGGTCTTCTTGATCTTCTCGGCTTCATCCTTGCTGGCGCCTTCCTTGATGGTCTTGGGCGCGCCCTCGACCAGATCCTTGGCTTCCTTCAGGCCCAGACCCGTGATCGCGCGGATTTCCTTGATCACGTTGATCTTCTTGTCGCCGGCCTTGGTCAGGACAACGTCAAATTCGGTCTTCTCTTCAGCCGGCGCGCCACCAGCAGCGGCACCCGGAGCAGCAGCCACGGCAACCGGAGCAGCAGCGGAAACGCCCCACTTTTCTTCCAGCAGCTTGGACAGTTCGGCAGCTTCCAGAACGGTCAGAGCGGACAGGTCTTCAACAATCTTGTTCAGATCGGCCATAATTTTGGTCTTCCTAATTTATACACTGGTTGGCACAGCACAATCCCGTTTTTTCAGGAAAATGCCATTTTTTTGATAACCCGGCGGGCCGGGTCATAGGTCTCAGGCTGCTTCGCCCGTCTTGGCATAGGCACCAAAAACCCGTGCAAGCTGTCCTGCCGGCGCCTGCAGCACGCCTGCGATACGCGTGGCCGGCGTGGAGATAAGCCCCACCAGCTGCGCGCGCAGAACGTCCAGGGACGGCAGCTCGGCCAGAGCCTTGATGCTTTCGACGCCGAGCGTCTGGGCACCAAGTGATCCACCAAGCAGAACAAGCTTTTCATTGGTTTTGGCGAACTCGACCAGCACCTTCGCCACGGCCACGGGTTCATCCGCCCACGATAACGCGGTCGGCCCCTTCAGCAGCGGCTTGATGCCTTCGAACTGGGTCCCTGCCAGGGCGAGAGAGGCCAGCCGGTTCTTCGCGACCTTGTGTGTAGCTCCTGCCGCACGCACGCGACGCCGGAGTTCCGTCACATCAGCCACGCTCAGCCCGTCATTACGGGTGACGATGACCATGGACGTCTCAGCGAACACGGCTGCGAGGGAGGCAACAAACTCCCGCTTCTCCGTACGGTCCAAATCCCGTCTCCATCATCACCTGCCAGCAAAAAGCCGACAGGTAGGGTTTACCCTTGGGATATTCCGGCGTGCCGGTCATATCCCGGTTCGCCTGTCCTTTCAAACGGAACAACCAGTGCGGGCTTTCGCCCCGATCCGGCAATCCCCGTCTCCCGGTTGCAGCCCCTGCGGGCAATCAAGGCTTGCGCCACATCCGGTCATGGACAGGTTCGGAAAATGACGGCCAGGCCGCCATCTCCTGTTCCCCCACCCCTGTTACGGGGCGGGGTCATTCTTCAGCTGATGTCAGCCCGCGGTGAAAGCGGACGCGTCAACCGTAACACCCGGCCCCATGGTGGAGGACAGGGCGATCTTCTTCACATACGTGCCCTTCGCACCCGTGGGGCGGGCCTTCTGGACGGCGTCAACGAACGCACGGATGTTTTCGGCCAGCTTGGCTTCGTCAAACGACGCCTTGCCAACGCCGGCATGCACGATACCGGCCTTTTCCGCGCGGTATTCGACCTGACCGGACTTGGCTGCGGAAACCGCGCCCTTCACGTCCATGGTCACGGTGCCCAGCTTCGGGTTGGGCATCAGGCCACGCGGGCCGAGGATCTTGCCCAGACGACCGACCAGCGCCATCATGTCCGGCGTCGCGATGCAGCGATCGAACTCGATTTCGCCAGCCTTCACCTTTTCGGCCAGATCTTCGGCGCCAACCACGTCTGCACCGGCCGCCGTCGCTTCCTCGGCCTTCGGGCCACGGGCGAACACGCCAACGCGCAGGGTCTTGCCCGTGCCGTTGGGCAGGGACAGCAGGCCACGGACCATCTGGTCGGCATGACGCGGGTCGATGCCCAGGTTCATGGAGATTTCGACGGTCTCGTCAAACTTCGCCTTGGCGTTGTTCTTGACCAGGTTGATGGCCTCATCCAGGCCATACTGCTTCGTGCTGTCGACAGCGGCGCGGGCTGCGGTCAGACGCTTGTTCTTTGCCATTGTAATCAGCCCTCCACCACGTCGAGACCCATGGAGCGGGCGGAACCCGCCAGCATGCGCACGGCGCCGTCGATATCGTTGGCGTTCATGTCTTTCTGCTTCGTCTCGGCAATCTCGCGCAGCTGCGCGATCGTGACCTTACCGACGGACGCCGCCTTGCCTACCGTGGAGCTGCCCTTGGAAACCTTGGCGGCCTTCATCAGGAAGTAGGTGTTCGGCGGGGTCTTGGTAATGAAGCTGAACGTACGGTCGGCATACGCGGTGATGACGACGGGAATCGGCATACCGGGTTCGAGACCCTGCGTCTTCGCGTTGAACTCCTTGCAGAACTGCATGATGTTCAGGCCGCGCTGACCCAGTGCCGGACCAACCGGCGGGGACGGATTCGCCTTGCCGGCGGGGATTTGCAGCTTGATGTAGCCAACGATTTTTTTGGCCATATCCGGGGCTCCTGACTGTTTCACCCGGACCGCGGTTCTGGTGGCCCGCCCCCGCCCGGCATGGGCAGGGAGCGCGACCTCCCGCGTTCCGATAAGAGGCGCGCACCTACCGCTATTTGGCGGGGGCTGTCAAGTCCCCGTCATGAAATCCCTTGCCCGACAGGTCGAGGGAATCGGGACCGTTATCGACATTCACGCCACTGAAGGACCGCGGCATGCGCATATGTGTGTACTGCATGGGGCCGAAAGGCTTGAGCTGCTTGTTATTCGGCAGTTCCGCCGTGGTCCATCCGCCGCCCAGCGCACGGATCAGTTCCACCTGCGCCTGCATGTAGCGGGTTTCCACCTGCACTTCGGAAATGCGCGCCTGCAGGGCCGCGACCTGCGCCACCACCACATCCAGGTAATTGGTCAGGCCACCGGTATAAAGCTGCATGGTCATATTCTGCGTGCGCATGGAAGCCTGCACGGCCTCGGCCTGCTGTCCGGCCTCTATATTGAGGTCATGCGTCAGGCTCAGCCCGTCTTCCACATCCTTGAATGCATCCAGCACGATGGCGCGGTACTGGTCTTCCGCCTGACGGTACTGCGACCAGTTGCGCTGTACTTCCGCGCGCCGCAACCCGCCCTGGAACAGGGGCATGACCGCCTGCGCGGCATAGGAGTACATGCCGTTGGCGAATTTATCGAGTGTGAAGCCGTTATCCATGAAACCGGCTGTCGCGCTGAAGGTTACACGCGGGAAGAATGCCGCGCGCGAGACGCCAATGGCCCGGTTGGCCGCCGCCATGTGCCGCTCGGCACTGGCGATGTCGGGCCTGCGTTCCAGCAGGGTGGCGGGAATGCCGACCGGGGTCGCCACCTTGGGGAAGGTAATCTGGTTACGGGGCTGGATATGGAAACTGGTCGGGGTCACGTTCACCAGAATCGCGATCGCGTGCTCCATCACGGCGCGCCGGGCCTGCAGGTCCGTATCCGCCGCCTGGGTGGACGAAAGCTGCGTCTGGGCGCGCGACACGTCGATACCGGCCGCAATCGCGCCGGCCTGCCGCATCCTGGTGATCTTGACCGCGGTTTCGTAATATCGGATCGAGTCGAGATAGACGGCGTGCTGCGCATCCATGCCGCGCAGCTGCATGTAGTCATTGGCCAGTTCGGACTGGATGCTCAGCCGCGCCACCGCAAAATCGGCTGCCGCTGCCTGTGCCAGACGCTGCTGCACGCGCCTGCGGTTACGGATGGCGGACCAGAAATCCGGCTCCCATCGCGCGGCGGCGCTATACTGTTCGGATGACATGTAGATCGGGCCGGTCGATCCCATGCCACGCCACAGCCTGTGGTTCGACGCCTGGTTCTGGGACGCACCCGCCCCACCCGAGATCTGTGGGTACAGGTTCGACTGTGCTTCCGCCACGATGTCGCGTGCCTGGGTGAAGGTTTCCGCATCCGCCTGCAGGTTCGGGTTCAGGTGACTGGCGCGTTCTTCCAGTTCATCAAGGGTGGAGTCGTGAAAGACCTTCCACCAGTCCCCTCGTGCCGCGCCATCCTGCGGGGTGCCGAACTGCACTACGGCATCCCCCTTCCAGTTGTCGGGCAGCATGTAATGCTGGCCATGGTATTTCGGGGCCAGATCCACGCAGCCACACAGCGTGCTGGCGATTGCAGCACACCCGGCCAGCGAAAGCATGCGCCGGGACAGCATGGGACATGACGGGTCGCGTGGTGCGCCGTTCATTGGCGCACCCCCGTATCACCCGCATTGCTGTCGCCCGTGGGCATGGCCCGCACGTCATCGCCCTTGTCCACCGCGGGCGAGGCGGTTGCACCCGCGTCGTTATATCCCGGCGTCGCACCGACCAGATAGACCTTCTGGCCTTCCAGCAGCCCCGCCGACGGGTTGTTCACAATCCGGTCCTTTGGACCGATACCAGCCAGAACCTGCACTTTTGTCCCCAGATTGGTGCCAACCGTTACATTGCGCAGGCGGATGCGGTCATCGGCATCCACGACCGCCACCTGCATGCCCTGCGCGCGGAACACAAGGGCACCTTCGGGAACTATCAGGATATCGGGATCACCGGGTGCGACAAAGTGTACATTGGCATAGGAATCCGGCCACAGTTCACGCTTGTCATTATCGACCACCAGTTCGGTCGTCACCGTACGCGTGCCCGCATTGAACGCCTTGGCGGTCGCCAGGAACTTGGCCTTGAACACCCGCCCCGGATACTGCGGCACGGATACGTCACCTTCCAGCTTGGGGCTGATGATGTCGGCATAATCCTGCGGCACGGACACAAACACGCGCATGCGGTGCACGTCGGCCACGCTGAACAGTTCGGTTGCGGTGCCACGGGACGAGACATCGCCACCGCCCGCGTTCACATAATCGCCCACATCCGCCAGACGCGATGTCACCACGCCATCAAACGGGGCCACGATCTGCTTGAACGCGATCAGGGCGGCATAGCGGGAAACTTCATGCCGCGCGGCCTCGACCTCCGCCTCCCGGGCTTCGGCATTGGCTGCCTGCACGTCCACTTCCTGCTGTGACACCGCCTGCGTCCCCTGCAGCGCACGCCAGCGCCTGGCGGTGATCTGGGCCAGCCTGTACCGCGCCATGGCCACGTCAAAATTGGCCTTGGATGCCGCGTACTGCGCATCCAGTCCCGGCGTATCGATGGTGGCCAGGATCTCGCCCGCCTTCACCTTCGCGCCGATGTCCTTGTACCACATCTGCACATAGCCCGAGACCTGTGCGAATATGGGCGCCTGGTACCACGCCGAGATATTGCCCGGCAGGTCCAGCGTGCGGGTCTTGGGCCCCTTCTGCGGCAGGATGACCTGCACGCGGGGAATGGCCGCGTCCTGCGCCACGTCCTTCAGATGCGATACATGGATCCGGCGTTCAAGAATGCCACCCGCAACAATGGCGGCCACCACAACCCCACCCAGGGTGACATACAGCCGCGCGCGTCCGGACATGCGTGGCTTGGGGGTTTCGCCTGTGGCGGTCATGCGTGTTCTCCTTCGCCAGCGGCGGACTTCTTGGACTTTCTGGAATGGATCAGGGCGAATACGCAGGGAACGAACAGCAGGGTTGCGCATGTCGCCACCAGCAGGCCACCCATCACGGCGCGTCCCAGCGGGGCATTCTGCGAATTGCTCAGCGACATGGGCAGCATGCCGATGATCATGGCCGACGCCGTCATCAGCACGGGACGGATACGTTCATACCCCGCCTCGATCGCGGCGCGCAGTGCATCGCCATGTACATCCATCCGTTCCCGCGCGAAGGATACGACAAGGATGGAGTTGGCCGTGGCCGTGCCCATGCACATGATTGCCCCCGTCAGCGCCGGGACCGACAGCGCCGTATGTGTCAGGAACAGGCTCCACGCGATCCCCGCCAGCGCCCCGGGAAGGGCCGTGATGATGATGAACGGGTCCAGCCATGACTGGAAGTTGACCACGATGATCAGGTACACCAGCAGGATCGACATCGCCAGACCGCCGATAAGCTGGGTATAGGCCCCGTTCATGGTCTCCGCCTGACCACGGATGGTCAGGCTGGACCCCGCGGGCAGGTCCTTGCGCACGTCATCCACCACGCGGGCGACCTGCCGCGACACCGCGCCAAGGTCCAGCCCCTCGGTCGAGGCATAGATGTTGAACACCGGCATGATGTTGTAGTGCGAGACCTCGCCCGGGGTGCCGGTCTGCACGATATCGCTCAGGCCGCCCAGGATCTGCGGCGCCTTGTCAGACGGGTTGCCGTCCCCCTTGTCGATGGGAATGGTCTCAAGGTCGTTCATGGTCTGCAGGAACTGCAGCGGCGTCTGGATATCCACCAGATGCGAAACCCCGGTCTTGGGATCAAGCCAGTAGGTCGGCGCCACCTGCCCGCTGCCCGAAAGGACGGCCAGCGCGTTGTTGGCCACGTCCGCTTCGGTCAGGCCGGTGCCCAGCGCGTAGGTCCGTCGCGCATTGACGCGCAGCGTGGGCGTATTCAGCGGTTCCTGCACCGCCACGTCGGCAATGCCGGTGACATGGCGCAGCTTTTCCGCCAGCTTTTCGGCAAAGTCGAAATTGGCGTACAGATTGCGTCCCGTGACCTGCACATCCAGCGGCGCGGGCAGCCCGAAGTTCAGGATCTTTGCCGTAAGGTCGGCCGGCATGAAGGTGATCTCGGTGCCGGGGAATTTCTCCGCCAGTCCCTTGCGCAGGATCGTGCGGTATTTCGCGACGGGCGCTTCCTCATCCTTCAGCGTCACGGTCAGGTCACAGTCCTGCGCGCCAACGGTGGGCGTGGGGATGAAGGCCTGGTTGAGCGGGCTGAACGGCAGGCCGCAGTTGTTGACGATATTTTCGACCTGTCCGGGCAGCAGGCGTTCGATCTCGTAATTCACCAGCATGGAAATCTTGCCGGCTTCCGCGATCTTGGTGCCCATGGGCGCGCGCATGTGCAAAGCCAGCGCATTGGAATTGATTTCGGGAAAGAAGTCCTGCCCCGCGAACACCAGCAGCACGAGCGAGGAAAACGCCCCGATACCGAATATCGGCACGAACCGCCCGCGTATGCTGATCAGGTGTTCAAGGATGGCGCGATAACGGTTGCGGAAGGCAATGAATTTCCGCTCGAACCCCTGCTGGAAGCGACCGAAGATATTGCGCGGTTCCTGGTGCCCCCCCGCCGCCTTGGCCGCCGCATGGGCCGCGACCTGGGCTGCCAGCATATATTTGGCCATGGTCGGCACCAGCGTGCGCGACAGGATGAAGGACGCGATCATGGCGAAGATGATGGCTTCGGCCATGGGCATGAACAGCCAGCCCGCGACACCCGTCAGCTGGAACAGCGGCATCCACACGATACAGATACATAATGTGGACACGAAAGTGGGGATAACGATCTGGTTGGCGGCGTCGATGATGGCCGTTTCCAGATCCTTTTCCATTTCAAGATGGGCGTCGATGTTTTCGATCATGACGGTGGCATCATCAACCAGGATACCGACCGCCAGCGCCAGGCCACCCAGCGTCATGACATTGATGGTCTGTCCCGCCATGCCCAGCCCGATGACCGAACACAGCATGGCCAGCGGGATGGAGGTGGCGATGATGACCGTCGATCGCCACGACCCCAGGAACAGGAGCACCACCAGGCTGGTCAGCAGGGCGGCGGTGCCCATTTCCTGCACCACGTCGCGCACCGCCTCCTTCACGAAGGTCGAGGCATCGCCCAGCACGGTGATATCGACCCCGGGTGGCAACGTGCGGACAATGGAGGGCAGCAGCGCCTTGATCCCGCTGACCACCGACAGGGTGGAGGCGTCACCACTTTTCATGATGACGATCAGGACGGCCTGATGCCCCTTGACCAGCACCATGTTGGTCTGTGGCGGCCCACCGGCATGCACCCACGCCACATCACGCAGGTAGACGACGGAATTGCCTTCCTGCTTGATGGGCATGTTGTTGAAACTGTCTATTTCCTCGGGCGAGGCATTGGTCTGGACCATCCAGTCGAACGCGCCGATCTGCTGGTCACCGGCAGGCAGCACGATGTTCTGCTTGCCCAGCGCGTTGCCGATATCGGTCGCGGACAGGCCATGGGCCAGCAGCTTGCTCTGGTCCAGGTCAACCATGATGTTGCCCGGCTGGCCGCCATACGGGTTGGGAATGGCCGCCCCCGCAACCGATACCAGCGCAGGGCGGATCAGGTTGGAGGACATGTCATAGATCTGCGACGCCGTCATGGAATCGGACGACACCTGCAACGTCAGCACCGGCACGGATGATGCGTTGTAGGTCAGCACCAGTGGCGGCGTCATGCCCGCGGGCATCTGCTTGATGACGGTCTGGGAAACGGAGGTGATCTGCGTCTGCGCCACGGCGGTATCGGTGCCGGGCTGGAAGAATACCTTTACGATGCCGCGCCCGTAATAGGACTGGCTTTCGATATGTTCGATATTGTTGACCGTCGCGGTCAGGGCGCGTTCGTAATAATAGACGACGCGGCCGGACATGTCCTCGGGCATGAGGCCGGTATAGGTCCAGCAGATCGCAACGACGGGAATATTGATGCTGGGGAAGACGTCGGTTGGCGTGCGCAGCAGCCCACGGACACCGAATACGACAATCAGGATGGAAAGGACGACGAAAGTATAGGGCCGCTTGAGCGCGGTAACAACGATACCGTTCATGCGCGGCCTGTTTCCCTCCGTCCGGTCGGCTGACCTTCCACGGACCCGGGCCGGGACAGGTGGTGTCTGTACATATCTCGTCTCCCCGTCTGTCCTTCCGGTGTTAACGGGGGCACGACAGGTCGCAAATGAAATTTCAATTTAGTTTCCAGCCTGAATCAAGGTCGATGGTGGGAAAATGATACCCATTGTAACCCCCGGCAGACTGTCATGCACCCGCGACGGCATGATATCGAGCCGTGCGTGATGCAGCGCGAGGATGGCCGACACAAGGCTAAGCCCAAGCCCGCTGCCGGGGATGTGGCGACTTTTATCCGAACGGTAAAAACGTCCCATGACCGCCTTGCGTTCACCCGCCGGGATACCGATTCCGGTATCGACCACCTGCAGCAGCGCGCAGTCGCCACTCATGCGGGTGCGGATTTCAACCCGGCCACCTTCGGGCGTGAACTTGATGGCGTTGTCCACCAGGTTGGCCAGCACTTCGATCAGCAAGTCCCTGTCCCCCTGCACCTGTATCGGCGTGTCCGCGCCCGCATGCGACAGGATGATACCCTTGGTTTCGGCTATGGGTTCATACAGATCCACGATATCGGCTACCAGCGCGCCAAGGTCCACAGTGCCGAACCCCGCGCGCCTGCGGCCGTTCTCGATCTCGCCAATGCGCAGCAGGGCGGTGATGATGGAAAAGGACTGGTCCAGGTCATCTATGGTGCGGGAAATGACATTGCGCAGCGCTTCGGCCGAATGATCGGCATTCAGCGCGCGGTCAAGGCGGGCGCGCACGCGCGCCAGGGGCGTACGCAGGTCGTGGGCGATGTCGTTGCCCACGTCGCGTATTTCATCCAGCAACTGTTCCAGCCGGTCCAGCATGCGGTTGACGCTGCCCGCAAGGCGCTGGAGGTCGTCATTCTGTTTTCCCGCTGGCAGGCGTTCATGCAGGTCGCCTTCCATGATGCGGTCGATCGCCTCATGCATGTCCTTGACCCGCGACAGGGCGCGATGGCTGAGGATGATGCCGGTTATCAGCGCGAACAGGACGGTCGGCACGATCGAGACCAGCATGGAATGCCGCATCATCAGCCGCAGTTCGGTGCGCATGTGCCGGCTGCGTCCCAGCACCAGATAACGCCCCCCCCGCACCCGCACCGCCACCATGCGCAGCACGGTGGCGGACCCGCCGCCCATTGCCTCGGGTTCGATGACATGGACATGCCCGTCCGCCACCAGCCCGGTGGGCCAGTTATGCAGGTCGCCCACGATATAATGCTGCTGCGCGTCAAACAGCGTGGTGACGTTCATGATAATGCGCAGGTCATCGGTCGCGCGGTCGCGCACCTGCTGCTCAAGCTCGGAAGGGGGTTCACGCTGCAGGATGCTGGCTTCGCGCAGCAGCAGCGTGTCTGACCGCCGGGCCTCGAACACGCTGGCCTGGCTGTAGCCGAAAAAGAACTGCAACGCGGCTGAACAGATCATTGCCGCCACCACCGCCAGCGTCAGGCGGAAGGTGGCGGTACGGAACAGCTCATTACGAAGCACGCAGCATGAACCCCGCGCCCCGGATGCTCTGGATCAGGGGGGGCTTGCCGCTTTCATCGATCTTGCGGCGCAGCTTGCCGATATGCACGTCCACAAGGTTGGTCTGGGGAATGAAGCGGTAATTCCACACATCCTCCAGCAGCATGTTGCGTGTCAGCACCTGCCCCGGACGACGCATGAGGTATTCCAGCAGGCGGAATTCACGTGGCAGCAGGTCGATCGGCTCGCCATTACGCGTGACCGTGCGTTCGATCAGGTCCATTTCCAGCGGGCCGACACGCAGCATGGTATGGCGTGAAGTATCGGGCCTGCGCAGCAACGCCTCCAGCCGCGCGGCCAGTTCCTCCATCGCGAACGGCTTGGTCAGGTAGTCATCGCCCCCCGCCTTCAGCCCGCTGACCCGGTCATCCACCGCCGACAGGGCGGACAGCACCAGCACGGGTACATGCACCCTGCGCTCACGCAGGGTCTCGATCAGCGTAAGGCCATCGAGTTCGGGCAGCATGCGGTCCACGATCATGACATCGAAATGCGCGTTCAGCCCCATGGCCAGACCGGCAGCACCTGATTCCTCGTGCTGGACATGGAAATGGCGGCTTTCGAGTTCCTCCACCACTTCTTGCGCGATCTTGCTGTCATCCTCCACCAGCAGGACACGCGGCGCGGCCTCGCCCGTGGGGGCAACGGGCCCGGTTTCAGGACGGGGGGTTTCAGACGGAACACTCATCATCCCTTCCTTATGCAGCGCGTGCCGGAACAGGGCCAATTAAAATCGTTTTCAGCTACGCCCCGTATCCACCCGCCCCTTCGCGCGACCATGACGGCGCCATGTCAGCCTGTGCCCCGGCACCGTCGCCCGCGGCGGGAGCCGGGGTCGCGCCGCCATCATCCCCGGCGGGGGGAGCACCGGTATCCACATCCAGTTCGCGCAGCCTGCGGGTCACGAGGCCTGTTCGCCTGCGGGCCTCGTCGATCGAGGATGACATGGCCGACGCATTGCGGGCCAGTTTTTCCAGCACCCCGTCCATGCGCAGCATTTCCTGACGCGTGGCGCCCAGCAGGCGCGCGATGTCATCCGTGCGCCGTTCCAGCGCCAGCGTCACGTAACCAAGATGAATGGTGCGCAGCATGGCGGGCATGAGACCCGGCCCCATCACGATGACGCGATAGGTCCGGCCGATTTCATCCAGCAGGCCGGGAATCCGCGCAACCTCCGCATACAGCCCGTCGGTCGGCAGGTACAGGACGGCGAATTCAACCGTCACGGGTGGCACGATGTATTTGGTCGCGATCTTGCGCGCCTCGATCCGCAGGGTGGTTTCCAGCGCGCGGCGGGCGGCGCGTTCGGCGTCGGGGTTGCAGTCCTCCACCGCCTGAAGAAGGCGTTCATAGGCTTCGGTCGGAAATTTGGAATCAATCGCCAGCACCGGCGGGACCGTGGCCCGCACCGGCATGCGCACGGCGAATTCCACGACCTCCCGGCTGTCATCGCGCAGGCGGCGGTTGGTTTCGTACGCCCCTTCGGGCAGCACGTCGTCCAGAATGCTGCGCAGCTGGGATTCGCCCCATCCGCCACGGGTCTTGACGTTGGAAAACAGGCGCTTGAGGTCACCCACCTGCGCGGTCATGGCCGAAACCTCGCCCATGGCCTTCTGCATCGCGCCGATCTGTTCCAGCACGCGCTGGAAAGATGTCTGCATCTGCTTTTCCACCGCCTGATGCAGGCGTTCATTCACGGCGACACGCAGTTCATCGCTCTGCCGCCTGCCCTCCTCTGCCATTTCGCGCAGGGCTTCGGACTGCGTCACCCGCATTTCCGCAAGGTCGCGGCCCATCATGCGGGCAATGCGGTTGAAGGTTTCGGTCATTTCCTGATGCCGCTGGTCCAGTTTTGTCGACAGCGCGCGTTCGATTTCCGCCATGCGGGCGCGCTGGGCCTCGTTTTCCGCCACGCGGGCTGCGGTCTCACGCTCCGTCATCACGCACAGCCGCGCCAGTTGGTCTGCATCCCCCCCCTGTCCCGCCATAAGGGAAAGCCGGCGCAGAACGATCAGGGACAACAGGCATGACAGGGCGGCAAGCAGCATTCCGATCCACAAGACGGGCGATGCGGACAGATCGGGCATGGCGGAGTATTTCCCATCATAAAGAACAAAACATGTCCGTGCCCTGTAATGCGGGTGATGTAAACCCATCATGTTTTTTTGGAATATCTGGCAACCGTGATATGCACCGACCGTAACGATCCGCCTTTCACCTGATTTTCAGGTTCGCATGGCGCCAAAACCCACTAGCGTGCCCCGGCATGCCTTCACCCCGCCCGTTCGCGGTGCCGGAAACCGAACCGTTCTTGAGGACCCATCCACCATGCCCGAGGAAACGCAGACCTGCCCGCAAGCCCGACCGGCGCGGCGCGGATCCCTGTTTCGCAGCCTGTATGCGCAGGTTGTCATCGCGGTGGTGGCGGGCATCGCGCTGGGATATTTCTGCCCGCATGCGGCGGTGACGCTGAAACCGCTGGGGGATGGCTTCATCCGACTGGTCAAGATGGTGATCCCGCCGGTCATCTTCCTGACGGTGGTGACGGGGGTGGCCAGCCTGTCCGACCTGGGGCAGGCGGGCCGGCTGGCGGCGAAGGCGATGGTCTATTTCCTGACCTTTTCGTCGCTGGCGCTGGTGGTGGGCATGGTCATGGCCAATATCGTGCGTCCCGGCGCGCATATCCATGCCGACCCCGCGACACTGGATACCCACGCGGTCGCAGCCTTCACCGCGCGGGCACAGGCGCATTCGTTCAGTGACTTCCTGCTCAACATCATTCCCGACACGGTGGTCAGTGCCTTTGTCTCGGGCGATATCCTGCAGGTGCTGCTGATCGCCATCCTGTTCAGCATCAGTCTGTCGCACATGGGGGCAAAGGGGCATGCCATCCTGTCGGTGCTCAAGCAGCTGACCCAGCTGGTGTTCGGGGTGGTGCGGCTGGTCATGTATGCCGCCCCCATCGGGGCGCTGGGGGCGATGGCGTTCACCATCGGGCGGTTTGGCATCGGTTCGGTGCTGCACCTCGCCTTCCTTGTGGTGACCTTCTATGCCACCTCCGCGCTGTTCGTGGTGGTGGTGCTGGGGGCGGTCGCGCGGTACAACGGGTTCCGTATCCTGCCGCTGCTGGCCTACCTGCGTGAGGAACTGCTGATCGTGCTGGGTACCAGTTCGTCCGAATCAGCACTTCCCAGCCTCATGACCCGGATGGAGAACGCAGGCTGCGCGCCATCCGTCGTTGGGCTGGTTGTGCCGATGGGCTATTCCTTCAACCTGGATGGCACCAACATCTACATGTCGCTGTCGGCCCTTTTCATTGCACAGGCGACGGATGTACATCTGGGACTGGGCCAGCAGATCAGCCTGCTGCTGGTCGCCATGATCAGTTCCAAGGGGGCCGCCGGGGTCACGGGGGCGGGTTTCGTCACCCTTGCCGCGACACTGGCGGTGGTGCCGGACGTGCCGGTGGCGGGCATGGGGCTGATCCTGGGCATTGACCGTTTCATGTCGGAATGCCGGTCGCTGACCAACATCATCGGCAACGCGGTAGCCACCATCGTGCTGGCCCGGTGGGAAGGCGCGCTGGATACCGAACGCCTTGCGGCCGCCCTGTCGGGCCGGATCAGCGATGCGCAGGCCGATACCCCCATCATTGCCGGGACGGATGCCGTATCCGGCAGTCCCGCACGGACAACCCCGTCCCTGCCCCATTCATCCTGACGATCTTTTCGCCCCCATAGGTTGCACATCATGCCTGTTTTCAAGACCCAGACCGGCGCACTGACTACCGCGCAGAGAATACGAAGCATTATTGCGGGTTCATCCGGAAATCTGATCGAATATTACGACTGGTACGTCTATGCGGCATTTTCCATGTATTTTGCCCATGCCTTCTTCCCCAAAGGCAACCAGACGACGGAACTGCTGCGCAGCGCGGCGGTATTCGCCATCGGCTTCCTTATGCGGCCGGTGGGCGGGTGGCTCATGGGGCTTATGGCGGACCGGCATGGACGGCGCGCGGCACTGAGTGTGTCGATTGTCGCCATGTGCGCAGGCTCACTGGCCATTGCCATATGCCCGACCTATGAACGCATTGGCGTTGCGGCCCCGTGCGTGCTGCTGTTTGCGCGCCTGCTGCAGGGGCTGAGTCTGGGGGGTGAATACGGGGCCAGCGCCACCTATCTGTCGGAAATCGCACCACCCGCGCAGCGTGGGTTTTACGCCAGTTTCCAGTATGTCACGCTGGTCATGGGGCAGCTTCTGGCGCTTGTGGTGCTGCTGATCCTGCAGTTTGCGCTGCTCAGCCCGGCGCAGCTTGGGGCGTGGGGCTGGCGCATTCCATTCTGTATTGGCGCACTGTTGGCGCTGTCCATCCTGTGGTTCCGTCGCGGCATGGCGGAAAGCGAGCAGTTCAGTACGGCCAGCCATGACCACAATGCCCATGGCGGCCTGCGCGTGCTGCTGCGCCACCCGCGTGAGGTACTTGGCGTATGCGGCCTGACACTGGGGGGCACGGTCGCGTTCTATACCTTCACGATTTACATGCAGAAATACCTGGTCAACACGGCGGGGCTGAGCAAGGAGCAGTCCACGCTGGTCTCCACCGCGTCGCTGGTGGTGTTCGCCATGGTCCAGCCCGCCTTTGGCGCGCTATCGGACCGGGTGGGCCGCAGGCGGCTGCTGCTGTCATTCGGCGTTATCGGCTGCCTTGCCACCGTACCGCTCATGCGGGCGCTATCAGGCGTGCATTCCCCGCTGGCGGCTTTTGGCCTGGTGACGGCGGCGCTGGTCGGGATTTCGGGCTATACCTCCATCAACGCGGTGGTGAAGGCCGAACTGTTCCCCACGCGCATTCGCGCGCTGGGGGTGGCGCTGCCCTATGCGCTGACCGTTTCGGTCTTTGGCGGCACGGCGGAATACGTGGCCCTGTGGTTCAAGCAGATCGGGCATGAAGGGCTGTTTTACTGGTACGTGACCGGCTGCATCGCCTGTTCGCTGCTGACCGTGCTGTTCTTGCTGCCCGGCCATGATCGCATTACGAACGAACGCTAATCGACAAAAGTTTTTGGGTGCCCCCTTTTTTAAAAAGGCAGCGTTCTTCCAAAGCTGTTTGAAAAAAGCCGCACCAGAAACTTCTTTCTGTTTTACAGGCGGCCCGCGCCTTCAGTGGATATGCATGAGATTACGCAGGAAGCCGGGCAGCAGCATGGCATAGGGGTTCACATGCACCGCCGGGTTATCCATCGGTCCCGTGACCTGATAGGTGGCGGAGACGACACCCCCGTTCTTTTCAGGACTGAACAGCCAGCCCAGCAGGCCCGGCAGGTGCCCCGGCGCCGCATTCACAGCAAAGGCGGGGATGATCGTGCCATCCAGATTGAGTGTCTTCTTTTCCAGATTCACATCCCCTGACACCGTGGCCCCAAGGGATGCGTTGCTGACCAGACCATCTGCAATATGGATGTTGCCTTCATCCAGCGTGACCGGCGCGTCCAGCTGCTCGACCTGGAAGCTGGGCGCATGTGGCGCGCGCAGCCAGCCATAGATCGAGGCGTTATTGGCCATGCGCACCACCGCCGGCACGTTGCGCAATTTGAACGGCCCCATATGCACCTTGCCCGAGAAGGGCGCGGTCGCAACGCTGTCGTCAAAGCGGCCGGTGATGTCGGTGACACCGCCCTGCATCTCATCGGTCACCTTCATGTCCTGCAGCAGCGCGCCAAGGCTGGCCACATGCACATCCAGCACGCGCGTATTGCCCTTCGGGTTCAGGTGCGCCGCGGCCGCTACCGGTCCCTCGACCGTCATGAAGCCACGCGTCAGGCGTACACCATCGGTTTCCAGATGGCTGTGCACGTTCGTCAGCACATCCTTCTGGCTGTAATACAGGGTCTGGGCATCAACATTCAGATCCCACCGGCGTCCCGGCGGTCCCTTCACGCGCCCGCTGGCCATTTCGGGCACATGATAGCCACTGTTGCCCTGCCCGGCCGCCACCCTGGCGGAAGCCGAGCTGTCTGGCGTGGTCTGGAATGACACCAGCGGCGACAGGTCCAGCACCCTTGCCGCCACATTCACCCCGATCGGGTCGCTTTCACGCGCCGGCAGCATGACCGAGGCATTGCCCATTGACCGGCCGACATGGAACCCGCGCAGGATCAGGCGGCGGGCGACACCGGATGCGGTCTCGGCATGGCCATCAATCAGCAGGTCGGGGCCTACCGCGCGGATATTCTCGATGCTGGAGATCTGGCCATGGTCAAGATCCAGCTCAACCGAGGCATTTGCCTCCTGCCCCACCCTTTTGGACCAGATGGGAATGTTCAGCGCCGCACGGTCAAGGTCCAGGTCGATATTGACCTGCGCCCTGCCGCCCACATACCGGTCGTAATCCACATCGAGCTGGGCGCTGCCGGCAAAATGCTCACCCATTTCGAATCCCGCGCGCCGCACGCCCTCAGGGGTGACGTGCCCCTGCAGGCTGGCGCTTTCCACCGCATGCACCATCGGCCCGTTCCGGAAATCCATGGTGTAGATCACGCTGGAGGGAATGCCCGCCAGCACCCCGGTCCCCTGCAGCAGCAGGCCGTTGATCGTGGCGTCAATGCCAAGGTTGCCGTTGTCCAGCGGCCGCCCCACCACCACATTGCCCAGATGCACCTGCGCCAGATCGGTATGGCTGCGCAGGTCGATCTGGTCCAGCCGCACATGCGCATCCAGTGGCAGGGCGATATGCAGCGACACATTGGCCCGGCCCGCAGGGTGCGTAAACGACATGGGATGACGCGAAAGCACATTCAGCCGGGGTTCGGCCAGCAGCGCCAGCACGTCACGCGCATTGCCCAGCAGGGTGACGTTGATGTCGCCTACCTGTACCTTTTCATTCAGGCCCGTAATCCGCATGGAACCGGGGCCGACCTCGATCCGTCCCGTGCCGGTGGCGTCCACGTGCCGGTCCGCAAGGTCCACCAGCTGGTAGGCGTGGCCAAAGCGGATCATGATCTCATCCGGACCATCAAAGGTCAGGTGGGCATCCATTTCATGCATGGGCGGGATGGGGCGCAGCCAGTGCAGTTCCATCCTGTCGGCGTCAATCGTGCCCCCAAGGGATACAAGGTCCAGCCCGTTCCAGCCCTTGTGGCTGGCCAGCCCCATGTTGACCTGCAGTTCCTGTACGTGCCCCTGCGGGATGTTCTGCGTAACCCACCGCCGCGCGCCCTTCATTGCGCGCGGGGGCCAGAAATCACCCAGTGTCGCGAAATCCAGCGACCGCGCGCGCGCGTCCACGTCCACCTGCGCCGCCTTCGGATCCAGCAGGGACGTTGATTTCAGGTCCGCCGTTGCATCCAGCGTGGGGCCGCTGCCATCATCGGTTGCATGTCCCGGCGCACGCAGGTGCAGTTCCAGACGCTTCAGCATGACATGCAGCGGGCCGTCAAACGGTGCGTTGCGTGGCCCGGCCCCGAGCGAGCCGACCAGATCGGCCTCCCCTTCGCCCACCAGGAACTGCCCCGCCTTGCGGGTCGTGACCTTCCCGTTGCCTGCATTGAGGTGCAGCGTGAAATCACGCGGCATGAGGAAGGGAATGTCCCGCACGCCCCCGTCACGGAAGGCGACCTGCAACTGCCCGCCCACGGGCAGGCCGAGTGGCTCCACCTCCTTCTGTCCCGGCGCGAAGGCGGCGGGGCTGATCGGGTCAAGCTGCAGGGTCCAGTTGATCTGACCGGGGCCAACATGTTCCCCCGTCCCATGCACCACCAGCCGTTCGCCATTCCCCTCCAGCCCGAGGCGGACTTCCCCCGTCACCCCTTTCTGCCCGGAATCGGTCACAACCTTCAGCCGGGCATCGGCTTCACCCAGCCGCCATGCACGACCGGTCATGCGGTCGGCAAAACTGACATGGGTGTCGGATATGACGGCCTGCCGCAGCGCCGTCAGGTCCACGGGGGTGGGTTCTTCGGGTTTCCGTGAGGGATAAGGCGTGTCCGGGCCAAGGTCGAGGCCGAATTTGCCTTCCTTGTTGCGCGCAAGCTTCAGCCGCCCGTGCGAGGCCGAGATTTCCAGTATCCGCACGCTGCCATGGAACAGCGCCGGGCTGTCCAACGTCAGGCGGCCACGGCGCAGGGTATCGGCCATCTGCCCGTCACGGCGCTGGATCCGCACGTCCTCCACCCATATCACCAGTGGGGCGCGCAGGCCTTCATGCACGGCGTTCCAGCCCATGCGCACATGCCCCGCCGACAGGGTGCCGATGATGTCTTCATGCTTCAGGCCATGCGCGACAGGCAGCGGCATGAGCAGGCTGACCACAGGTGTGACATCCAGCGGCCCCGCGGACAGCCGCACCGTCAGCACCAGCAGAAGCACGGCGGGCAGCGTAATGCACAGCAGCACAAGCCAGATCACCACGCGCCCGGCCGCCATGACCGCGCGACGCACGCGGCTGGGACTGGACACGGGCGTCCGGGCGGGAGAGGGTTGACCGGCTTCCGTCATGCCACCCACGTCATGCCACCATGCGGAACAGCATGATTTTCCAGCCCCTTAACGGACCCTTTCCCATGGACCAGCCAGCCCTGCCCCCCTTCGTGCCGCACCCTTCGTGGCGTGGCTGCACATGGCCCCATGCCGCCGACACCCGCGCGGCGCGCATCCTGCGTGAAAACCTGACGGATGCCTGCGCGCGCATGGGCCTGCCCGATATCGCGGCAATGCCCGAACTGGGTGCATTGCTGGATGCCATGGGGGGAAACAGTCCCTACCTGTCCGACCTGGCGCTGCGCGACACGGTGGCCTTTGCCGAGCTGCTGACGGATGGGGCGGCGGCGTGCGTGCGCCGGATCCTGTCGGGTCTGGACGCCCTGGCGCCCGATACTGCCCGCGCAGATGTCATGGCTGCATTGCGCGTGGCCAAACGGCAGGCGGCGCTGGCCATTGCGCTGGCGGATATCGGCGGCACATGGACGCTGGAGCAGGTCACCCTTGCGCTGAGCCAGCTGGCCGAGAACGCACTGGGGGCGGCGGTCAGACATCTGCTGCTGCATGCACATGACACCGGGCGACTGCGCCTGCGTAACCCCGAAACCCCGTGCCGGGGCAGCGGCTTCGTGGTTCTGGCAATGGGGAAGCTGGGCGCGCGGGAACTGAACTACTCCTCGGACATAGACCTGATCATCCTGTATGATCCGGACCGTCACCCCGGCAACGGGGAACTGCGGCATACCTTTGTGCGCATGACTAGCGATCTTGTCACGCTTATGGAAGCGCGTGATGCAAATGGTTACGTATTCCGCATGGACCTGCGGCTGCGCCCCGACCCGTCCGCCACCCCTGCCGCCGTGTCCTTTCCCGCCGCCATCCAGTATTATGAAAGCATGGGCCGGACATGGGAACGCGCGGCCATGACCAAGGCGCGACCGGTCGCGGGGGACATCACGGCGGGGCGCCGTTTCCTTAAAAGCATTCATCCGTTCGTATGGCGCCGCCATCTGGATTTCGCGGTAATTGACGATCTGCATGACATGAAAGCACGGATCGACCGCCACCGTAACGCGGGACATGCCAACCTGAGCAGCCTGCCGCCCGAATTCATCCATGACCCCGACGCCGCCACGGGCTGGCTGCTGGGACAGAACGTCAAGCTGGGACAGGGCGGCATACGGGAGGTCGAATTCGTGGCCCAGGCGCTGCAACTGGTATGGGGCGGCAGGCGGTCCGAACTGCGTGATCCCACCACGCTTGGCGCGTTGCGCAGGCTGCGCCGCGCCGGCCTGCTGACGCATGAACAGTCCGCAATACTGGCCCGCAATTACCGCATGCTGCGACAGGCCGAACACCGGCTGCAGATGCGCATGGACCACCAGACCCATACGCTGCCCGACACACTGGACGGATTCGCACGCTTCGCAATCTTCATGCTTGCGCCGGATGGCGGGGACCTTGCATGCGGCATGCTGTCGGTCATGCAGCGTTCGCGCCGCAATTTTGACCTGCAGTTTGCCGAAAACGACGCGCAGGCAGACATCACCATAGCGCCCGAGGATGCCGACGCCGCCGACAGGCTGCTGGAACAGGGTTTTCCTGCCACCGATATCAGTGACGCCCTTGTCATCCTGAACCGATGGGAGGGCAACCGCCTGCGCGCGCTGCGTTCGGACCGGGCACGCAAGCTGCTGCGCCGGCTGTTGCCCGCCATCCTGGCGGAAATCGGAAAGCGCCGGCAGCCACTGACCGTACTGCGGCGATTTGACGCTCTGCTGGAACGCCAGTGGGCGGGGGTGCAGTTCCTGTCGCTGCTGGAACGCAATACCGCGCTGATCCACCGCATTGTCACGGTGCTGGACTGCGCGCCCTTCCTGGCGGACCATCTGGCGCAGACGCCTTCCGCACTGGATGGCCTGCTGGACATGGATGGCGGTCCCGGCGCGCTGGGCACGGTCACGGCGCTGGTGCGTCGGCATGTCGCGGGCGCGCAGTCGGCCGAACAGGTGCTGCCCGTCCTGCGCGGCCTGGTCTGTGGCGAGGAATTCCGCCTGTCGGTCGCCCGCCTTGAACACCGCATGAGTGAGGAACGCGCCGCCCGTGCGCGCACCGCCATGGCGGAAACGGTCATACGCGGCCTGCTGCGCGTGGTCAGCAACGAACACAGGCGCCGCCACGGCACGGTGCCCGGCGGGTCCATGGCGGTCGTGGCGCTGGGCAAGGCGGGATCGTGTGAAATGATGCCGGGATCGGACCTTGACCTCATGCTGGTGTTCGACCACCCCGCCGATATCGTGGAAAGCGTCGTACCCGCCATCACATACGCCGATGGCCTGATGCCGCGCCCGCTTGCGGCGGGCACGTATTACGTCCGGCTGGCGCATGCTTTTGTCGCGGCCCTGACCGCGCCGGGGCGCGAGGGACCATTGTATGAGGTGGACATGCGGCTGCGCCCGTCGGGGTCCAAGGGGCCGGTTGCCGTCTCGCTGTCCGCATTCCGCCGCTACCATGCGGAATCCGCATGGACATGGGAACGCATGGCCCTGACGCGTGCGCGGGTCGTGGCGGGACCGCCCGCCCTGCGTGCCGAACTGCGCGCGGCCATCGCCACCGCGCTGGGCCACGGCGCGCGGACCCGGCAGGAACGCGCGCTGATCGTGCATGACATACGCCATATGCGCGAACGCCTGGCCCGTGAACGGCCTGCCACCAGCCCGTGGGACATCAAGCGTCGGCGTGGCGGGCTTATGGATGTGGAATTCATTGCCCAGGGACTGCAACTGCTGACCACCCGTTGCGCCAGCCGCAGCCAGTCCACGCGCCTGGCCCTGCTGCGACTTGCCCATGCGGGGGACATTACGGATGCCGACGCGCGGCTGCTGCGCCGGGCCGACCTGTTGTGGCGCGCGCTGCAGGGGCTTATCCGCATCATATGCGGCAGTGAAGTGCCGGACATCATTCCTGCCGCCAGCCTTGAAATCCTGACCGGGGAATTCAGGGTGGCGGATGCAGACAGGCTGCTGGCGCGCATGGACCGCATGGCCGCCGATGTCCGGGGGGTCTTTGACCGCCTGCTTCCGCCCGCCCCGGACACATCCACGCAGGCGAAACATGACAGCGGTTCCCCGACGGGGCAAGGCGGTGCATGATCGTCCCCACAACCATGCTGCATGTGTCCGGCCCATGGGGCCGACACATGCAACCAGATCAGCAAGGCAGGCCATGAGCAACCCGACACCCCCCTTTCCCGAACCCGGCAGCGCCGTTCCTGATTTCAACATGCCCGCAAGCCATGGCCGCACGGTCAGCCTTGCCGGGCTGAAGGGACATCCGTTTGTCCTGTATTTCTATCCCAAGGCCAACACATCGGGCTGCACCAGGGAAGCATGCGAATTCGAGGCGGCACTGACGGACCTGCACAAAGACGGCGTGAACGTCATCGGCGTGTCACGTGACGGGATGCCCGCGATCGAAAAATTCGCAGCCGATCACAGCCTGACCTTTCCACTTGCATCAGACAGTGATGGCACGGTGACGGAGGCCTATGGCGTGTGGGTGGAAAAATCGATGTATGGCCGCAAATACATGGGCATCGAACGCGCGACCTTCCTGATCGACGCCACCGGCCATCTGGTTCAGGCGTGGCGCAAGGTCAAGGTCACGAACCACGTCGCCGCCGTGCGCAAGGCCATTGCGACCCTGACGCTACAGGCGGCGGGTGGCTGAAGTTCAGTAATACGGCCGTCCCGGACCGCCATAGGGGCCATAGACCACCGTGGGCGGCGGAGGGGGCGGCGGCGCGTAATAAGCCATGGGCGGCGGGGCCGGGCGGTAATACATCGGCGGCGGAGGGGGCGGAGGCGGCCCATAGGCATCCACCATCGCACCCGCCACGGCACCGCCAACAAGACCGCCCACCAGACCGCCGACAAACGCATCGCCACCGCCACGCCCATGGGCATGCGCCTGCGGGGCGGCTGTCGCCAGCCCGGCCAGAACCAGAAGCCCCGCTGCGATACGTCCTGTGTTCTTCATCAACCTGTTCCCGTTACTGATCCTGATCCGGCGGGAGAAGCGCCCCGCCGGAATCGGTTAGACAGCATCGCGATGGCGATTTACGGGCAGGTTGCGCCCTTTTCATGCCATAAAGCGGACCGGGCCGGGTCCGTATCAGGGATGGGCCGCGTGCAGTTCCTTCAGCCCCGACGGGACGGTGAACACGCTTTCATCCTGCGGCGTACGCGTAACGGATGCTGCTTCGACCATCACCTTGCCATCGCGGATGACTTCCATCATCACGCCATCATCGGTGTAGCAGATCTCGCTTGAACGCTGGTCGGTATCCTGTGTCTGCCACAGGGCGCAGGGAATTCCCGCAACCTTTGACACGCCGGTGCGCAGCCACGTGCCCTGCGCGCGCTGGCCCATCTGCACATTGGCCGCCCCCGGGGCGGGAATGACCGTCTTGACCTTCTGGCCGGGATTCACCACCGTCAGGGTCCCGGCATGGTAATCGGTAATCATGTAGGTGGCGGCATTGGCCGGGTCCACGCGCTGCATCATGCGGCTGGCGGACCAGCGCATGCGCTGGCTCATTACCTCACTCGTGTCATGCGGGGGATAGATGGTGTAGGTCACGTCCACATCATCCTGCGGGGTGACATAGGGGCTCTGCGGATCCGGATCGGCGGCGGAGGCATGGCCTGCCACCCCCGCCAGCAGCAGGCAGGCCACCAATGCAGCCCGGCGACCGCCATGCGCAAATCGTTTCACTTCATGTCATCCTTGAAAACTGGCCTTGAACAACGGCATCAGCCGCCCTTCTTGTCCGCATCCTTGCGGGCGGGCGGCGTGCCGGGCGGGGGTGGCGGGTCGATCTTGCGGTAACCCTCCGGTGGCTGGAACATGCTGTCGGGGATCGGACCGTACACCACCTTCGTCGCTTCCAGCCGCCCCTTCAGCCCGTCACCATCCACGCCGATTTCCTGCAGCACCACGCCATCATCGGTCACGCAGGCGGTGGCGCTGCCCTGATCGGTGGTGACATCCCACTGCGTGCAGGGCACGCCCGCCACGGTGGAACTACCCTTGCGCGAGAAGGTCATGGACAGGTCGAGCAGGAAGGGATTGCGAATGCCATAGCGGGCATCAAGCTGGCTGTACACCTTCTGCGGGTTGATGATGATCGTGACCTGGCGACTCATGCGGTTGAGAATCGTCTCGCCCATGCCCTGAGGGCTGTCGATTCGCATCAGGCCGCCGTTATAGGCGAACCATGTGCGCACGGCCTTGGGTTCGGGCACGCCATCGGGCTGTACGTTATAATCCACCTGCACGTCACGGGTGGGGGTCAGCGGGGGATGAACGCTGGAAGGGTCCTCCGCCCGCGCGGCGGGAATGTCGCAGCCGGACGCGATACCCGCCGCCAGTGCGGTCATGCCCAGCCGCAGCGCACCCGTCCTTGTCCACTGCCATCGCGGGCGGGCCGTTCCATGCTTCATCGTGTTTTCCCTTTCATCTGCCAAGACGGAACCCCGCATGGCCGATTGTGTCAACCGCCCGCACCCCGTCACGCGCGCAGGGCGCGGATGGCGGTTTCCAGTTCCGTTACGCGATCATTTCCAATCCACGCCGCCTGCCCCCGCACCGCATGGCCCAGCTGCCGCATGTAGTCCCATGCCGGAATTTCCACCCCGCCGAAACTGGCCAGATGGTCGGTGCCGAACTGTGTGTCCAGCAGGCTGAATCCCCCCAGCCGCAGCCGCGCGACAAGATGGACAAGGGCGACCTTGGACGCATCACGCATGCGGCTGAACATGCTTTCGCCAAAGAACGCCTGCCCGATCGCCACGCCATACAGGCCGCCAACCAGCCTGCCTTCGTGCCTGACCTCCACGCTATGGGCATGGCCCATGTCATGTAGCGCGCAGAACAGGCTGCGGATGCGCGGGCTGATCCATGTCGTCTCGCGTCCCGGCGCGGGTTCGGCGCAGCCATCCATGACGGCGGGGAAATCCTGATCCGCCGTAACCGCAAAGCGCGCCGACAGCACGGTGCGCATGAGCCTGCGACTGACATGAAACCCGTCCAGCGGCAGGATACCGCGCATTTCGGGGCGGTACCATTCCAGTTCATCCGACCCGGCATCCGGCGCCATGGGAAACAGCCCGGCCATGTAGGCGCGCAGCATAAGTTCCGGCGTGATGGGAACCGTCTCTTGACCCGTCATGTTCTTAGGATAACCCTTTTCGCATGCCTTCGTGGGCATGATCGCCCATGGCATGCCCGCCTGTCAGGAGAAACCACCCCATATGTCCGATACCCGTCCCCGCCTGTTGCTGACCCAGCGCCAGACCACCCCGGTCATGCAACGCATTGAACAGAGCTTTAACATACCCGCCGTTCCAGACCAGCAGATGACAACGCGTGAACTTCTGGATGCGGCGCGCGCATTCCAGCCGCGGGCGATCATGACCGCCACCGGGCTGCCGCTGCGGGGCAACGACGTGCTGCTGCTGCCCGACAGTGTAAAGGTCGTGGCCACGGTCAGCGTCGGCACCGACCATCTGGACATTCCTGCCCTGCATGCGCGCGGCATTGTTGTCACCAATACCCCCGACGTACTGACCGAATGCAATGCGGACATGGCCATACTGCTGATGCTGGCGGCGGCGCGACGGGCCAGCGAATACGGCGCGCTGATGCGCAGGGGCTGGGGCCGGTCGCTGGCCATGGATGAACTGCTGGGCACGCGCATAAGCGGCAAGCGGCTGGGCATTGTCGGCATGGGCCGCATTGGCCGGGCGGTGGCCAGGCGGGCCCGTGGCTTTGATATGAAGGTGATGTATTCCAACCGTCGCCGCCTGCCGGCGGATCAGGAAGCGGGCGCGACCTTTTTCAGCACCGTGACCGACATGCTGCCGCATTGCGATATCCTGAGCCTGCACCTGCCCGCCAGCCCCGAAACCGATGGCATGATCAATGCCGACCTGCTGTCCCGCCTGCCGCGCGGGGCAATTTTCATCAATGCGGCGCGTGGGGCGCTGGTGGATGAGGATGCGCTGATCGATGCCCTGCGCAGTGGCCGGCTGGCAGCCGCCGGGCTGGATGTCTACCGCAATGAACCCAACCCCGACCCGCGCTTCCTTGAACTGCCCAACGTGTTCCTGACCCCGCATGTCGGCAGTGCGACGGTGGAAACCCGCACTGACATGGGCATGATGGCGGTGGACAATGTGGAAGCCGTGCTGGCGGGCCGCGACGCGCTAACGCCGGTTGCGGCCTGATCCGGCACAATGACAGGAAGGACAGGCGCATGATCGGACTGCCCGGTGTTTTTGTGGTGTTCGCGCTGATTACAGTGCTGCTGGAGTATCTTGTTCCCCGCTTCCACGGGGTGCTGGATACGCTGCTGGCTTTTTAAACGCTTTTCGCGCTGGTAGCCGCCTTTATCGAACTGCGCGCCCATCCGAAACCCGCGCCAGCCGTGCCCGACAAACCAGCCTGAGCGGCTGGCAGGGACGGTGGCAGGCCCTGTCCCTGAAACTTAGAAAGTGTTCAAAAAAAACAACGCGTCAATAAACAAAAATAAAAGTCTTTGGGTGCCGCCTTTTTTCAAAAAGGCGGCATTTTTTAAAGCTTTTTGAAAAATGCTTCACCAAAAGCTTTCTTATGATCGTCGGATGTTATCCGGGCTGGCTTTTCAACCAGCCTGCAGAAACCATCCTGTTGCCTTCAGCTTTCGCGAACCTGTGCTGCCGCATGGCTCTTCAGGTCCATCGCGGTGCGGCGGACTTCGGGGCCGTATTCACGCTCCAGCCTGCGGATGGTGAAATGCGCCTGCGCCACGGCGCGGTAATGCGACAGGAACGCCACATTCAGCGACGCCCCGCACAGCGCGCCAGCCACCGGCATCATCTGCAATGCGAATTTACGCGACAGGCCCAGCCCGTAATGGGTCGCGACCTCACTGACCAGCATGACGACCGGGCGGCCGCGCAGCATGGCGCGGGCAGAGAAATAGCCCAGTTCGTTATCCTCGCCCTGCCCCTGGTTTTTTGCCCCGCCAAAGGGGAAGGCACGCAGGGCGAACACTTCCAGACAGGCGGCACGCGCATCTTCCTGCGACAGGTCTTCACCCTGTTCACGCGCAATGCGGGCGATTTCGCGCATGATGGTCAGGGTGGTGAAGCCCACATCCGCCACAAGGCCCGGCAGGCCGGTAAAGCCGCCTACGGCCCCCGAGACCGTGACGGCGGCCTTCAGCGCCGGGTCACGCCATCCCGCGCCATCATCAGGGGTGGCGGAGATGTCACGGGGGCGGTCCATGCCCACAACCGCAAGGTCGAACGCGCGCCGGATCGCGGTTTCCGCCGTGGCCTGCAGCCGTGCCTGCAGTCCCGGCGCCAGCCCCAGCGTGCGCATGCCCAGCATGGCCGCCTGCCCCACGGCCCCACCCATGAGATCGGCAAGGCGCACCAGCACGCCGCGCCCTGATTCAACCCGTTCCAGCGCCTGCTGGAGTTCAGTGATACACGCGCTGTCCAACGTCAGCGGCGCCAGTTCGTTTGAGGAACCTGCACTCATTACAATGCCCTTCGCCTGATCTTCCGTACCTTCACGGACCGGTCGCGCCATGCCCGTCATAAAGACGGGGCATGGGAAACCGCCCGCGACACCCATGCGGCAGTTCCCACCGTTTCAGCACCATGGCGGCGTTCTTGCAACGTGCGTCGCCATGGTGCTGCCATGAAACGTGGCACGCCCCTAGCTGTTCCAGCCCCCCATCCGGCACAGGTGCCCCCAGTGTGCGTCCGAAACCGGCACGACGGACAGGCGCGACTGCCGGATCAGCGCCAGGTCCGCAAGCGCCGGATCGGCCTTCATCGCCGTCAGCGTGACCGGATGCGGCATCGGGCCGATGGCGCGCACGTCAACGCAGACCCATCTGCCATCCGCCGCCGTGGGGTCGGGATAGGCTTCGCGCACGACCTCCACCACGCCCACGATTTCACGGCCCACGTTGGAGTGGTAGAAAAAGGCCCGGTCGCCCACCTTCATGGCCGCCAGGTTTTTCTTTGCCTGGTGGTTGCGCACGCCGGTCCACGGTTCAATATCGTTTTCAACCTGCTCGGACCATGAAAAGGCATCGGGCTCGGACTTGATCAGCCAGTAGGACATGACCGTTTTTTTACTCCACCCGAAGCCCATCACGAAAAACTGAACGGAACGGACGGATCACCACGCTCTCGAACAGGTCAACCTTCGCATAGGGGTCTTCCACCGCGAATCCTTCCGCCGCGGCGCGGTCGGCCACGTCCACCACCAGCAGGCTGCCACAGGGGCGGTTTTCCGCGTCCAGCAGCGGCCCGCCATGGATGATGTGGCGCTTCCACCGTTCCAGATAGGCAAGGTGGCGTTCACGCGTTGCCTTGCGGGTTTCAAGGCTGGCGGGCTTGTCGGTGCAAATGATCGCAAACAGCATGTTTTCTCCTCCTGCGGGTCGACCGTACCATCATGGGACAGGACTGGCCGTGTCTTTTTTAACGCGATAGTGTAGAGCAGGAAAACGCAAGCCCCCACCCATGCAAGGGTGATGGCACGAATTTCTTGACCGTTTTCATTGCAGGGACAGGTGCCCCGGGCACGGATGGATCAACCTTGAACGCAACGCAGAGCCTTACCGCACGAACCGGTAACCTTTTTCACCGTTACGCCAATCCCGGCCGCTTCCTGCGCATGGGGGCGAAGCTGCAGCCATGGCTGACATGGCCCGCGCTGGTGCTGTCCATTGCCGGAATCGTGTGGGGGCTGTTCTTCTCCCCCGCCGACTGGCAGCAGGGCGACAGCGTGCGCATCATGTACGTGCATGTGCCGACCGCGTGGCTTGCCTCGTCCGGTTACATGGGACTGGCGGTCTGTTCGCTGCTGTCGCTGGTCTGGCGGCACCCGCTGGCCGACCTGGCGGCGGTGGAAATCGGGCCGGTGGGCGCATCCATCACCGCCGTCTGCCTTGCCACCGGTTCGCTGTGGGGCAAGCCGATGTGGGGCACGTGGTGGGTGTGGGATGCACGCCTGACATCCGTTCTGGTGCTGTTTTTCCTGTATCTGGGCCATATCGCGCTGATCCGTGCATTTGATGAACCGCAGCGCGGCTACCGTGCCGCCGCCATACTGGGGCTGGCGGGCGCGGTTGACCTGCCGATCATCAAGTTCAGCGTACAGTGGTGGAACACCCTGCACCAGCCCGACAGCATCACGGTTACGGGGGCGCCGACCATGTCCACCTCCATGCTGTGGCCGCTGGGGCTGACCACGCTGGGATTCACGCTGGGATTTGGCGCGATCGTGCTGGCCCGCCTGCGCGCATCGGTCATGGAAAGCCGTATCCGCACGATCCTGGCCGCCAACCGTGGCCGCCAGTCCGCCAACCCCGCCCCCAAGCCTGACAGTGCCGCCGTATGACCCACCTGCCCTATATCCTGGCCGCCTATGGCCTGACGCTTGGCGTTGCGACGGTTTTGTCCGTCAACGCCGCCATCCGCCTGCGCACCGCGCGCAAACGTCTGGCCGCCATTGAACAGCCCCGGACACGTCAGCCCTCATGACCCGCAAAAGCCGACGCCTGTGGCTGGTGGTGGCGTGCATGATCGGACTTGGTTCCGCTGCCGCGCTGACGCTGAACGCCTTTTCATCCAATATCGTTTTCTTCATGGCGCCGTCACAGGTCCATGCCAAGCCGCCCCCGGCCGATCGCACCATCCGCCTTGGCGGCATGGTCGTGGCCGGCAGCGTGCACCGTGAAAAGGTAAAGGATTCACCCGTCAACCTGTTTGACGTAACTGATGGGCAGGCCGCCGTGACCGTGCGGTACGAAGGCATCCTGCCCGACCTGTTCCGTGAGGGGCAGAGCGTGGTCGCCGTGGGCACCGTCAACCCTGACGGCACCTTCCGCGCCAGCGAGGTGCTGGCCAAGCATGACGAGACCTACATGCCCAAGGAAGTGGCGGAGGAACTGCGCCGCAGCGGCAAGTGGGATCCCCGTTTCGGCAAGGCCCCGGACGCTGCCAGCTGGAACACCATGACGGCTGCCGACACGCCGAAAAAACCGGCCACCCAGACACCTGACGGAAACTGACATCCGACAATGAACCCGGAACTTGGAAATTTTGCGCTGGCGCTGGCATGCTGCATGGCCGCTGGACAGGCCATCCTGCCCCTGATCGGGGCCAACCGGCGTGACGCACGCCTGATGGCGTTGGCCCCGGCGCTGGCGGTGGGGCAGATGATCGCGCTGATCACCTCCTTTGCGTGCCTGATCCACGCCGCCATCACCAATGACTTTTCCGTGCAGAACGTGGCCGCCAACAGCGCGGTCAGCAAGCCGCTGCTGTATAAGATCACCGGCGTATGGGGCAACCATGAGGGATCGGTCCTGCTATGGGCAATGATCCTGTCCATATGCGGTGGCGCGGTCGCCCTGTTCGGGCGCAACCTGCCTTCCGCCCTTCAGGCACGCGTCATTGCGGTGCTGGGTGGGGTTGCGGCAGGATTTGAACTGTTCTGCCTGACCACGTCCAACCCGTTCGCGCGTGTCTGGCCCGCGCCGCTGGATGGGCAGGGCATGAACCCGCTGCTGCAGGACCCCGGCCTCGCGTTCCATCCGCCCATTCTCTACACCGGCTATGTCGGCTTTGCCGTGCCGTTCGCCTTTGCCATCGCCGCCCTGATCGAAGGGCGCGTCGATGCGGCATGGGGTCGCTGGGTGCGCCCGTGGGCGGTGGCGGCATGGTGCTTCCTGACCTGCGGCATCGCCATGGGGTCATGGTGGTCTTACTACGTGCTGGGCTGGGGTGGTTACTGGTTCTGGGATCCGGTGGAAAACGCATCGCTGATCCCGTGGCTGACGGGCACGGCGCTGGTGCATTCGGCCATCGTGGTGGAAAAGCGCGAGGCGCTGAAGATCTGGACCGTGCTGCTGGCGATTGGCACGTTCTCGTTCTCGCTGTCCGGCACGTTCCTTGTGCGTTCGGGTATCCTCAATTCCGTCCATGCCTTCGCCAATGACCCGGCGCGTGGCGTATTCATCCTTGGCCTGCTGGCACTGGTCATTGGCGGGTCGCTGCTGCTGTTCGCCATCCGCGCCCCGCAACTGACCACCGGCGGGCTGTTTTCGCCCGTATCGCGTGAGGGACTGCTGGTCCTGAACAACATCCTGCTGTGTTCGATCTGCGCGGTGGTGCTGACGGGCACGATGTACCCGCCGTTCATGTCGCTTCTGTTCGGCAAGACGATTTCGGTCGGCAAGCCGTTCTTTGACGCAACCACCATTCCGCTGGCCATACCGCTTATGGTGTTCATGGGCTTTGGCCCGATGGTGCCGTGGAAACGGGCACAGATGTGGCCGGTGCTGCGCCGCCTGTGGTGGGCGGCCTGTGTGGCGCTGCTGGCGCTGGTGCTTGCTACCTTCCGGATGCGTGACATCCTGGCGGTACTGGCCACGGCGACGGCCGTATGGGTGATCTGTTCCAGCATTGCCGATATTGCCGAACGCCTGCGCCTGTTCCGCCAGCCCCTGGCGCAAAGCTGGCAGCGCGCACGCAGCCTGCCACGCGCGGTGTTCGGGGCGGCCCTGGCCCATGCCGGTGTCGGGATTGTCGTACTGGGCATTGCCGGGATGTCGCAGGCTGCGCACCGGATTGTGGAAGTGCATGTGGGCGAGAGCGAGATGCTGGCCGGTGACAGCTGGACCCTGACCGACGTGCACCCGGCGGAAGGTCCGAACTACAGTGCGCTGGTCGCGACCATCGAGGTCCGCCACAATGGCCGCCTGATCACGACGCTGCACCCCTCCAAGCGCACCTTCGCCAGTCAGCACCAGACCACGACGGAAGTGGCGATTCATACCAACCTGCTGGCCGATATTTACGGCGTGCTGGGTGACAAGCATGGCGATGACGCCAACCCGACCTATGTGCTGCGCCTGCATTACAACCCGCTGGCGCCGTGGATGTGGCTGGGTGGGCTGATCATGGCCTTTGGCGGCGCGCTGTCGCTGTCTGACCGGCGCGTGCGCGTTGGTGCGCCCCGCCGGGCCAAAACCGTGGACGTGGTGGTGGTGCAATGAGTGACCAGCCTTCTTCCCCTACCCGTCGCCGCCTGCTGATGGCGGCCCCGCTGGTTGTGGCTGGCGGGATAGGCGTGGGCTTCTGGCGCATGCTGTCGGGCATGACCAGGGGATCATTCGATCCGCATGACATCCATGCCCCGGCGCTGAACCGCCCCGTGCCGGATTTCGCTCTGCCGGACCAGGCGCCGGGACAGGGCTTTTCCGCACAGGACCTGCGTGCGCTGAAATCCCCGGTTCTGGTGAATTATTTCGCATCATGGTGCATTCCGTGCGTTGCCGAAATGCCGGTGCTGAACGCGCTGAAGGAACGCCTGCCGATCTGGGGCATTGCGTATAAGGACAAGCCCGAACACGCGCTGGGCTTCGTGCAGCGCGCGGGCAATCCCTATGCCCGCATCGCCGCCGACCGTGACGGGCTGGCCGCGATCGACTGGGGTGTGTCCGGCGTGCCGGAAACCTTCCTGATCGGGCCGGGCGGTGTGATCCGGTGGCATACGGCCTCGCCCATTACCGAAACCATGATCACCAATACGATCATGCCGCTGGCGGACAGCCTGAAGTCATGAAAACACATCCCCTGCGCCACTATGGTGTGATTGCCCTGCTGGCCTGCCTGCTGTTTGCCCCGTTTGTGGCGATGGCGGTGGATGACCCGTCGGAAATGCTGCCCGACCCGGCGCAGGAACAGCGCGCCGAGGCGATCGGGTCGCAGTTGCGCTGCCTTGTGTGCCAGAACGAGTCGATCGAGGACAGCAGCGCCGACCTGGCCCGTGACCTGCGCCATGTCGTGCGTGAACATGTGGCCAAGGGCGAAAGCAACCGGCAGATCATGGACTGGATGGTCAACCGCTATGGCAACTTCATCCGCCTCAAGCCACCACTGACCATCGGCACGCTGCTGCTGTGGGTCATGCCGCTGCTGGCGCTGTGCATTGGCATGGGCGTGGCGTGGTGGACATTCCGCAGGCCCCGTACGGTAACGCCCACGCCCCTGACGGACGCGGAACGTCGCCGTCTGTCCGACCTGACCGAAACACGCTGAGAGTCTTATGATCTGGATTGGTATCTGCCTGCTTGGCGTGATCGCACTGTTACCCGCACTCATCTCGTTCCGTCGTACCACCCTGCTGCGCGATGAGCGCGAGACGGCCCTTGTCCTGCATCAGGCGCAGCTTGCGGAACTGGAACGCGATCTGGTCGAAGGCATGATCGCGCCGTCCGAACATGACAGCGCGCGGCTGGAAATCCAGCGCCGGGTGCTGGGCACCGACATGCTGCCTGCCTTCGTCGCGGGCAAGGGTAGCTCCACCGGGGTCATTACCGCAGCCCTGGTCGCGCTGCCGGTAGCGGCCATCGGGCTGTATCTTACGGTCGGGCACCCGTCGCTTCCGGCACAGCCGCTGGCCCCGCGCCTTGTGGCGCTTCAGCATGAGGAGCACCGCAATGATGCAATCATCGACCGGCTGCGCGATCAGCTGAAACAGATCCCGGCGGGTGATCCCAGCCTGTTCCAGGGCTACGTGCTGCTGGGCCAGGCCGAGGCCGGGCGTGACCATTACGCCGCTGCTGCCCAGGCATGGCGCAGCGCCATAGAACAGCGCTTCGACCCCGAAGTCGCCGCCCGTGCGGCCGAAGCGCAGATGATGGCCGATGGCGGCCATATTTCTCCCGAAACGGCGGACCTCTACCGTCGCGCACTGGACGCAGCCCCCGCGGATGCGCCATGGCGGATGACGGTGCAGCAGCGTATCGCGCAGTCCGAACATCAATAACGCGCTACCCCGACCATCGCAGGGGCGTTTTGGGCTTGCCAGTTTCAGGACATTGGGCGGAAACTGGCGGCATGAGCAAGGACAAGACCCCCTCCCCCGCCCCTGCCGCCGATACGGTGCAGGACGAAGCGGCCAAGGAAGCCGCGCTGCTGAAACAGCCTGCCGAAGCGGATGAAGTCGGCGGCCCGAAGGGGCCGGAGCCGACCCGCTATGGCGACTGGACGGTCAAGGGACGGTGCGTGGATTTCTGAAAATCCACTGATGGAAATTAAAAATTTTTTGGCGTCGCCTTTTTTTAAAAAGGCGGCGATCCCTGAAGCTTTTTGAAAAAGCTTCACCAAAAACTTTTGACAGTTTCTGACCTGTATCCGGCGTGGCGGTCAGCCGATTTCGTTGGGCAGCGGACCGCGTCCAAAAGATGTTTGCCGTGCCCGGTGTCCCGGCGGCGGCACGTTGCATGAAATCAGGTAGATCCCTGCAACGAATACAAGCTGCGACAGGGAATTGAACCACAGGGCCAGTTCATACGCCCGATCTGCCGTAACCGCCTGATAGAAGGCATAGGCGGCAAACGGGATGGAAATGGGCCGCATGCCCGCCAGCATGACGCGCATCGGATTCTGGTAACCCGGTTTGACCAGCCTGCGCATGCGGTGGATGCCGATATAGAAGACAACCTCGAAAAACCAGCCGAGCACATTGGCGATCAGGTTATCCAGCGTCATGCCCTCCAGCACCAGCAGGGCAGAAATGGACGCGGCTGACAGGACGATGGACCCGACCTGAAAGCTCATGCCCATTTCCATGGCCGTCAGGCGTTCGGGCAGGGCGTCGGCAAAAGGCTGGAAAACCCGGTCCAGCAGCCAGGCATCAAACTGATTGACGCGATCACCAAATGACATGACAGTTCCCAGTATCCTCGTATCCGTCGTAGTGCGGGCGCACGTCCCGTCATGCGCCACAGGCGGCGGCGACGACCGCGTCGGGATACGTCCCCGCCATGCCCGCCAGCGCGGTGTTGCTCAGCATGACAATGCTCATGCCCCGCGCACGGTCCACCGCCCATTGATGCCCGTACACGCCCCCCCATGTAAAACTGCCGGGGCTGAGTGGCGTACGCGCAGACGACGGGTCCGCAATGACCGCAGCCCCATAACCGAAGCGCCGCCCGCGCGCCAGCGGTCCCATATCAATATCGCCAATGGCGTTCTGGCCAAACAGCATGGCGGATGCGGGCGATAGCATGCCTTCGCCACCAATGCGCACGGCTTCCAGAAATGCAAGGAATTCCGCAGCCGTCCCCACCATGCCCGCACCGCCGGATGGATAGGAATCGGGGTTGCGGATGCGATCGGGCGCAAAACGGATTTCCCCCATCCCGCCACCGGGCAACATGCGTGGCAGGACATATTCCGCCCCCATGCGGATGGGCACGGGCCGTGTATCGGCATAGCAGGCGGCGGGTGACTGCAATGGCGTCAGCATGAAGCCACTGTCGCGCCAGCCCAGCGGCGCGCCGACATAACGCCTTACCGCAGCAGGCAGCGACAGGCCGGATGCCTTTTCAATCACGCCGCCCATCACATCCAGCCCCAGCGAATAGGCCCATCCCTGCCCCGGCGCGAATATCAACCGCGTCGTAGCCAGCCGGGACAAGTTATCCGCCAGCGACAGTCCCGGTTCCGCGATGCCATCAGAGACACCGGCGCGGGTATAGGGATTGTCATCACGCGGGAAAGCAAATCCATAGGTCAGGCCACTGGTATGGGTCAGCAACTGGTGCAGCGTGATTTCGCACGCGCCCCCATCGGGCAGGACGGGACGGAAATGCGGCAGGTAGCGCGTCACGGCGGCATGCAGGTCCAGCAATCCTTCCTCCACCATGGCCAGCGCCACGGCAGTCACGACCGGCTTGGTCAGGGAAGCAAGGCGGAACAGGGTATCGACCTGCATGGGAATGCCGCCCTCCCGGTCGGCCTGGCCTGCGGCTTCCGTCACCACGACCTCCCCATCCACCGCCACCATGACCACCGCACCGACCAGCCGGGACGTTTCCACGGCCGTATCCATGACCTGGCGGATACGTTCACGCATGTGGGCCTTCTCCACCGGAACACGGGACATGGTCTGATCCTTTATAACGGGCCGTTATGACAGATAGGGGCCGCATGAACTGGTCGCCATGGGCAAAGCAGCGTAATCTGGGGATATGATAGCACGCCTGTTTTCCAAAACATTATGCCTCTCCCTCCTGCTATGTGGCAGTTGCCTGGTACCGCCTGCAGCCCATGCCGCGGCACCGGCTCCGACCGTTGCCCAGCCTGCTGAAGCGCCGTTGCAGGCCACGCTGCCCAACGGGTTGCGCGTGGTGATCGTGCCCGACCGTCTGGCCCCGGTTGTCAGCACCGAAATCAATTACCTGGTGGGATCGGCGGCGGCGCCCGCGGGCTTTCCCGGCACGGCGCATGCATTGGAACACATGATGTTCCGTGGCAGCAAGGGGCTGGACCGTGACCAGATGGCCGCCATCGGTGCGCGGCTGGGGGGCGATTACAATGCGGACACGACGGAAAACGTAACACAGTTCTTCTATACCGCGCCTGCTGACAACCTTGACGTACTGCTGCGTATCGAAGCCATGCGCATGAAGGGCCTGACGCTTGCGGCCGGGGACTGGGCGCATGAACGCGGCGCGATCGAGCAGGAAGTCTCACGCGATCTGTCCAGCCCCGGCTATGTCTATCTGGCGCGCCTGCAGTCGATCCTGTTTGCCGGCACGCCCTATGAACATGATGCGCTGGGCAGTCGCCCGTCCTTTGACAAGACGGATACCGCGCTGCTGCGCCGGTTCTACCGGCAGTGGTATGCACCCAACAACGCCATTCTGGTCATAACGGGTGATGTGGATGCGGCCCGTACGCTGGCGATGGTGCGCGATACCTTTGGCCCGATCCCGTCGCGCAGACTGCCCGCACGCCCGCAGATCCACCCCGGTCCCGTGCAGGCCCAGACCCTGCAGTTCCCGACCGATTACCCCGTGGGCCTTGTCGCCATTGCCAGCCGCATGCCGGGACAGAACAGCCGGGATTATGCCACCGCGCGCATCCTGTCCGATGTGCTGAGCAGCCAGCGTGGCGCATTATATGACCTGGTGCCGCAGGGACGCGCGCTGCTGTCCAGCTTCGACTTCGTGACCAAGGCGGATGCCGGGATCGGCATTGCCATCGCGGCCTTCCCCAAGGGGAGCAACCCCGCCCCGCTTCAGGCACGCATGCAGGACATCCTGCGCAGCCTGCGCGAAAACGGTGTGCCGTCCGATCTGGTCGATGCGGCCAAGCGCAAGGAACTGGCGCAGCTTGGCTTTGCCGCCAACAGCATTTCCGGCCTTGCCGAAAGCTGGTCGGAAGCACAGGCCGTCATGGGCCTGCAATCCCCCGATGATGAAGCCGCGGCCTTTGCCACTGTCACACCGGAAGATGTCAATCATCTGGCACGTGCGGTACTGGACCCGCAGCAGTCCATCACCGCCATCCTGACCCCACGCGATGGCGGCCACCCTGTGGCCGACAAGGGATTTGGCGGCGCGGAATCCTTTGCCAGCACACCCGACCACCCCGTGACCCTGCCACGCTGGGCCAATGACAGCCTGCTGGCGTTGCGCCCGCCCGAGGCATCGGTCCAGCCTGCGCAGTACACCCTGCCCAATGGCCTGCACCTGATCGTGCGCCCGGCTTCCGTCAGCCATACCATCAACCTGTATGGCACCATCCGCCAGAATGAAGACATGCAGGAACCAGCAGGCAAGGAAGGCATTGCCGATATTACGAATGAACTGTTCAGCTATGGCAGCACGACGCACGACCGGATCGGGTTGCAGAAGGCGTTTGACGACATTGCCGCCAGCGAAAATGCCGGGGCCGATTTCAGCCTGAACGTACTGACGCCCGATTTTGACCGAGGCCTGGAACTGCTGGCGGAAAACGAACTGCACCCCGCCCTGCCTGAACAGGGGTTCAAGGTGGTGCGCGCCAATACCGCGGCCTCCCTGTCCGGCCTGCTGCATTCGCCTGAATACCTGTTCCAGCGCGCGATGCAGGGCGCGGTATCCCCTGCGGGCGACCCGTCCCTGCGGCAGGCGCAGCCGGATGAGGTGATGAAACTGACGCTGGCGGACTGTCGCGCATTCTGGAAAACGGCCTACAGGCCGGACCTGACCACCATTGTCATTACCGGTGACATTACGCCCGCCGCCGCCTACCGCGCGATATCACGCACGTTTGGTACATGGCGCGCCAGTGGGCCGACACCCATGGTTGACCTGCCCCCGCGCCCCGACAGCCATACCAGCGTAATGAAGGTGCCCGACCCGTCCAGCACGCAGGCTACCGTCTCCCTGCCCGAAAGCCTGTCGCTGAATGTCGCCAACCCGGAACACTTCGCGCTCAACCTGGGCAACGAAATCCTTGGATCGGGTTTTTCATCCCGCCTGTACCGCGACCTGCGCGTACGCAGTGGTTACGTCTATACCGTGCGCAGCCACCTGACATGGAAACGCCACCGCAGCGCCTACAGCATTTCCTTTGGCGCGGATCCCGACAAGGTCGCGGCGGCACGTGATGCAGCCATCCATGACCTGATGGCCATGCAGATACAACCCGTTAGCGAAAACGAACTGGCCATGGCCCGCGCGGGCATGCTGCGTGGGCTGGCCCTGCAATCCGCCAGTCTGGACACCATTGCGGCAGGGTACCTGCATTTCAGTGACCTGGGCCTGCCGCTAAACCAGAATGATATCGCGGCACAGGCCTATTATACACTGGATGCCAACGCCATACGCGATGCATTCCGTAAATGGATACGTCCCGCCGACCTTGCGGAAATCATCAAGGGACCGGCGACGACGCCATGATGAATGTATGGGGCTGGTGCCTGCCAGCCCCTATATTTTTAATAATGAGTAAATATTGAAGCATAATCAGGCACGGTACTGTCGCAAATAACCATTTCCATAACAGTGAAAAACCCTGCAGCAGGGTTGAAAAAATACTAGAATCGTCGATAGACGATCCATATTCGAATCAAAAACTGAATAAACCAGTCCATTCTGAAAATATGTAACGGTCTGAACAGACAGTATTTGTAAAATTGTATAAATTACACAGAAGTTCTGGATGAAGTTTTTAAAAAATCTTCGAAGAACGCCACCATTTAAAAAAAGATGGCACCCATACAAAAAAGGGGGCGATGCATTTCTGCATCGCCCCCTTTTCCGGCGTATCGCCCGACCTGCCAAGGCAGGCCGGATCATACGGACGGGATCAGTTCTCGGCGTTACGGCGACGGATCGCGGCACCCAGAATGTCACCCAGCGAAGCCCCGCTATCGGACGAACCGTAGTCGGAGATCGCCTGCTTGTCTTCCTCAACCTCACGGCCGCGGATGGTCAGGGCCAGCTTGCGGGCTGCGCGGTCAACCGACACGACCTTCGCATCGACGCGTTCACCAACGGCGAAACGCTCCGGACGCTGATCGGCCTTGTCACGGGCCAGTTCCGCACGGCGGATGAAGCCGGTCAGAACGTCGTCAACCTTCACCTCGATGCCGTTCGACTGAACAGCGGTGACGATGCAGGTCACGATCGCGCCCTTCTGCACCTTGCTCAGCGTGTCAGCAGCAGGGTCTTCCTGCAGCTGCTTGATGCCCAGCGAGATGCGTTCCTTTTCCACGTCCACATCCAGGACCTTGGCCTTCACGACCTGGCCCTTTTCGTAGTGGCTCATGGCGACTTCGCCCGGCTCGTCCCAAGACAGGTCGGACATGTGAACCATGCCGTCGATGTCCGCGGACAGGCCGATGAACAGGCCGAATTCGGTGATGTTGCGGATCTCGCCTTCCACCACGGAACCAACCTTGTGTTCCTCGGCGAACTGCTCCCACGGGTTGCGCTGCACCTGCTTCAGGCCCAGCGAGATGCGGCGCTTCGCGCTGTCCACATCCAGAACCATCACATCGACTTCCTGCGAAGTGGCGACGATCTTGCCCGGATGAACGTTCTTCTTCGTCCAGGACATTTCGGACACGTGCACCAGACCCTCGACGCCCGGCTCCAGCTCCACGAATGCACCGTAATCGGTGATGTTCGTGACGCGACCGGTGTAACGGGCACCCGGCGGGTACTTGATCGCCACGTTTTCCCACGGGTCAGCTTCAAGCTGCTTCATGCCCAGCGAGATACGCTGCGTGTCGGGGTTGAAGCGGATGACCTGCACGCGGACCGGCTGGCCGATCTGCAGGGCTTCGGACGGGTGGTTGATGCGCTTCCATGCGATATCGGTCACATGCAGCAGGCCATCGACGCCGCCGAGGTCCACGAACGCACCGTAATCGGTGATGTTCTTGACCACGCCATCGAGGATCATGCCTTCCTTCAGGCCCTGGATCAGTTCGCTGCGCTGTTCCGCACGGGTCTCTTCCAGAACCGCACGACGCGAGACGACGATGTTGCCGCGTGCGCGGTCCATCTTCAGGATCTGGAACGGCTGGGGCACGCCCATCAGCGGGGTCACGTCGCGCACGGGGCGGATGTCCACCTGGCTGCCGGGCAGGAACGCCATTGCGCCGCCCAGATCAACGGTGAAGCCACCCTTGACGCGGCCATAGATGGTGCCGTTGACGCGCTGGTTGTTTTCGAACGCCTTTTCAAGGTTCGACCAGGCTTCCTCGCGGCGGGCCTTTTCGCGCGACAGGACGATGGACCCGTCACGGTCTTCGTACCGCTCGACAAACAGTTCGATAACGTCACCCGGCTTGACATCGGGGGTCACACCCGGCGGGCCGAATTCCTTCAGGGCGACGCGCCCTTCGCTTTTCAGGCCGACATCGACAATCGCGTATTCATCCGTCAGGCGGACAACGCGACCGGTGACAACGGAACCGTCAAATGCGGAGTCGCGACCGAGGGTTTCCTCAAGAAGGGCGGCAAAGTCCTCGCCACCCTTATGGTCGGCGACGGGCTGTGTTGTGGCTGAAGCCATGAGCTACTCGTAAATCCTGTAACCCTGTCCTACCCTTGGGGTGGATACAGGGACAATCCTGCGCCCCCGCCTGCCCGCACGGAAGCGGGACAATGGGAACGGCTTGCCCGGCGGATACGCCACGACACGGTCGTGGCTCGCCTGACGGCCAAAATTGACGCCATACCCCGCGCCACGCGGGCGCGTGGGGTATATACCGTTCAGCACAGACACCCTATGGGCGGCGTATGTCAATAAAAACCCGCAATATGGGGCCTGGTTCCCACACAAAATCACCCTAGCGCGTCATGCGCGCCACGATCCGCAGGGCTTCGGCCAGCACTTCATCCGCGCTCAGGCCATCGGTCTCGATGCGTACGGCGTCACCGGCGGCGCGCAGGGGGGCGACGGCGCGGCTGGAATCGGCCCTGTCACGGGCTTCGATCTCACGCTCGACCCGGGTGATCTGGTCCTCGCGGTCGGGTGCGCCGGCGTCGGTCGCCAGCTGTTCCCACCGCCGCGTGGCGCGTGTGCGCGGGGATGCGGTAATGAACAGCTTGACCGGGGCATCGGGAAAGATGACCGTCCCGATATCGCGCCCGTCCAGCACCGCGCCATGTTCGCCCGCAAAACGGCGCTGTACGTCAACCAGAACGCGGCGCACGGCTGGCTGGGCTGCGACTAGACTGGCCGCGCGATCGACCTCGGGCACGCGCAGGTCGGTGCGGCTCAGGTCTTCCAGCCCGACACTGGCGGCGAATGCCTCCGCCTGTCCCTGCGCGGGGTCATGGCCCGCGTCGATCATCCGTCGCCCCGTCGCACGATACAGCAGCCCCGTATCAAGGTAAGGCAGGTCGAGCGCCTGCGCCAGCCGCCTGGCAAGGGTGCCCTTGCCTGCCGCAGCAGGACCGTCAACCGCTATGACCAGTCGCCGGGTCATGCCGCGATCCCGGCGCCGATGCTGTTCATGAGCGTGATGAAACCGGGGAAGCTGGTGTCAATGAACGCGGTATCATCGACGCAGACCGGCTTTTGTGCCGCAAGGCCCATCACGATCGCGCTCATGGCCAGCCGGTGGTCCATGCGGGTCTGGACCAGACCACCGCCGGGAATGGCCCCGCCCGTGCCGTGCACGATCATGTCATCACCCACGACATCCACCTTCACGCCATTGGCTTCCAGCAGGGCAACGGTGGCGGACAGGCGGTCGCTTTCCTTCACGCGCAGTTCCTCCAGCCCGCGAAAGCGCGACTGCCCGGTGGCATGGGCCGCGACCACCGCCAGAACGGGATATTCGTCAATCATGGACGGCGCGCGGGTTGCGGGCACGTCCACGCCATGCAGGACGCCTGCGGTGGCGGTGATATCGCCCACAGGCTCGCCCCCTTCCATGCGTTCGTTGCTGATGACCAGATCCGCGCCCATTTCCTTCAGTGACGTGAACAGCCCGGTGCGCAGCGGGTTCAGCCCCACGCCACGCACGCTGACCGTTGACCCCGGCACCAGCAGGGCCGCCGCCAGAATGAACGCCGCCGATGACGGATCGCCCGGCACCACGATGTCACGCGCCACCAGTTCGGGCCGCCCCTGCAGGGTAATGACGCGGCCACCGGCGCCCATGGGCTCGACGGTCACGGTGGCACCGAAATGGCGCAGCATGTTTTCGGTATGGTCACGGGTGGCCACGGGTTCTTCCACCCGGGTCTCGCCCTGCGCATTCAGGCCGGCCAGCAGCACGGCCGACTTCACCTGTGCGGACGCCACCGGCAGGCGGTATGACAGCGGCGGCGGGTTGGCGTTGCCCTGTATGGCCAGTGGCAGGCGACCGCCCTGACGCGACAGGAACACGGCACCCGTGGCGGCCAGCGGGTCCATCACCCGCTTCATCGGGCGACCGCGCAGGCTGGCGTCCCCCGTCATGACAGACGTAAAGCCATGACTGGCCAGAATGCCCGACAGCAGGCGCGCCGCCGTGCCCGAATTGCCCATGTCCAGCACATCCGCCGGTTCACGCAGACCATCCAGCCCGCATCCCTGCACCGTCCAGTTCCCGGTTCCCGTGCGCGTGATGTCCGCACCCAGCGCGCGCATGGCATCGGCGGTACGCAGCACGTCTTCGCCTTCCAGCAGGCCGGTGATGTGGGTCGTGCCACGCGCAAGGGCCGCGAACATCAGCGAACGGTGGCTGATCGATTTGTCACCCGGCACCTGGACCGAACCGGAAAGGGGCGCGCGCGGAGCATGGACCGTCAGCGCGCGGACGGAAGATTGGACGTGATCGGTTTTCATACGTCCTCCAATTCCGTATTCCGGGTGGCAAAGTCAATCACAGATCGGCATGATCGCCCTGCCGGCGCATGCCCCGGTGTTTGACATTACGTCTACAAACTGGCATGGGGCTGCGCCTTTTGCCACTTCCGGATACCGTGGCTTCATTCATAATCAAAACAGGATCGACAGGTTCAAGATGGCTCAGTCCAACCTCGGCACCAAACGTGTCTGTGTCTCCTGCAGCGCCCGTTTCTACGATCTGAACAAGAATCCGGCCGTCTGCCCCAAATGCGGCGCTGAACAGCCCGTGGAACTGCCGCGCGTCCGTCGCCCGGTGGAAGCTGCCCCCGAATCCAAGCCCAAGGCGGCTGATGACGCACTCGAAAACGATGTCGACGTCGATCTGGATACCGACGCCGATGATGATGACGCCGCCGTCCTGCCTGACGATGCGGGCCTTGATGACGATGACGACGACGATATCAGCAGCGCCGACATCGACGTGAAGACCGACAAGGACGACCACGACAACTGACATGATCCGGCCCGGGACACACTGTTCCGGGCCGTTTTTGTATCAGGCGCGCGGGTTGCGGCGTTCGATCTCGACCCCGACCGATTCGGCGTCGTCAAAAATATCCAGCTTTTCCACGCACACGCGCGTGATGTGGATGCGCCTGTCCTCCAGCACGCCAGCCGCGATTCGTTCGGCCAGCGTTTCCACCAGCGCGACATGGCCACGGGCCACGATTTCGCGCACCAGCAGCACCACACGTTCATATGATACCGTGCGCCCCAGATCGTCCGGTCCCACATCCAGCGTCGCACTGTCCGGCACGCCAAAGACCACATTGACGCGGATGCGCTGGGTCACGCCCTGTTCATGTTCAAATACGCCAATATGGGCATCCAGCACCATATTGCGCACAAACAGGCAGCGCAGTGGCTGCGGTTCATTCCATGGCGGCAGCAGGGACATGGCGGATCCAGTCAGTTGAAAGGTTCAGGCCGGGGGGGAGCGGGCGACCACTGCATGTGCTGCCCCCCGTCAAGGGCAAGCATCTGCCCGGTTACGGACGGCAGGCAGAGCAATGACAGTGCCGCGCGCGCGATTTCATCCGGCGTCGCCCCATGCCCCAGCGGGACGGAGGCGCACTGCCGGGCAAAATGGTCCGCCGTCTGCCGTGGCGTGGGCAGCACCGGGCCGGGACCGATGGCGTTGACCCGGATACGATGCGGCGCCAGCGCCAGCGCCATGGTCTGCGTCAGGGTCCACAGCGCGGCCTTGGATACGGTGTAACTGACAAAATGCGGGGTCAAGGACCACACGCGCTCATCCAGCATGTTCAGCACCATGCCTTCGGCCCCGGGGGAGAGCAGGCGTGCAAATTCCTGCATCAGCACGAAGGGCGCGCGCGTATTTGGTTCCATATGCCCGTCCCATCCCGCCCGTGTGGCGTCATCCCATTCATCACGGCGAAAGGTGCTGGCATTGTTGACCAGCACGCCCACCGGCCCCAGCGCGTCCGTAACGGCGGGCAGCAGGGGACGGACCGATGCTTCATGTGACAGGTTGGCCTGAAAGATCCCTGCCCTGCGGCCAAGGGCACGGATGTCCGCCGCCGTCTGTCCGGCTGCATGGGCGGAATCATTGTAATGGATGGCGATATCGAAACCCGCGCGCGCCAGTTCCAGCGCAATGGCGCGGCCCAGCCGGGCAGCGCCCCCCGTCACCAGCGCCACGCGTGGAATGACAGCGGGCACGGGCCATGAAAGTATATCGCTCACGCAGGCCTGCGCGCCATGATGGCGGCGGCCAGCGTCCCGTCATCCAGCACGTCCAGCGCACCACCCACCGGCACGCCCTGCCCCACGCGGCTGACCTGCACATCAAAGCGGGAAAGGCGTTCATGCAGCCAGTGCATGGTGGTCGCCCCTTCCACCGTCGTGCCCAGCGCAAGGATGACCTCACGCACGCCACCTGCGGCGATACGGTCGAACAGGGGCTGCACGTTCAGGTCATCCGGCCCCATGCCCGACAGGGCGGACAGCGTACCACCCAGCACCTGGTACACGCCGCGATGCACGCCCGCGCGTTCCAGCGCCCACAGGTCGCCCACGTTTTCCACCACGCAGACCAGCCCGTCATCACGCGTGGGATCGGCGCAGATACCGCACGCGTCGGTCGTGTCGAGGTTACCGCAGGTTGAACAGGTGCGCACCGCGCGCGCAGCCTGTTCCATTGCTTCGGCCAGGGGCAGCATCCGCGCATGGGGCTGGCGCAGCAGGGCAAGCGCCGCACGGCGGGCCGAACGTGGCCCCAGTCCCGGCAGGCGGCCCAACAGGGTCACCAGCCGGTCAATTTCGCCCCTGCCGCTCATGCATGTCCCCCGGTGTTGCGGATCAGAACGGGAATTTCATCCCGCCCGGCAGGCTCAGGCCACCGGTGACCTTCTTCATTTCCTCGCTGGCGGTGGCGTCGAGCTTCTTGCGCGCATCCGCACTGGCCGCAAGGATCAGGTCCTGCAGCATTTCCATCTCGGCCGGATCAGCCAGCTTGGGATCGATGCGGATCGCCTTCATGTCGCCCTTGCCGTTCATGGTGATGGTCACCATGCCAGCGCCCGCGCTGCCTTCGATCGTCATGTCTTCCAGCTTGGCCTGCATTTCTTCCATGCGGGCCTGCATCTGTGTGGCCTGCTTCATCAGGCCGGCAAGATTTTTCATGTTCAGTTGCTCTCCTCAGGCAAAATCATCTGAATCCAGATCGTCCTCTTCTACCAGATCGGCATCAAGAGGCGCGAATTCGAGATCCGGGGCCAAATTCCCGGCCGCCATTTCTTCCGGTGGCAGGCCATAGTCATCCAGCGCATGGTCCGTGACCTCACCCAGGCGTGCCGTCGGGAAAACCTGCATCACGGCCTGCACCAGCGGATGCGCCTGCGCCGCGGCACGGTGCAACTGGATGATCTCCGCCCCCTGTTCGGCCAGGGTCGCTTCCCCCTGATCTTCCGACAGGCGCACCTGCCATGCGGAATCGCCAGTGCCCTCACGCAGCACGGTTTCCAGACGGCGGGCAAGACCGGGCAGGCTGTTGCGCTCGATCCGTATCTCGATCAGCGGCGGGGCGAAGGACACCAGATGCGTCGCATGCCGCAGATGGCCATGCAGCATGGCGTCACGACCTGATACAAACGCCACCGCCTCGCGCCATGTGCGCGGCGGGGCGACGGGTTCCGGGGCGGGGGCGGTTTCCGCCACCTTTCCGGTCCGGGGCGCGGGTTGCTGTGGGGTTTCAACCCGCGTGCCGCCATTGGCCACCATGCGGATCCCGCTGCCAGCATTCGGGTTCGCGCTGGTGGCGGACGGTGCGGAGACGGCTGACGTGGCCGCACCATTACCATTCCCCGCCGGTTCCGACACGCGCAGGGGGGCGGCTGCCGCATCCTGCCCCAGCATCTTGCGCACAAGATCGCCCGGTGGCGGCAGGTCGGCCACGTAACACAGGCGGATCAGCACCATTTCGGCTGCCTGCCTGCGGTCGGGGGCCTGTTCCACTTCCGAGAGTCCCTTGAGCAGCATCTGCCATGTCCGCCCCAGCACCGGCACCGGCACACGTTCGGCCAGGGCCGCGCCCCGCTCGCGCTCGGCTTCGGGCAGTTCGGGATTGTCGCGCAGCGCCGGAATCGCCTTGATACGCGACACGGTATGCACCAGTTCCAGCACATCACTAAGCATCACGCCCAGATCACCGCCGCGCACATAGACATCCGCCGTGATGGCCAGGGCCCGGTCGGGTTTGCCCTCCAGCACCGCATTCAGAAGGTCGAATACCAGCCCACGATCCGCCAGCCCCAGCATGCCCGCCACAAGGTCCATGCCAATGGGGGCCGCATCCGTACCGCCTTCCCCATCCAGCGTGCCCTGGGCAATGGCCTGATCCAGCAGTGACAGCCCGTCACGCACCGACCCGTCGGCCGCGCGTGCGATCAGCGACAAGGCATCGGGGGAAAAGCGGACATGTTCGGCCTGTGCCACCCGGTCGAAATGCGCGGCCAATTCCACCTGCGGCACGCGGCGCAGGGCAAAGGTCTGGCAACGCGAGAGGACGGTGACCGGCACCTTGCGCAGTTCGGTGGTCGCAAAAATGAAGGTGACCTGCGCGGGCGGTTCCTCCAGCGTCTTGAGCAACGCATTGAACGCGTTGCGCGAAAGCATGTGCACCTCATCGATGATGAAGACCTTCATCCGCCCCTGCATGGGACGGAATCGGGTCGCCTCGATGATTTCGCGTACATCATCGACGCCGGTGCGCGATGCGGCATCCATTTCCAGCACGTCGGGGTGCCGGTCCGCCAGAATGGCGACACAGTTGGGGCACACGCCACACGGGTCAGCCGTGGGACCACCCTTGCCATCCGGCCCGGTGCAGTTCAGGGCGCGCGCGATGATGCGGGCCGTGGTGGTCTTGCCCACGCCCCGCACGCCGGTCAGCATGAACGCATGCGCGACCCGTCCCAGCGCAAAGGCATTGCGCAGGATACGGACGGTTGTTTCCTGTCCGATCAGGTCGTCAAAGGTTGTGGGGCGGTATTTCCGGGCCAGTACCCGGTAGGGTGCTGCGGACGCTGCATCCGGTGTGGCGGGTGCGGGCGGCTGCCCTGCGTCACCAAAAAGTCCGGGACCGTCTGCGGGCGGTGCAGGCAGCCCGGCCTCCTCGGAACGATCCTGATCCGACGGGACGGTCATTGATGCATCCGGGCTGGAGAAGTGGCGACCGCGCCCAGAGCGCCATCGCGACACGGAAACTTTCGGGTGGAAGACCGGCCATAACCCGGACGAAACTCACTACGGCTGCTTCCTTCCGGACCTGACCAGGTTAGCAAGGTATCCGTCTACAACCGATCTCCCGAGCGGGTTCTAACACATACACCCGCCCCATGCACAAGGGGGCGTTGGAAAAAATCGCACCCCCACCCACTTATTCCCCGACGGCGGCGCCGGACTGGTGGCGCATGTCCGCCCCGCCGTAATAACGGGCCTGCCCAACCCGCCCTATGCGCGGGCCACCGGACAGGATGCTTTCGGCCAGTCCCCATGGGGCGTGTTCTTCAATATGGTACCCCTCACGTATCAGGGTGTGCATCACGGCGGGGGACAGCGCGCCGTGTTCCACCTGCACCACATCGGGCTGCCACTGTTCATGGATACGCGGCAGGTCAACCGCCTGCTGCACATCCAGCCCGTAATCCACCATGCCAGTCAGGACCGACAGGATGATGGTGGGAATGCGCGACCCACCGGGGCTGCCCAGCACCATGACCGGTTGCCCGTCGCGTGAAACGATGGTGGGCGCCATGGATGACAGCGGCGTCTTGCCCGGTGCGATGGCATTGGCGGCACTGCCGACGATGCCGAACATGTTGGGTTCACCCGGACGGCTGGAAAAATCATCCATCTCGTCATTCATCACGATGCCGGTCCTGCCTGCCACGACCCCGGCCCCGAACCAGCCGTTCAGGGTGTAGGTCACGGCAACGGCGGTCCCGTCCTGATCCGCGATGGAATAATGGGTGGTCTCTTCCTTTTCGCCTTCCGCTTCACCCGGATGCAGGCTGGCGGAGGACACGGCATGGTTGAGCGGCAGGTATTGACGGACCTGTCGTGCATAGGCCGGGTCGGTCAGGTGCGCCACCGGATTGGTCACGAAAGCCGGGTCGCCAAGGTTCTGCCGGTCGGCATAGGCGTGGCGCATGGCCTCGACCTCACGCTGCACGCTGGCGGCCGTATGCAGGCCCAGGGCATGCATGTCGTAACCCGAAAGAATATTGAGCATTTCGCACAGCGCGACACCACCCCCGCTGGGTGGCGGGGCCGTGTCGATATGATAGCCGCGATAGTCACATGACAATGGGGCCATCATGCGCGTGTGGTAACTGGTGAAATCCTTGCGCGACAGGATACCACCGCCTTTCTGGCTGCTTCTGACGATTTCCTTCGCGATCGGGCCATCATAGAATGCCCGCGTACCATCACGCGCGATCCGTTCCAGTGTCCGGGCCAGATCCGCCTGCACCAGCCGTTCACCTGCAACCAGCGGCGTGCCATCAGGGTGCAGGAAGATCGCACGCGCATACGGATCCTTCGCAAAGGCCGCGGTCATGGTATGCAACAGGTCAACGTCACTCTGTTTCAGAATGAACCCGTCACGCGCAAGAGCGATGGCAGGCGCCATGACATCGGCGCGCGACAGCCTGCCCCAGTGCTCATGCACGTCCTCCATCCCCGCAACGGTGCCCGGCACCGCCACGGCCCGCCAACCAGCAGTGGACGCCCCGGCGATAACGTGACCCGACGCATCCTGATACATGGTGGGGGTCGCCGCACCCGGCGCGTGTTCACGGAAATCAACAAAGGTGACATGCCCGTCCGGCGTGCGCAGGGTCATGAACCCGCCGCCGCCGATATTTCCCGCCGCCGGATAGACCACGGCCATGGCGTACCCCACGGCAACGGCCGCATCCACCGCATTGCCGCCATGTGCCAGGATGTCCGCCCCCACATGGGATGCCAGGTCCTGCGCGCTGACCACCATCGCGTGCCGTCCCGGCATGGGGGCAAGGCCCACGGCCTGTCCCGTCCGGGTGGTTTCAAAGGCCAGCGGGTCGGCAACGGCAGCCTGCCCGGCATCCGGCATGCCGGTGACAAGGCAGGCCAGAAAGACCGCGCCGTACCGCAGGTTACGGGAAAAAGGCATATTGGCTCCGTTGCTGGTTTCTGTTCCCCTGCATGTCAGGCAGCGGGGCTGTCCCTGAAGGTTGCCTGAACAGTCCGTCCCGGGGGACAGCCTTCAGTCATAAGGACTTTTGGGTGACGTTTTCTGCAGCAAACGTCAAAGAATGCCGCCTTTAGAAAAAAGGCGGCATCCAAAAACTTTTATGTTTCATCAACCGGATAAGGCGGACAGGTATAGCCTGCGGGTGACAGGGTGAAGACCTCGCACCCGTCCTCGGTCACGCCCAGCATATGCTCGAACTGGGCTGACAGGGAACGGTCGCGCGTGACGGCGGTCCACCCGTCTTCCAATATCTTCACATCCGGACGCCCGGTGTTCAGCATCGGTTCGATGGTAAAGAACATACCCGGACGCAGGACCAGTCCCTCACCGGGACGACCGTAATGCAGCACGTTTGGCGGGGCATGGAAGGTGCGCCCGATTCCATGGCCACAGAAATCCTGCACCACCGAAAAACGGCGCGCTTCGGCATAGGTCTGGATGACATGCCCGATATCACCCAGCGTCGCACCCGGACGCACCGCGTCGATGGACAGCATGAGGGATTCGTACGTCGCCTCGATCAGCTTCTGTGCCTTGATGGGTACCTTGCCGACCGTGTACATGCGGCTGGTATCGCCAAACCAGCCATCAAGGATAACGGTCACATCGATATTCAGGATGTCACCATCCTTCAGTTCCCGATCACCGGGAATACCATGGCAGACGACATGGTTGATCGAAATGCAACTGGAGGCCGGATACCCACGGTAACCCAGCGTTGCCGGCACCGAACCATTGGCGATCATGAAATCGTGGATCAGCTTGTCCAGCGCACCCGTGGTGACCCCGGCGCGCACATGCGGCGTGATCATGTCCAGCGTCCGTGCGGCAAGCTGGCCTGCGGCACGCATTCCGGCAAAATCCTCGGGGGAGTGGATCTGCACCCCGCCGCCGCGCATATCGCCTTCCATGGCGTTATCCTTTCCTGTGTTCGTCACATGACCACCCGCCCGCAGTCATGAAAGGGACAACAGGAACACGCCTGACCCGCATGCCAGCAGCGCCGGATGGATAATGTGATGCCTTCTATACAGCGCCCGGAACGCGCTGTCAGCTTCGCGCCTTCGCATGGGTGTGCGTGGCATGGGCGACATGACCCATGCCAACCAGATGCACGCGGGCATGCACAACCGTGGGATGGACATGCACGACCGTGCCATGTCCCCGGCGGATGCGGGTATAGGAGGCGGGAATCGAGGGCGCTTCGGCCACTTCGTCAGGCTGCACGGCGTTCAGCCGCATGGAGGCAAGGCTTACGCCATGCGCGCCATGCCGACCCGCCACGGCACCGCCACCGGCGCGCGCCAGCAGCAGCGGACGCATGGCGGGACGCGCCGCAGGGGTGGGGGCGACCGGGGCAATGCCCTTTGCCTCGAAACCGTTATCCAGCAGGGCCGTCATGGTGGCGTTGCGGCGGTTATTGGATTTCGCCCCCATCACCACACCGATCAGGCGCACGTTATCACGCATGGCGGAGGTAACAAGGTTATGCCCCGCGACGGCGGTATAACCGGTCTTCAACCCATCCGCGCCGGGATAGGCACCCAGCATCGGGTCATGGTTGGGCACTTCATGCCCATGGAAATAGAATCCGGGCACCGCGAAATAATGGTAGTACTCGCCATAATCCATGATCAGGTGACGTGCCAGCACCGCAAGGTCGCGCGCCGATGTCATCTGTTCCGGATTCGGCAGGCCGGAGGCATTGCGGAACACGGTGTCATACATGCCAAGACGCCCGGCCTCGCGCGTCATCATCGCGGCAAAGCGGGTTTCATCCCCACCGCCCAGGAATTCACCCAGCGCACAGGCAGCGTCGTTGGCGGATTTGGTGACCAGCGCCAGCACCGCCTGTTCTACCGTCAGGGTACTGCCCGGCCGCAGCCCCAGCTTGGACGGTTCCATGGAGGCGGCATGGACCGACACCGGCATGGGCTGGTCCAGCGTGACCTGACCCGTACGCACGGCCTTGAAAGCAAGGTACAGCGTCATAAGTTTTGTCAGGCTGGCGGGATAACGCCGCAGGTCGGGATCCTGTTCTGACAGGACGGCGCCCGTGCGGGCATCCAGTACGATCGCGCTGACCTGCCCCACATACTGGGCACGGGCGGTATGCATGCCACCAAGGCCGACACACAGCCCGACGGTTGCGGTAACCTTCAGTCGGGAAAGACGGGACATGGGAATACGGCGGCTCATGGAATGGTGAAACCTGCGCGTGCGATGACAATCATACGGCTTCCGAGCACACGGGCATTACCCGACGCCCCTCCATCCATTCATGGGTTGCTTGATTGCAACCATTCTAAAAGAAAGGTTTTCTATTCGTCCAGAGCGTATTTCCATGCCCGCCGATTATGGCGGACAGAAGGCCTGCTTGCCGGGATCGCAAAAAAATCCTTGCATCCATGTCGCGCCACCCCTTCCAACTGACGGCAAAGTTCCAATATGGTACCTGTCATGTCTGCTATTGCTCGCCCTTCCCTGCCCCGCCCCGTGTCGTCGCCCGAAATGGGCGGCACGTATCCGCACGGACATGGTGGCAACACGCCACCACGCCGCAACGGTGGGCAGGATTCCCCTCCCGGCAATGATGACGGCATGATCGACGTTGTCATCCGCACCCGCCCGCAGACCCGCAAGCCGGCGATGTACAAAGTGCTGATGCTGAACGATGATTACACCCCGATGGAATTCGTGGTGCATGTGCTGGAACGCTTTTTCCAGAAAAACCGCGAGGAGGCGACGGACATCATGCTGCACGTTCACAAACGTGGCGTCGGCGTGTGCGGGGTCTTTACGTATGAGGTTGCGGAAACCAAAGTAACACAGGTGATGGACCTGGCACGCCAGAACCAGCACCCGCTGCAATGCACCATCGAGAAGGACTGACCCCACGGACAAGCGCATCTTTCCGCCCCCGTCGCGATCCGATCGCGTTCCATGGCATTTTGTGCTGGCATTTCCATTACAACGGGGCAAGGATTGTCCTGACTTACCGGTTATGATCTCCGGGGCCCGGGTGGCCCCTCTTGGAAAAGGAGCGTCTCGGCATGTTGTCACGTAATCTTGAACAGACGCTTCACCGTGCGCTGACACTGGCTGGCGATCGCCGGCACGAATACGCAACGCTTGAACACCTCCTCCTCGCCCTGATCGATGATCCGGATGCCGTGACGGTATTCCGCGCCTGCGGGGTTGACCTGACCAAGCTGCGCACTGACCTGACCGACTTCCTTGACAAGGATCTCGCAGGGCTTGCAGCCGACCGTACCGTCGATCCCAAGCCCACTGCCGCCTTCCAGCGCGTGATCCAGCGCGCCGCGATCCATGTGCAGTCCACCGGCCGGGACGAGGTGACGGGGGCGAACGTGCTGGTCGCCCTGTTTGCCGAACGCGAAAGCCACGCTGTCTATTTCCTGCAACTGCAGGACATGACGCGTCTGGATGCGGTCAACTTCATTTCCCACGGAATCGCCAAGGCGCCCGACCGCTCCACGCGCCGGCCTGTCGCAGGTAGCGCGCCCGAAGGCAGCGAAAGCGAGGAACGCGGCAAGACCGGGCAGAAAAGCCAGGATGCGCTGTCCACCTACTGCACCAACCTCAATGAAAAGGCGCAGGAAGGTAAGGTTGACCCGCTGATCGGCCGCGACTCCGAAATCGAGCGCACGATCCAGATCCTGTGCCGCCGCACCAAGAACAACCCGCTGTATGTAGGCGACCCCGGTGTCGGCAAGACCGCCATTGCCGAAGGGCTGGCCAAGCGCATTGTCGAAGGCGACGTGCCTGAAGTGCTGCTTAATTCCACGATCTATTCACTGGACATGGGCGCGCTGCTGGCCGGCACCCGCTATCGTGGTGATTTCGAGGAACGGCTGAAGGCGGTCGTGACCGAACTGGACAACAATCCCGGTTCCATCCTGTTCATTGACGAAATCCATACCGTCATCGGTGCGGGTGCGACTTCGGGCGGGGCCATGGACGCGTCCAACCTGCTCAAGCCAGCCCTGGCCGCCGGCACGCTGCGCTGCATGGGGTCAACCACGTACAAGGAATACCGACAGCATTTTGAAAAGGACCGCGCACTGGTGCGCCGGTTCCAGAAGATCGACGTGGCGGAACCCTCGGTCGATGATGCGGTCAAGATCCTGCGTGGCCTGAAGGTCAATTACGAAAAGCACCATAAGGTGCGTTACACCGATGATGCGATCAAGGGTGCGGTGGAACTTTCCGCCAAGTACATCCACGACCGCAAGCTGCCGGACAAGGCCATCGACGTGATTGATGAAGTTGGCGCATCGCGCATGCTGGTGCCCGAAAACCGTCGCCGCAAGACGGTCACGCTGAAGGATGTCGAGGATATCGTCGCCAAGATCGCGCGCATCCCGCCCAAGAGTGTCTCGTCCGACGACAAGGAAACGCTGCGTTCGCTGGAGCGTGACCTGAAGGGCATGGTCTATGGGCAGGACAAGGCGATCGAGGCCCTGACGGCCGCGATCAAGCTGTCACGCGCCGGGCTGCGTGACCCGGAAAAGCCGATTGGCAACTACCTGTTCTCCGGCCCCACGGGTGTCGGCAAGACGGAAGTGGCCAAGCAGCTTGCCAGCACGCTGGGGATCGAACTGATCCGTTTCGACATGTCGGAATACATGGAACGGCATTCGATTTCGCGCCTGATCGGTGCGCCGCCGGGCTATGTCGGTTTTGACCAGGGTGGCCTGCTGACCGATGCCATTGACCAGCACCCGCATGCGGTCCTGCTGCTGGATGAAATCGAGAAGGCACATCAGGACCTGTATAACGTCCTGCTGCAGGTGATGGACCATGGACGCCTGACCGACCATAACGGCAAGACGGTCGATTTCCGTAACGTGGTTTTGATCATGACCACCAACGCAGGCGCTGCGGACCTGAGCAAGGAAGCGATCGGCTTTGGCCGCACGTCCCGCGAAGGTGAGGACGAGGATGCGATCAAGCGCCTGTTCACGCCGGAGTTCCGCAACCGGCTGGATGCGATCATCCCGTTCGCCAACCTGTCGCCGCATGTGGTTGACCGAGTGGTGGAGAAGTTCATCTTCCAGCTTGAAGCCCAGCTGGCGGACCGTAACGTGATGATCGAAATCTCGTCGGCCGCGCGCGAATGGCTGGCGGAACGTGGTTACGACCGCCTGTATGGCGCACGCCCGCTTGGCCGTGTCATTCAGGAATACATCAAGAAGCCGCTGGCGGAAGAACTTCTGTTCGGCAAGCTGACCAAGGGGGGTGTTGCCAAGATCACCCTCAAAGATGGCAAGCTGGACTTTGAATACATCTCGCAGGCGGAAAACCCGTCTACCGAAGGGGATGAAGGTGACAGCACGCGGGAAGAAGAAGCCGCCGACTGACAAAGCCCTTGTGACTATTGCCTGAAAAATGACAGGGACCAGAAATGGTCCCTGTTTTTTTGTACTTTTTGTCCCCGAAAGGAATCCCATGCTGACCGCTGCCATTTATGTTCCCGCCGCATTTGCGGAAATCTGCGGATGTTTCTGTTTCTGGGCGTGGATGCGTATGGGACGTTCGGCACTGGTTCTGGTACCGGGCTGCCTGTCGCTGGTGCTGTTTGCATGGTTGCTGACATTCAGCCCGGCCGATAACGCGGGTCGCGCCTATGCCATTTATGGGGGTGTCTATATTGCCGCCAGCCTGATCTGGTCATGGCTGGTGGAAAAGCTGCCGCCTGATCGCTGGGATATCGGGGGGGCTGCGATCTGCCTGGTGGGGGCTGCCATTATCCTGCTGGCCCCGCGCGGCTGAATGATACGCCGACAGAAGTAAAAGTTTTTGGTGAAGCTTTTTTCAAAAAGCCTTAAGGAACGCCGCCTTTTTTAAATAAAGGCAGCACCCAAAAACTTCCCCGGGATCTAAAACGGTTCCTTACTGGTAACGCGTGCCGTTGACCGTCACATATCCCGCCACAGGCCAGGTGCGACCGGTGCCATGATGGGTCCAGTCAATGCCCTGGCTACGTGCGTTGTCATAGTAATACCGACCCAGCACATCCGCCTGATCGCCCTTGGCCACCCACGGCCATGCGGGTGCGGACATGCGGTCCAGATCGGACACGATGCGGATGGACACGCCATTGCCGACATCAACATAGAAATAGCCATGCAGGCCACTGCGGGTCCGTTTTGACGCGGACACCGCGATCACACGGCCACAGACATGCTCGACCCGATCAGGCTGGTCGCCCTGCCTGCTTTCCGCCGCTTCGACATCGGCAAGAAATTTACGGTCATCGCAGGATTCCGGCATGGGGCTGGCAATGGCCTGGGTCTGTGCATTGTCCTTTTCACTGCCGGACTGCTGGTACTCTTCCCCGGCCTGTTCCCGCCTGTGGTGATGGTGGCGACGTGCCTCGGCTGGCGCCATAAGCGCGCCCTGCACCGCCAGGACCGCCGCCAGCCCCATCACCCCACGTATATGCCAGCGCGTTACCGCCATGACTGTTCTCCATTCACACAAGATCACAATCTTTTGCGGGGTGTGGGCACGCACGTCAATGAACGGCGTGATGAGGACTTTGTGGTGCTTCTGCCTCAAGCTGCTTACGGGCCTTTTCCATTTCCGCCTCCATGGCGGGATCGGATGCCGGCATTTTCAGATGCAGCTTTTCCAGCGCGTCGATTATGGCCTCGATCACCACCAGCCGCTCAAACCATTTCTGGTCGGCAGGCACCACAAACCACGGCGCATCGGGATGGGCGGTGCGGCGGATCGCTTCCTCATACGCGCTCTGGTAATCATCCCAGTACTGCCGTTCATGGATGTCGGCTGGCGAGAATTTCCAGTTCTTGGCGCGATGCTCGATCCGGCGCAGGAAGCGCTTGCGCTGTTCTTCCTTTGACAGATGCAGGAAGAATTTCAGCACGATCGTACCCTGACGCGCTATATACTGTTCGAAATGGCTGATATCCTGATACCGGTCCTGCCAGAATGTCGACTTTCTGCGCAGCGAAGCGGGCAGGCATTCATGATCCAGCAGTTCGGGATGCACGCGGGTGACCAGTACTTCCTCATAATGACTGCGGTTGAAAATGCCGATGCGACCTGCCGCGGGCGCTGCCAGATGTTCACGCCACAGGTAACCATGCGACAGTTCAACCGGGCCGGGCTGCTTGAATGATGTCACGCTGACACCCTGCGGGTTGATGCCGGACATGACATGCTTGATCACGCCATCCTTACCCCCCGCATCCAGCGCCTGCAGCACGACCAGCACGGACCATGTGCCATTGGCGTACAGAACGGATTGCAGTTGTGACAGGCGGCCAATGCGTTCCTTCAGCAACTGCTTGCCGGTTTTCTTATCCAGTCCGCACGCTTCCGCCGCCCGCGTGGGACAGGACGCCAGGGAAAAATCATGCCCGTTGCGCACGCAGAACTGACGCGCCAGCCTGTTACTCATATCCTTTGTCTTGCGCGCCATGATCAGTCCTTCATCCCCCGCGCCACTGCAAGCCCGCCCGCCGCCTGACAGACCGGCATCATCTCGATTTCATTGATGTTGACATGCCGCGGCAGGGACAGGACCCAGGCCACCGCTTCAGCAATATCGGTCGGCAGCAGTGGCCTGGTCCCTTCGTACACCGCCGCCGCCTTCGCATCATCACGCAGGCGCACCTGACTGAACTCACTCCCCCCGCACAGGCCAGGCTCAAGGTTCGTCACACGCACATTATGGCCCAGCAGGTCACAGCGCAGGTTGCGCGTGAACTGCCTGACAAACGCCTTGGTCGCGCCATACACATTGCCGCCGGTATAGGGATATGTGCCAGCCGTGCTGCCCAGGGTAACGACATGCCCGCGATCGCGCGCCACCATGCCGGGCAGCAATACACGGGTCAGTTCGACCATGCCGGTCACATTGGTGGAAATCATGGTCTGCCAGTTGGCGATATCCGCGTCCTGTGCCTTTTCCATGCCCAGCGCCAGTCCGGCATTGTTGACCAGCACGTCCACATCGCGCCATCCCTCCGGCAGGCTGCCCAGCAGGGCCGCGATGGCGGCGGCATCATCCATGTCCAGCCGGAAGGGCAGCAGGTCCGGCCCCAGTTCCGCCGCCAGTGCATCCAGACGTTCCTGCCTGCGACCGGTTGCGATGACACGGTATCCGTCATGCACAAGGCGGTTGGCAATCGCCCTGCCGAATCCGGCTGTGGCACCGGTTACCAATGCGGTCTGCTTCATGGTCGGTCTCCTTCCTGCATGTAACGGCAAGCCTTGCATATTGCAGGCCATCCGTCATTGAGAACAATCACACCACAGATCATGCCTGAAATGGTTGCAAAGGGGGGCAATTCCGGTTCTATGGTGGTGTATGGCTTCCTTTGCGACAACTCCAGGCTGCAGCCTGACAGGTCACCTGCTTGTGGCCACCCCTGCCCTGACTGATCCCGCTTTCGCGCGCAGTGTCATCTATCTGTGCGCCCATTCGCCCGAGGATGGGGCCATGGGCCTTGTCGTCAACCGTCGCCTGTCGCAGCCTGTACTGGATGATGTGCTGGAACAGCTTGGCATCGCCCCCGTCCCCCCGCGTCGCCGCATCAACCTGTGCGCGGGCGGCCCGATGGATAACGGGCGGGGCTTCGTGCTGCATACATCGGACTGGAGCGGTGACGGTAGCCTGCCGGTGGACCGCACCACCACGCTTACCGCCAGCCTGGACGTGCTGCGTGACATTGCCGATGGCAATGGTCCCGCCCATGCGCTGCTGGCCATGGGGCATGCCAGTTGGGAAGCAGGGCAACTGGAAGAAGAAATGTTGCACCACGACGCATGGATCGCGGCCCCGGCCACCGAAAACATCGTATTCGGGGCCGATCACAATGCAAAGTGGCGGCAGGCGCTGGCCAGCGTGCGCATTGACCCTGCGTGGTACAGCGCCTCCTCCGGTCATGCCTGACCGGAGACGCAGCCCTTACCAGCGCAGCGACGGCACGCAGGCGACCGGCGCAAGCCCGGCAGCCGTGGCTTCTTCCACGGCAAGGTCATAATCCGGGTTGCGCCCCTGCGCCCAGCTACCGCCCAGCATTTCCTGATGGATGCCTCCCAGCACCCAGCAGCCATCAATCCCGACAGTGGCAGCCCCACGCATGTCGGTCGCCAGCGCATCCCCCAGCGCCAGCACGCGATCGCGCGGTACATCCAGCAATGACAGCGCCAGTCCGTACACTTCAGGATAGGGCTTGCCGATCCAGCGCACGTCACGGCCATGTTCCGCATACCAGCTTGCCATGGCCCCCGCGCAGATCAGGCGCTGCGTACCGCGGATGACCTGCTGGTCCGGATTGGCGCAGATCATGGGCAGGCTTTGCGCGGCACAGCGGTCCAGCAGCGGCAGGTAGGGGGCGATGTCTTCCTCCCCCAGTTCGGCATCCGGTCCGGTATTAAGCACGAAATCCGCATCGGCCGGGTCGGTGACCACATCAAGGTCCAGCCCGGTAAAGACATCCACGTCCTTTTCCGGGCCAAGATGGATCATGCGCCGTCCCAGTGCGGCAAACCACGGGTCATCGCGGCTGGACAACATACGGTGGGTGCATTCGCCACTGGTCATGATGGCGTCATACAGGTCGGCGCTGACGCCCATACGACGCAGGTTTGGCTCTACCGTTGCGGTCCGGCGTGGCGCGTTGGACAGCAGCACGACACGACGGCCCGCCTCACGCAGGCGCTGCAGGCATTCCAGAACCCCGGGATAGGGCTGAACCCCATTATGCACGACCCCCCACAGGTCGAGGATGTAGCCGTCATAATCACCGTTCAGCGTGGACAGCCCGTCATGCCATTTCATTTGCCGGCAGTCCCCTTGGCATCGGCCAGTGTCTCGAACCCTTCGGCACGCAGCGCGCGCAGGGTTTCGGCCTTCAGGCGCGCAATGATGCCCGGCCCTTCGTAAACATAGGACGTATAGATCTGCACCAGGTCGGCACCCGCGCGTACCCGGTCCACGATATCGGCCCCGGTTTCGATCCCGCCACAGGCCACCAGCGCCACGCGGCCATTCGCCACCTGTGCCACGCGGGTCAGCATGTCCTGCGCCAGCGCGCGCAGCGGCCGGCCGGACAGGCCGCCGGTTTCGCTGGCATACGGGCTGCGCAGCCCCGCCGGGCGGGAAATGGTGGTGTTGGAGACAATCAGCCCCTGCACGCCACCGGCAATCGCGGCCTCGACCACCGCGGGCACGTCATCATGCGCGATGTCGGGCGATATCTTGACCAGCAGCGGCGGCCGTTCGGGGTGGGCCGTATTGATCGCGTCCAGGATACCCTTCAGCCGCGTGGCCTCCAGCAGGTCGCGCAGGCCCGGCGTATTGGGCGATGACAGGTTGATGACGATGTAATCGGCATAATGCTTAACCCGCCCGACCAGCATGGGATAATCGCGTTCGGGGTCTGCACCGGTCTTGTTGATGCCAAGATTCGCCCCCACCGGCACCTGCGCACCCGGTGTGCGGCGCGGGGATAACACGCGGTGCAGGCGGGCCATGCGTACGGCAAAGCGATCGATGCCCTGATTGTTGAAGCCCATGCGGTTGATGATGGCGCGGTCTTCCGTCAGCCGGAACAGGCGCGGCTGCGGGTTGCCGGGCTGCGGGCGCGGGGTCACGGTTCCGGCTTCGACAAAACCAAAGCCCGAGCGTGCCAGCGGGCGCACGACCAGCGCGTTCTTGTCAAACCCCGCCGCCATGCCGATGGGGTTGGGAAACCGCAGGCCCATGGCCCGCACCGACAGCGCCGGGTCATCTTTCCCGGGGCAGGACACCCCGCCCAGCCCCAGCTGCAGGGCATCAAGGGCGACACGATGGGCGGTCTCGGGTTCCAGACGCCGCATGAGCGGCAGGATCATACGCGACATAATATTCATGACTGGGATTGTTGCCGCAATTCAGCGCCGGGGGAAAGGGGCAACTAACCGTGCGCGGGCTTTGTCGCATCCATGGCCACGGGGGCATCGGTGGGAAAGCGGATCAGGTAATAGGGGGGTACCCGCAGGTCATGCCCGCCATTCAGGCCACCCAGCCGGTTCCACTGTCCCAGCGTGCAGTAAACCATGTCGCCATCAACGAATATCCCGTCGGGTGAAAGAATGCGCGGGTCATGCACCATGGTATCGAACGTCCCGTCGACATTACGGCGGAAAATGGCATCATGTTCGAAATTAGTGGTGTAGATCCGCCCCCCTGCATCATTGGCCAGCCCATCGGCCACGCCCTTTTCCCCCAGGTCGCGGATCCCGGCTGCAAGCTGCGCATCAGTGTTGGAAAAATCGGCCAGAAGGCCGGTGGGAATGCTGTACAGCCGCCTACTGGTCAGGGGGCTGTAATACAGCGTGGCGCTGTCGGGTGACAGGGTAATGCCATCCACCCCGCCCCAGACGAAGGCGGGCGGGTGCCGGGGGGGATCGAACACCAGTGGCCGTCCCTCCACCACTGCCATGAAGGGGCGCTCCGCCTGAATGGAGGGATGATCGGCCAGCACCCGGCGCTGCCGCCCTGTCGCGATATCCACCACCACAAGGGCAGGCGACATGCCAAAGGAGGAATCGGTCACATACACCGTGCCCTGCGCCCCATGCGTCAGATCCACCCGCAGGTCGTTCATGTGGCTGTCCGCAAGCAGGGTCGGCGCGCGCAGGATGATGCTGGCGAAAATCCGGTCCGTTTCGGGATCAATGCCGATGATCTTCGCCGCACCGGGGGCAAGTGGCTGCCCGGCCAGCTTGCCATCATCAATGGCCCATAACCGTCCCCGCGCATCCGTCGTCATGCCATGCACGGACATGAGGCGGTTTGCAGGCGGCTGGTCGGATGGCATGCTGTGCGCGGCATCAGGATAGGGATACAGCTTCCCGTCCTTCAGTTCCGCAAGGGTCGCACCGTGGTGATTGACCGCATGGCGGGGAAAACCCACGAATACGCGCCCATGCGTTACTGCAATTCCCGACGGGCCGGGACCATCAAACCGGGCCACGATTTCAAACGGGCCGGACGGCGCCACGCCATGATCGCGGTTGGTGGCATCATGCGCCGGTTCCGCCGCATGCGCGACACCCGCCATGCCGATGGCCAGTGGCAGGATGGCACGGAACAGGTCACGCCTGTGCATGGACATGGTCATCGTCTCCCCCGGTGCTGGATATCAGGCCATTCATGCAAGTCCGGGGGACAAGGGCAATCGAACGCGTCCCCGCGCATGGTTCACAATCAGTTCATGGGCACGGATACGGGCGGGTGTTCGGGCGACAGTGTGCGCCGTATCCGCGCCACGTCCGCCGCTGTTACGGCGGGCGCGTCATTGCCCCATGCCGCGCGGATGAAGGTGACGGTATCCGCCACGGCATGATCATCCATACGCGCGGCGAACCCGGGCATGACAAACGCGGAGGGTGCCTGCCGCGTGGCACGCAGGGTATTGCCCTCCAGCACGATGCGGATCAGGGAATCGGGTTTTGGGTCCATGACCACCGGGTTGCCCGCCAGTGGGGGAAACGTGGTGGGATAACCGTGGCCATCGGTGCGGTGGCAGGCGGCACAGCTATCGACATAAGCACGTGCGCCCCGGGCTGAAACATCGCCCGCGTGCAGGGCATCGGTCATCGCCGGATCATAGGTCCAGCCCCGCGCCACTGCCGGTGCGGCGGGCGACAGGGTCTTGAGGTAACGCGCGATCGCCAGGCGGTCCTCATCCGTCATGTGCTGCGTGCCATGGCCGATGGCATCCGTCATGCCACCAAAGGCAGCCCCCAGCGGCATGCGCCCGGTAGCCAGGAAACGCACGATGTCATGTTCATTCCACCGCCCCAGCCCGGTGCGGTTTTCCCCGCGCAGGCTGACGGGACGCCAGCCATCCACCGCGTCCCCCCCCGACAGGTACAGCGGTCCATCCTCCGCCGTCAGGGCCTTTTCCTGCATGGTCAGGGCACGTGGCGTATGGCATGCGCCGCAATGTCCCGGTCCTTCGACCAGATAACTGCCACGGGCGACCAGCGGGTCGGCAAAGGTACGGCGGTCCAGGTCATGCCGCACGGCCTTCGGATCCGGTGCATACAGCGTGCGCCAGATGGAAAGCGGCCAGCGCATGGACATCGGCCACGACATGCCGTCCTGCGCCACCGCATGCGCGACGGGTTTCACGCCGTGCATGAAATAGACATACAACACGTGCACGTCCTCATCCGTCAGGCGTGCGTAGGATGGATAGGGCATGGCCGGGTACAGCGTCGCCCCGTCGCGGCGGATGCCCCGGCGCAGGGCACGGCTGAACTCGGCTTCGGAATACTGGCCAATGCCGGTCTGCCGGTCCGGGGTGATATTGGGGGCATACAGCGTGCCGGTCGGCAGGTGGAAGGCCATGCCCCCGGCAAATGGCGCCTCACCGGGCACGGTGTGGCAGGCTGCGCAATCGGCCGCGCGGGCCACGTATTCCCCGCGCGCGATCACGTCACCCTGTGCCTGTCCCTGCGCGCGTGCGGCCAGCCCGCACACCATCACCGCAAGCATTGCACCGGCCAGCATGCAAAGCCGGCCTGTCCATGTCACGGCCCTCATCCCGCCAGTGGCCCGGGATGGGACAGGTAGGTCGTGCGGATATGGTGGGCCGCCCAGTACGCCAGTGCAGCAACCATGCCCGTTGGGTTGTACCCTGTTCCCTGCGGAAAGGCGTTCGCCCCGATTACGAACACATTATGCACATCCCATGACTGCAGGTAGCGGTTGAGCGCACTGGTCCCCGGATCAGTGCCCATTACCGCGCCGCCACCCAGATGGGTGGTCTGGTACTGTCTTGTATCAAACGGCCTGCCGAATTCGCGTTTTGTCAGATTGACGCGGCGCGCGCCCATGGCCTTCGCCACGTCACCGATCTTGTCCACCACATAGCGATTCATGCGGATGTCATTGTCTTTCCAGTCAAACGTCATGCGCAGCAGCGGCTGTCCGTAGGCATCCTTCCATGTCGGGTCGAGGTCCAGATACACGTCCCGATAGGCCATGTTCGCCCCATGCGCATCAATCCGCAGGGAATGGCGGTAGGTATCGATCACGCCTGCCTTCCATGCGGATCCCCAGCGCGGCGTACCCGGCGGCCCGCCGGAATGAGCGGCGGCAATTGCCTTCACACCCGCCTGGTTCACCCATACCGGCGATCCCCCCACGAAACCCAGCGGGCCATGGTCGAAGTTTTCGCTGTTGAAATCATCAAATGCCACGCCACCGCCGCCAGCGCCGACATACTGATTTGTATCAATACTGCGATCGAGCCAGACATTACTGGTCGTCACGTTCTGGTAGACAAAATTGCGCCCCACCACCCCTTCGTTGTGTACGGGGTCATAAGGCCTGCCAATGCCCGACAGCAGCATGAGCCGGACATTATGGAACTGGAACGCCGTCAGGATCACCATTTCCGCAGGCTGGGTCACCACCTTGCCGTCGGAATCGGTATAGGTGACGCCGGTCGCCCGCCTGCCATCCGCATCCAGTTCGACCTTCAGCACGTGACAGTTGGCACGCAGTTCAAACAACGGGTGCCGCCGCAATACCGGCAGGATGTTCACGTTGGGCGATGCCTTGGAATACATGTAACAGGCATACCCGCTGCAATAACCGCAGAAATTGCACGGCCCCATCTGCGCGCCATACGGATTGATATACTGCCGCGATGCATTGGCCGCAGGCAGGGAATAGGGGTGGAAGCCCACTTCCTCCGCCGCCTTGCGGAACAGATGCGCGGTATAGACATCCTTCAGCGCGGGCAGCGGGAAATGGTCCGAGCGTGAGGGGGAGAACACGTTCCCCTTACCCACCACCTGTCCCTTGACCATGTACGCTTCGCCCGATGTGCCGAATACCTTTTCCGCCTTGTCGAAAAAGGGTTCCAGTTCCTCGTAACTGACGCCGTAATCCTGCAGGTTCATGCCTTCGGGAATGAATTTGGCGCCGTATTTCTCGATCACGCGCGTGCGCAGCCGCAGATCATCAGGTGGCATGCGGAAATGCACACCCGACCAGTGCAGGCCCGCCCCACCCACGCCCTCACCGGGCAGGAAGGCGGCCATGCGGCGATAGGGCAATGCCGTCTGCTGGCTGTTGTTGCGTATGGTGACGGTGCTTTTCGACAGGTCCTGGAACAGTTTGTACCGGAAATTGCCCTCCAGTTCATCAATCGAGGCAGGATAGGCTCCATCCGCCGCCGTGCTGCGGTCCGGCCCGCGTTCCAGCATGACGACCGACCGCCCGGCCTCGGTCATTTCCTTGGCCATGATCGACCCGGCCCAGCCACCGCCCACGATCACCACATCAACCGGGTGCAGCCTGCGTGCGTCATCACTCATGCCGTTTCTCCCGAAATGGAGACACTGCCCAGCGGGTAATGCGCACCATACTGGTCCACCCAGTCCATGAAATCCGCCCGCGCACCGGGAAAGCCCAGCATGGTCCAGCCACCCAGGCCGGTATTGCCGCCATGGATGGGATCACAAAACCCGCCTTCCATCACATTGGCCAGCAACTGGTCAAAGAACACGGTGGATGGCATGTCGCCAAAGGTCATGCTGCCGTTTTCGGCCCCGCGCAGCAGATCGTCCTGCAATGCGGGCGCAAGGCCTGCAAACGGTGCGCCATGGCGGGTTGCGGCATGCGCGTTCATGCCCGCAATCCCGCGCCGGTACAGGTCTCGCGGGGCATAAGGCAACTGATAGCCAAGGTTGTCCGGCCCCTGCACGAAGGGGCCCTGCATGTACCACTGCGCGCCATGGGCGTAGGGAGTGTCCATCTGCATGTCGATGAAACGCGGCACATCCAGCGCCAGCGCGCCGGGACCGTTTTCATCGGCCGGGATCAGTCGGTCACATGCGGCGATCAGGAACGCCCATTCGACGGGGGTGAAAAAACGCGGCGCATAGGGCACGGGCCGACTGGCATGACCCGGGGGAGAGGCAAGAACCGTACTGCATGCGGCAATCCCTGCCAGTCCCTGCATGAACCGCCGCCGCGACGAAGTGAACCGTAAACCACTGATACCCAAAAATGCCTACCCGTTATGTCATGTCTCTCTTGATCCGAATGCTCACTATATCCGTGAGGTCTGGATAAATGCCTAGTCCATTTTTCCGACATATTTATTAATGCAAGAAATATTGATCGCGGAAAAACGGGCGGCAGGTAAACTTTTGCACATCCCGTCAACCAGTTCCGCACCAACTGCGGCGTTCCGGTATTCCGGCTCTGACGGGTTCATGATGCGTGCCCTTGACCCGTAACGGACCGCACCATATCCACGCGGACATGCGCCCCGCCCTTTTCATGCTGCGAAACCTTGGTGCCACCTGCATTGCGTCAATGACCGACATGGCCGTGGGCTACCCGCAGGCGCTGGTGCGCCGGGTCGGGCATCCGGTCATGTGGATCGGGGGACTGATCGGCTTGCTGGACAGGCGGCTCAATACACCAGACGCCGCCCCGGCCCGACGCCGGGCCAACGGTTTTGTGGCCAGCATGCTGATTGTATCGGTGCCCACGGCAGCCGCCATGCTGATGGATCACGTCATCCGCCGTGTCCTGCCCCGATGGCTGGCACTACCACTGACGGCGTTACTGGCCAGTTCCCTTGTCGCCCAGCGTTCGCTGCATGACCATGTCGAAGCCGTGGCGATACAGGCACAGGCCAGCCTGCCCGCCGCCCGGCGCGCGGTCTCCCACATTGTGGGCCGTGACCCCGAACAACTGGATGAGGCGGGCGTGCTGCGGGCCGCGACCGAGACACTGGCCGAAAACTTTTCCGACGGCATCGTGGCCCCCCTGCTGTGGATGGCGGCAGGTGGCCTGCCGGGCGCGGTCTTCTATAAATCGGTCAACACGGCGGACAGCATGATCGGCCACCGCACGCCCCGACATGAAGCCTTTGGCTATGCGGCGGCAAGGCTGGATGATCTGGTCAACCTGCCTGCGTCGCGCCTGTCAGCATTGTGGATCATCCTTGCCGCCCGGACCCTGAAGGGAATGAGCGCGCGGGACGCCGTGCGCATCCTGTGGCGCGACGCCCGTCAGCATCGTTCCCCCAATGCCGGATGGCCGGAAGCAGCGATGGCGGGCGCGCTGGGCATTCGCCTGTCTGGTCCGCGCGCCTATGATGGCGTGCGCGTGGCCGAGCCATGGGTGGGCGACGGCACACCTGACCTGCGCCCGGCCGACCTGCATCGTGCGCTGGCGCTGTACCGCCGCGCCTGCCTGATCCAGACACTGGCGGGCATGACAGCCACGGCCCTGCTGGCCCGGGCAGCACGGCGGCGCTGATCCAGCATGCGTGCCTGAAACATACCTGAAAACAGCAGGGACCGGCTTTTTTCAAAAAGACGGCGTCCCGACGAAGCTGTTTGTACCCTTGCCGTTCATGTGGCTTCGTTTTCGCGCTGCAGCAACCCGGTCAGGATCGCACGCGCAATCCTGCGCGTCTGCAATCCCTTGCGCATCCCCATCAATGCCAGACTTGGCCAGTTCCAGCCGCCCTTCCATATCGATGAGAAAATCGCGACGATCGCATATTCGGTGCGCTGGACGGTACGCTGCACTTTGTCAGCCGATACCTGCCCGGCAAGATGTTCCGAACAGACGGCCCGGATTTCAGCAATCACGTCCGGATAGATGAAGCGATTGGTCATTATAAACCATTTCCCACATGATGGGACGGCAACGGGTGTTCAGCCCTGCACCGGGCGCGCCATGGCCAGCAGGCCGTCGATATCGAGATGCATTTCCAGATGGTCCGCCAGCGCATCAAGTGCTGTATCCACTGTCGCATCATGGTCCCGCGCGTGCGAACATGCGCCAAGCCGCGCCAGCAATGCCGCCCTTGCCCGGCCATCGGCCAGCAGGCCATGCACATAGGTACCCCATATCCGGCCCGAAGGGCTGACCGCGCCATCATACCGCCCGTCCAGATCGATCAGCGGGCGCGCGTCATGGTCGGGGCCGATGGTGCGGCCGATATGCATCTCATAACCACGCAGGGGCATGCTTTCGGGCAAAAGCACACCTGTAACATCCTCCAGCTGCTTGCTGCCTTCCAGCACGGTTGTCACATCAAGCAGACCCAGCCCCGCCACGGTGGCGGGTGGTCCCTCGATCCCCCCGGGGTCAGCAATGCTGCGGCCGAGCATCTGGTAGCCACCGCATATGCCCATGACATGTCCACCACGACGGACATGGGCGTGGATGTCGATATCCCACCCTTCGTCCCGCAACGCCGCAAGGTCGGCGATGGTCGCCTTGGCCCCGGGCAGGATCACAAGGTCACAGGGCGGCAGCACCTGTCCCCGCTGCACCATGGTCAGGCTGACGCCATCTTCCGCCGCAAGCGGGTCGAGGTCATCAAAATTGGCGATCATGGGCAGGCAGGGCACGGCAATGCGCACGCCCTGCGTCCCACTGCCGCCTCCACCCGCGCGCAGGTCGGCGGCATCTTCCGCCGGCAGGTCGCGCACGCGGTCCAGGAAGGGCACAAGCCCCACGGGCCGCCAGCCGGTCATGTCGGCAATCGCCGCCATCCCGGCATCAAACAGGGATGGATCGCCACGCATGCGATTGACGATAAAGCCCCTTATGCGCCGCGCGTCATCAGCGGCCACGACAGCCTGCGTGCCGACAAGGCTGGCGATCACGCCGCCACGGTCAATATCGCCCACCAGCACGACATCAACATCCGCCGCCTGTGCAAAACCCATATTGGCGATGTCATCGGCCCGCAGGTTGACCTCCGACGCCGATCCGGCACCTTCGACCAGCACGATGTCCGCCTGACCGGCAAGGGTGTGGAAACTGTTTAGTACCTCGGGCATCAGGCCGCGCTTGAAGGACTGGAAATCGCGTGCCCGCACCTGTCCGCGCATGTGCCCGCGCACCACAAGCTGCGATCCGGTCATGCCCTGCGGCTTGAGCAGCACGGGGTTCATGTCCACCGACAGCGGCACCCCGCAGGCCCGCGCCTGTAGCGCCTGCGCGCGCCCGATTTCGCCGCCATCCGCTGTTACCGCGGCATTGTTGGACATGTTCTGCGGCTTGAACGGGCTTACGCGCAGGCCACGGCGCGTCAGGGCACGGCACAGACCCGCCACCAGCACCGACTTGCCCACGCTGGACCCGGTGCCCTGGAACATGAGCGCGCGGGCCGGCATCAGAACTCGATCCCGGCCTGCGCCTTGACCCCCTTTTTGAAATGATGGGCGACCTGCGTCATTTCGGTCACCAGATCGGCGGCCTCGATCATGGCCGGGCGGGCGTTGCGGCCGGTCACGACGACATGCTGCATGGCGGGACGGGCGGCAATATCGGCCAGCACCGCATCAACCGGCAGATAGTCATACCGCAGCGCGATATTGAGTTCGTCCAGGATCACCATCGCCACGTCCGCGCGCCGCATGGCCGCGCGCGCCTGCTCCCACGCGGCACGGCAGTTGGCGATGTCGCGGGTGCGGTCCTGTGTATTCCATGTAAAGCCTTCGCCCAGCGCGTGCCATTCAACCTGGTCGCCAAAGCGTTCCAGCGCCTTGCGTTCCCCCGTGTTCCACGCCCCCTTGATGAACTGGATCACCACGATGCGCCCGCCATGGGCCAGCGTGCGCAACGCCATGCCAAAGGCGGCGGTGGACTTGCCCTTGCCTGTGCCGGTATGGACCGCCAGCAATCCCTTCTCGATGGATTTGCTGCTGACTTCCCTGTCCTGCACGGCCTTGCGTCTGGCCATTTTTTCACGATGACGAATTTCTTCGGGGGTAAAGGTCATTTCATCTCCATCGGCAGGCCAGCCACTATAAAAACCACGCGCGCGACATCCCGCGCAACGGACTGGTGCAGCCAGCCTGCCTCATCACGGAAGCGACGCGCCAGCGCATTATCAGGGACGATGCCCTGGCCCACCTCGTTTGACACCAGTACGGTCGGCCCCATGCGGCGGCGCAGGGCTGCCAGTAGCGCCTGCGTGGCGCCCGTAACATCATGTTCACCCAGCATGAGGTTGGTCAGCCACAGCGTCAGGCAGTCCACCAGAACGGGCGACGTACCCGCCCCGTCCAGGGCCGCAGGCAGGTCCAGCGGTTCCTCGACCGTATGCCAGCCTGCGCCCCGCCGCGCCCGGTGGTGGGTCACGCGCTGCGTCATTTCCCCGTCATGGGGCTGGCAGGTGGCAAGGTAGGTCCATGGCGCGGGCCATTGGGGGAACAGGTTTTCGGCAAAACGGCTCTTGCCCGAACGCGCGCCCCCCAGCACGAAAATGCAACCCTGCATGCCGGACATCGTATCGGGTTGGGCCGCCGTCTTCATTTTATCCTCCGCCATCTTGCATCCGGGCGCATAAGACCACACAACGCTGCCCATGCCATCCCGTCTTTCCTTTCCACGCGACATGGCCGCGCTGTGCCAGCTATGCCGTGACCTGCCCCCGCCCAACATGGGGGCGGATGCCGCCATAACCGGACATGACAGCCAGCTGACCAAGCCACCGGGCAGCCTGGGACGGCTGGAGGAACTGGCCCGCTGGGCCGGACAGTGGCAGCACACCGACCGCCCCCGCGCCGAACGGGTGGATATCATCGTCTTTGCCGGCAATCACGGCGTGACAGCGCAGGGTGTGACACCGTGGCCTGCTGATGTCACGCGCCAGATGGTCGCGAATTTCCGCAACGGCGGGGCCGCCATCAACCAGATCGCCCGCGTCAGCGGTGCGCGCCTGCATGTCGTTGAGGTCGAGGACCTGCGCCCCACCGCCGACATGACCCACGCCCCCGCCATGGACGAGGCGACCTTCCTGCGCGCGCTGACCACCGGCATGCGGGCCGTGCGGGCGGATACGGACCTGCTGTGCCTGGGGGAAATGGGGATTGGCAACACGACCCCTGCCGCCGCCCTCTGTGCCGCCCTGTTTGGCGGCGGGGGCACGAAATGGGCCGGACGCGGCACCGGGCTGGATGATGCGGGGGTGCGGCACAAGGCCATGGTGATCGACCGCACGCTGGACCACCACGGCACGCAGCTGACGGATCCGCTGACTATTGCGCGTTACCTTGGCGGGCATGAACTGGCGGCCATCCTGGGCGCGGTCATCGCCGCGCGGTACGGGAACATTCCCGTGCTGCTGGACGGGTTCATCTGTACGGCGGCGGCAAGCCCGCTGGCGCTGCTGCACCCCCACGGGCTGGCGCATACCCGGCTGTCCCACTGTTCGGCCGAAGGGGGACATGCCCATCTGGCAGCAGCGCTTGACCTGTCGCCGCTGCTGGAACTGGGGCTGCGACTGGGTGAAGGGTCCGGCGCGGGGCTGGCCATTCCCCTTGTGCGTTCCGCCATCGCCTGCCTGTGCGGCATGGCGACGTTTGCACAGGCGCAGGTCAGCGAAAAGGCATGACCATCGTGACCCGCCTGCGTGCCGACCTTGTCTGCGGGATCGGGCTGCTGACCCGCCTGCCGGTGGGGGGACTGGCGCGGGATGATCTGCCCTATTCCATGACACGCAGCATCTGGTGCTGGCCGCTGGTCGGCGCGGGGATGGGGGCATGCGGTGGCCTGCTTTATGCAGGACTGACCTGGCTGGGCATTGCGGCCCTGCCAGCCGCGGGATGGAGTATCGGCATGCTGCTGCTGGCCTGTGGCGGGCTGCATGAAGACGGACTGGCGGACATGGCCGATGGTTGTGGCGGCGGTGGAGACAGGGCGCGGAAGCTGGAAATCATGCGTGACAGCCGGGTGGGCAGTTATGGTGTGATGGCGCTGGTCATTGCGCTGCTGGTGAGGGTTACGGCGCTGGCCGCCATGCCGGGACCTGTGGCCATCATGGCCATGCCGGTAGCGGGTGCGCTGGCACGCGCGGCCATGGTGGAGGTGCTGTGGCGCCTGCCGCCCGCGCGCAGTGACGGACTGGCCAGTTCCATGGCGCGCCTGCCGGGTTATGCGCTGGCAGCCTGCATGACCCTGGCCGCGGGTAGCGCGGTCGTGCTGCTGCCCCCGGCCCGCGCGGCCCTTGCCTGCACCGTGGCGATCATGGCGGCCCTTGTCATGTGCCGGTTCGCGCGACGGCAGATTGGCGGCCAAACCGGAGACGTTCTTGGTGCAACGGCAGTTGTGACGGAATGTGCGATTCTGACTGTCCTGTCCTGATGCCGGAGGGACCCTGCTCGATCACCCGCACCGACCCCATGGGCGGCGACGGGGCCAGCAGGCTGCCGGGCATGCCATGGACCATTCCCTGCATGAGGCGCAGCGGCCCCCCATGGGTCAGCACGGCACAGGACTGGCCATACTGCTGCATATCGGTCCAGAAACTCCGGACACGGGTGCGCAGGTCGCGACCGCTTTCACCACCGGGGGGGGTGAAATCACTGACATCGGCCGCCCACGCATCAAGCGCCGTGCGTGAAATATGAGTCCATGGACGGCCCTCCCATTCGCCAAAGCTGATTTCACGCAGACGTGAATCCACCTTCAGATCCAGGTTCATGAACTGTGCCACCCGTTCCGCCACCATCTGGCAGCGCCGGGCCGGTGAAGAGAACAGAATCCTGCATCCCACCCCCTGCATGACGGTGCGCAGGCCATCGGCCATGCGCTCCCATCCATCCGCCAGGGCAACGTCCCGCTGGCCGTAACACAGGCCTTCCGCCCCGATGACCGCGGGATGGCGCGCCAGCACAATTGCAAAACGGTCAGTCATCCGCTCCTGCCTTCCAATCTGTCCTGATGAACATCCGCGAAGTTCGTGAACATCGCCATAAGTTGGATAAGGGGGCAGCCCCCCGATAAGGACATGCCACTTTTTTGCCCCACGATGTCGGGGCAGGATCAATACCGGCAAACAGGACTAAATAAAGCCTGTTTACAAAAAGGTATGTATTCTGCATATCGGCATCTGTACATTAATACATTCCAATTTGCTGATACCCCGGGTCTGCACATTCCCGTTCCCAGACCGGAAGGATAACGAGCATCATGCGGATATGGGCCAGTGCCTGCCTGCTTCTGTGCCTGCCAGCAAGCGCGAGCGCCGCAGGCCTGTTCACTGCCGTCCATCCCACACTGGCGTGCGGGGATGATGCCATCCTGCGTACCCTGTCCGACCGGGCCATCGCCGCGCAACAATCACCCGCAGCGCGCAAAACGCTGATCCGGCAGGGCGACTGCCACAGTGTCACGCCCGATATCCGCTGGGAAAAAATAGCCAACCGCAACGGCCTGCCGCTGATGCGGCGCGTGCCGCCGGTGCCGGGCCTGCCGCCGCTGTATTTCATGACGGGCGACATCGCCCCCGTCGGTGGTGTTGCGGCCATGGCAGCCGAAGACCGCCCTGCCCCCCATGTTCCGCTCGCGCCACCTGCACCTGCCGCGCCTGCCGCCATGGATACCCCCACCCCCACCGGCCCGCAGCATACCGAAGCGGACGACACCCCGCCCGCCGCCCCGCCGGTGATCGTACAGCAGGCGGAAACACCCCGACCGACCGACATCTTTTTCATGACGCGCGGATTCCAGAAACTGGGGGCGCTGATCCTGACGCTGATGCTGGTCTGCGGGGCGGGATGGGTCATGGTGCTGATCCTGCGCGCATGCTGGCTTATGGCGCGGCGGCGCAAGGCCATCAGGCTCTGTCTGGGACTGGCGCAGCGGCATTCCGCCATGCTGGGACGGTGGTACCAGAATGCGCATGACACGACAGCAACCGCGCATTCCCATACCTCGTGGGCGACGTATCTTGACCGCTTCGTGCGCAGCACGCTTCTGCCTACGCTGACGCGGCATGAATACCACACGCTGTGGCCCAGCATCCAGAAAGCCGTACAGGGGCACATCACCACCATGGCCGCCAGCACGGCCAGCAGGCCGGCCGCCACCGCCATTACGCCCAGCACCTATCACCAGGACATGAACCAGGCGGAATACGCCGCTTTCTGTTCACAATGGATTGAAAAGGCGGGATGGGACACCCACCCCCCCGTGGCCACGGGACTGGGTTCCGTTATCCAGTGCAACCGCAATAACCTGAAAATGCTGGTTCATTGCTGGATGGATCGCAAGCCGGTGCATGATGACGTGATCTGGCAGGGCATAAAGGAAAAGACCGACAGCAAGGCCAGCGTGGGCGCGATCGTATCAAATGCGCCCTACACGCAGGAGGCACTGCAACTGGGCAAGAAACACCGTATTTTCCTGCTCCATCATGAAGATGTGTTCAAATTCGTATCGGGCATAGAAGTGCCCGATGTCGCCTGAAACACCCAAAAGGCCGTAATCCCTATTCCTTGCGCGCCTGACGGGCGGCAAGCGCGTTGAAGCACAGCGCCGCACCCTGTGCCTGAACCGGATTGCCATCCAGAAAACGGGTATCATCCTCCCGCTTCTGCCCGGTCATGCGCTGGCTGCAGTAATCGAACAGCGCACGACTGTCACGCACCCGCGCGCAGTTCAGCAATCCGACAAAACTGACATATCCCGCATGGTCATGCAGTCCCGTGACGTAGGCTGCGCACTGTTTCAGGACAGGCGGGGCAATCCGGCGGGACATGATGGTGGCGTATGCCGCTTCTTCGCGCGTTGTGCAGGCATTCACGCCCGCACTGTCATGGTGCAGGGTGCAGTACTGCGCCACCGCCCCGTGCAGGTATCCCCCTTCGGTCGCACTGTGCGCCCACTGCGCATCCGCCGCGCGGCGGTAACTGAACACCGCCGCGGCACGATCCGGCGTAATGGCGCGAAACGGCACGGGGCGCGATCCGCAATACAGGGTCATGCGATAGCTGTCCGCATCATCCGGCTGGCTGGCAAAATCCAGATAGACCGGATTGAGCGGCAGCGGGCAGAGCATCCGCCCCGATGGCAGGGTCGGGTTCTGTCCATAATCCACCTTGTACACAAGATGGCTGTCGCTACCCCGCTCCAGCGAAACTTCCAGAAGTTCACCATTTGTAAAATCGATCCCGCTTTCCGACAGCCGCAGTTCCCCTGTCGCGGCGGCGGTCTGGCTGTCCTGCGGGCGCAGCACGAAATACTGCGGGGCGTCCTGTGTCAGTTCGCTGCCTTCAAAACGCTCATTATCGGCACGGGCGGGCACTGTTGCCAAACCGGCAACCATCAGCCCCCCCATGATCACACCGACGCATAATGCCCGCTGTGCAGATTCCTTTTTAAGCATGTCGAAAGGCTTTCTCACTGATTAACTATTGTGCATTTACTGCCAAAGTTTTGAAAATAATGTTTAATTTTTAATCATAATGCTTTTATTAAGGCATCCATACTTGTCAGTCGTTATTTCGTCTGACAATGTTCATGACAGAACAACCAATTGATGATGCATGATATTTCTTTCCGTTTCTGCCCCGTTCCATACCCTGTCGCGTGCGAATGCCCTGTTTGCGGCGGTTGCGGCCTGTTGTCCGGTCATGGGAACAGGAACTGCATATTTTTTATACAGCCTTCCCCACGGAGACTATGAAGATGCCTGCTGAATTCCCGGCGCGCCCTTCGTTTTCCATCCCGGCAGGAACAACTCCCTCGTTCTTCCTTTCCCCCGCGCCGACCATGGCGGAGACCAGAGCATGAGCAAACCGGACCCCGCGCTGGAAGACAGCATCCCCATCGTGCCAGAGGAGGATGATGGCTATCACAAGGGGCTGGGCGCACGCCAGATCCAGATGATCGCCGTGGGCGGCGCGATCGGGACGGGCCTTTTCATGGGGGCCGGATCGCGCCTGCAGGTAGCGGGCCCCTCGCTTGCGCTTGTCTATCTGATATGTGGCGTGTTCTCGTTCCTGATCATGCGCGCGCTGGGTGAACTGGTGATGTACCGCCCCACCTGCGGCAGCTTCGTATCGTATGCACGGGAATTCCTGGGGGAAAAAGCCGCCTTTGTCGCAGGCTGGCTGTCCTTCATGAACTGGGCCACGACCGGGATCGTCGATATCACGGCGGTGGCAATGTACATGCATTTCTGGGGTACGTTCGCCGCCATCCCGCAATGGGCCTTTGCCCTCATGGCGCTATGTATCGTCACCACGCTGAACATGGTGGGGGTCCGGTGGTTCGGGGAGATCGAATTCTGGTTCTCCCTCATCAAGATCGTGGCGCTGTGCCTGTTCCTGGTCATTGGCAGTGTCATTCTGGGCGTGCGCATGCCGGTGGGCGGCCATACGACGGGACTGCACCTGATTGCGGATAATGGCGGCATCTTCCCCCATGGCCTGATCGCCAGCCTGCTGCTGGTACAGGGGGTGGTGTTCGCGTATTCCGGCATTGAACTGATCGGGACGGCCGCCGGGGAATGCGCGGATGTGCGCACCGTGCTGCCGCGCAGCATCAACAGTGTCATCTGGCGTATCGGCCTGTTCTATGTGCTGTCGGTAGTGCTGCTGGTCAACCTGCTGCCCTGGACGGCCTATCATGGCGGGACCAGTCCGTTCGTGACCTTTTTCCAGACCCTGGGCGTACCCGGTGTTGATACGATCATGAACATCGTGGTGCTGACCGCGGCACTATCCAGCCTGAATTCCGGCCTGTATTCCACCGGGCGCGTGCTGCGCGCCATGGCGCTGGGTGGGGCGGCGCCGCAATCCCTTGCCCGCATGAATGCAAATTCGGTGCCCGCCAACGGCATCTGGCTGACAGTTGCGGTTTACCTGCTGGGGGTCGGGCTGAACTATATCGTCCCGTCACAGGTATTTGAAATCGTGCTAAACATGGCGGCAATCGGCATCATCAGCACGTGGGGTTTCATCGTGGTCAGCCAGATGAAACTGCGCCAGGCGGTCCGCAGCGGGCGCATCAGGTCAGCCGGTTTTGAAATGCCGGGAGCCCCCTTCACCTCATGGCTGACGCTTGGCTTTCTGGCCAGCGTTCTGGTGCTGATGCTGTTTGACTATCCCAACGGCACCTGCACGCTGGCCACCATGCCTGTGGTCGCCATCATGCTGATACTGGGGTGGAAATACCTTAACAACACCAGCAGTACAACAGACAGCAAGGACGAACAGCCACATATCCCGACAACCTGAAAAGAAACTGGCGGGGGAACTGCCATTCCCCCGCCAGATCAACCGGCCTGCTGGCCCAGGAGCACAGCATTGATGTCCTGATATCCCCATACCTGCTGCTGCAGGGCATGTAGCAGGCACCCCATACCCTGCCCCCAATACCAATAAGGCCCGGCACGCACTGCCATGCGTGAAGGGACGTCCCGATCAGGAAATGGCCACAACCATGATTTCCTTCATACGTGCCCGCGCCGACAGGCGGCGGGGCAGCGCATCCCTGCGCAATGCGACCGCATTACCACATGACGCCGGTCGCCCCCGCAAACCAGCATCATATATTTCGATACCGGAATCAATGTTATTTGTTGCGGTATCGATTGCATCGGCCTGCGTCGGCATGCCCACGGCCCACGCGGGCGGGACGGGGAATGGCACGGCCGCCGGGTCGCAGGGACTGCATGAAGATTATGCCCAGTGGTACACCGGGTCGCTGGTATCACCATCAGGCGCCCTGACGAAAAAGGGGGTATTCGCGTGGGAACCCTATTTCGCCTACAGCCAGCCCGTTGGCTATCTGGACAGCACGGGGCGGGGAATGTCGCTGAAGGACAAGGCGCATAGCGTATCGAACTTCACGCTGTACAAGTATTCCATCACCAATTCGATCAGCCTGCAGATGACACCGGACATAAGCTATGGCTGGCGCCGGGGGCACCATGGCGGCACGACCAGCGGGCTGAAAATGGGTGACCTGCCGGTGGATGTGATGTGGCGCTACCTTGATGCCGACCCGAAGCGTTATATCCCAGCCCTCAGCCTGTTCGTGGGGGTGGCGTTTCCATCGGGTGACTATACCAGGCTGGGCCGTGACGAGGATGGGGTGGGCACCGGCACCTATACCTTCCGCGTGGCGCTGACGGAACAGTCCACCTATACCCTGCCCGGTCATCATGAACTGCGGCTGCGCATGTGGGGCACGTTCCGCCGCGCGCTGACGCAGGCGCATATTGCCGATGTCAGCAGCTATGGCACCTCGGCCGGGTTCCGGGGACTGGCGCATCCGGGCATGTATGGGGAAAGCGGCTTTTCGCTGGAATATGGCGTCAACCAGAAATGGGTGATCGCCATGGACATGGCCCGTGACTGGGCCAACGGGTCCGTGGTGCGCGGTTACAATGCGCAGGGGAAATACCAGAACATTCTGGGGCAGGCATCGGGTGACTGGGTTATCGCCCCCGCGGTTGAATATAACTGGTCCCCCCGCTTTGGTGTTATTGCCGGTGTCACCGCGATGTTCGCGGGACATAACACCGGACAGGTCATTTCACCGCAGGTTGCCTTCAACAGCGTGTTCTAAGGTTTTCCCGTAAAATTCTGACAAACAATAAAAAG